>CAZRKW010000082.1:0-15236 GCA_964600355.1 uncultured Acidobacteriaceae bacterium
TCGTGAGAATGCGGAACAAACTCGTCTTCCCTACCTGCGGCAGCCCAATGATTCCCGTTTGCATAAGCTTTGGATACTAGCACAGTGCCATCGCCGCTCTTCGCTGTACCTGTACGCGGCGAAGGCAGAAGGGCCTGCGCCACCACAATCGAATCAATAGAAATTTTGGACGCACTGTCCCGCAAAACAGTATTCTTGCCTGGCTATGACGGAGAATTCGCAGCACGCTTTCGATCATCGCGAGGCCATCGCGCACATCACCAAGGACGACCCTCGCCTCGCCGCGTTGATCGAGAAATCCATCGAGTTCAAGCTGAATATCGACGAGGAGCAGACGCCGTACGAATCGCTTCTCCGCGCGATAACCTACCAGAGCATCGCCGGAAAGGCCGCCGCGGTAATCTTTGGCAGGATCAAGGCGCTCGGCACGAACGGCCGCTGCCCTACTCCGGGAGAACTTCTGCGCGCGCGTCCGCAGAAGCTTCGCAAGGCCGGCCTTTCGGCCGCAAAAATCGCCGCCGTGCGCGACCTCGCGCAGAAAACAATCGACGGAATCGTCCCCACAATGGAAGACGCCCAGAAAATGTCCGACCAGGAATTGGTCGAGCGCCTGATTTCCGTTCGCGGCATCGGCGCGTGGACGGTCGAAATGTTCCTGATTTTCCGCCTCGGACGCCCGGACGTGCTTCCCATACACGACTACGGCGTGCAGAAAGGCTTCGCGCTCACCTACCGCAAGCGCCGTATTCCCAAGCCCAAGGAACTCGCCAGGTTCGGCGAGCGCTGGCGCCCCTGGCGCACCGTAGCCAGCTGGTACATGTGGCGAGCCGTTGACGTCGCGGGCAAAGACGCGCGCAAAATCGGGAAGAAGAGCGGCGCCACAAAGAAGGGTAAAGCGGTGAAGAAACGAATCGCCGCAAAGAATCGCATCGTGGGGAGACCGTCGCCGCGAAGAACCGCATAGCTACAAATTGTCTCCCGGCCAAGGCACACGCGCCGGGCCAAAGCCCTCCCGCGCGTCCAACCAAAAAGCTGTCGAGCCAAGCGAAGAGCGGTTCTCCATCGCTCGCCTTTTGAGCGATGGATCCCTCTTGATTTGATCGGTTCACTCCTTACCAACCACCATCACGGACGGTGACCGGCGAACATCCCGGCTCACACTCGGCTCGACATGCTAGAATTACCTGTTTGCAAGCAGCTTAAGGGACTGGTCTGCGATGCCGAAGGTCGGATTTGTGAGCCTGGGGTGCCCGAAGAACCTCGTCGATAGCGAGGTGATGATGGGCATTCTCGCGCGCGGGGGATACGAAATTACTCCGCGGCCCGGCGAAGCCGATGTCCTCGTGGTCAACACTTGCAGCTTCATTGCGCCCGCGCAACAGGAGTCGGTGAACTCCATCCTCGAAATGGCCGAGTACAAGAAGTTCGGCCGCGCGCAAAAGCTGATCGTCGCCGGCTGCATGGTCGAACGCTACCGCAACGAAATCCGCGAGCAGATCCCCGAAGTGGACGCCGTAATTGGCACAGGTGAAGTCGAGCAGATCCTGGCGGCATGCGAAGGCGAACTCGACGCGCATGCGGCAACTACGGACCAGGCGCCTACGTATCTCTACCATGACCTTTCTCCGCGCATCCTTTCGACGCCACGGCACACCGCATACATCAAGATCAACGAAGGCTGCGACCATCCCTGCACGTTCTGCGTGATCCCGCAACTACGCGGAAAATTCCGCAGCCGCCGCTTTGAGTCCGTGGTGCGCGAAGCGGAAAACCTCGCCGCGGCGGGGGTGCGCGAGATTTCGCTGATCGGGCAGGACACCACTTACTACGGCGAAGACCTCGGCCTGCGCGACGGCCTTCCGCTGCTGCTGGAGCGCCTGGCGCAGGTGGAAGACCTGCACTGGGTGCGCTTTCTCTACTGCTACCCCAACCGCATCACGCCGCGCCTGCTGGACACCATCGCCGCCCACCCCCGGCTCGCCAAGTACATGGACATCCCTCTGCAGCACGCCAGCCGCAACGTCCTGGCGAAGATGAAGCGCGGCTCCCATGCCGGCGCGTTCCTGAAAACGCTCGAAAAAATCCGGTTGACCATTCCCGGCGTTTCCATCCGGACGTCGTTCATCGTAGGCTTCCCCGGCGAGACGGAGCAGGATTTCCAGGAACTCTGCGATTTCGTGACCGCCGCCGAATTCGACTGGATGGGAGTCTTCGAGTATTCTGACGAAGACGCCGCGAACAGCTTTACCCACGAGAACAAGGTCGACGCAAGGACGATTGCGGAGCGCAAAAATGCGCTGATGAAGGTGCAAAAAGGCATCGTGAAGCGCAAGCTGCGGGCAAAATTGCACCAAAGGCTCGAGGTAATGCTCGAAGGCCCCTCGAAGGACACCGACCTTATCTGGGAAGCGCGCCTCGAAGGCATGGCTCCCGATATCGACGGAAAGGTCTATATCACTGAATTCGAGGGCGTTAGCGACGCGGCTGACCTCCCGCAGCCCGGCACGCTGGCAAGCGTCGAAGTAACCGGAGTAAAAGACTACGACCTGATCGCGCGCGTCACTGAAATCCACGCGCCCACTCGCCCTGCGCCGCACGTCGCCAGGATCAAGGCAAACGATCTGTTCCCGATACTCACGTCCCGCTGAATTCCTACCACGCGAAGTACTCCCTTCCAATTTTCTTTGCCCGTGCTACTGTGGCTTTCGGGAGCGCAAATGAGGTCGAAAAAGGTGGCGAAAATGGCAGAATCCACCCGACACACATGGACGAACGGAATCGCGCCTATCTTGCTGAAAACAAAAGAAAGCGCACCCACTGACTCGACACTCTTAGCGACCTCTGTGCATTGGAAAAACCGCGCCTTTTTCGGGAGTGTTCCTGGACTATGAAGTGGCAATGCCCCATTTGCCGGAAGCCGACCGATTCCGAGTCAACCGCCGATTTCCCTTTCTGCAGCGAGCGCTGCCGGCTCACCGACCTCGGCAACTGGGCCAGCGAGAAATACAAGATTAGCGAGCCGGTGATCGACGAATCCACGCCAGACGAGACTCAGCAGAAGCCTCCGCAGAAATACGTAAGGAAAGATACTGATGAGCGCCAGGACTGACGCGCCCTCTCCGGCCCCGGCGAAAAGCCCGGGGGCCTTCGCTCAAACCAGCCCCAGGCCCGCGGTTGCCGTCGCCATCGCGACCGTGCTCAGTATCGGTTATATTCCGGTCGCTCCCGGGACATGGGGCTCGCTGGTCGGTGTCGCTCTCTACGTGCTTCTCGGTTCGCGCGTGGCGCTGAGTGCCTACGGAACGTTTTTCGCCGCTGGTGCGGTGCGATGGCCGTTGGCCTGGGCGATCACGGTGGTTATTGCCGTCGTTGGCGTCTGGGCGGCGGACCGCACCGCGACATTTTTGCGGACTAAAGATCCGCAGTGCGTCGTTGTGGACGAAGTGTCGGGGCAATTCCTGACTTACGTCGCGGCGTTGGCTCCCCTCAACTGGAAATATTTGCTGCTGGGTTTTATACTTTTCCGGGCGTTTGATATCTGGAAACCGTTTCCGGCGCGGCAGGCGGAGTCTTTGCCAGGCGGGCTTGGCATCATGGCCGACGATTGGATGGCCGGCGTTTATGCCGCTCTTGGATTGTGGATCGCACACGCGGCCGGACTCTAGCGGAACGGTTCGCGGGAATTCGCGGGACTTTCCAGGCGGCAGCGAGTAGAACTGTAAAGCTGGGGAAAAATCGATTTGAGCGCAAAAACTAACGGCGCACCGAGGATTGAAAGCGTGAAACCGGCCGCGGCCCTTCCGGGCGGCGAGCTTTCCATCCGGGGAAACGGCTTCGCGGTGCGTAATCACACGCGGCCGCAGGTGCAATTTGGCGCGGCCGAAGGCAGTTTGGTGATGGCTGCGGAGGAAGTTCTGATCGCCCGCGTGCCCGACGGGGCTGTAGGTGGAGCGGTGCGTGTGCGCATGGGAAGCGTCGAAAGCCCTCCGTTTCCGATTGCGCTGGGAGTGCAGGTCGCAGACAACTTGCATCCGGTGGGCAATCCCGCGGTGGATGCCGAGGGCAATGTCTACGTGACCTTCAGCGGGCAGCGCGGGCAGAAAGTTCCCGTCTCGCTTTATAAGATCACCGCCAACCATTCAATCAAGCCGTTTATCACCGAATTGATCAATCCCACGGGTCTCGCGCTCGACAAGAACGGCTACCTTTTCGTTACTTGCCGGAACGACGGCACCGTGCATCGCGTTTCTCCCGATGGACGCGCTATGCAGTGGATCGAAGGAATGGGCATCGCCACGGGCCTCGCGTTCGACAAGAACGGGAGTCTGTACGTCGGCGATCGCAGCGGCACGATTTTCAAGATCAGCCCGGAGCGGGAAATTTTTGTGTTTGCGACGCTCGAACCGTCGATCGCCGCGTATCATCTCGCGTTCAGCCCGGCGGGCGAGCTTTTTGTCACCGGGCCCACCACGTCCAGCTTCGACCGCGTCTTCCGCATCTCGCCGGCGGGTGAAGTGAGCGTTTTTTTTCGCGGCCTGGGACGGCCGCAGGGCCTTGCTTTCGACCGCCTCGGGAATCTCTACGTGGCCGGATCGCTTGGGGGCAGGCGCGGCATCGTTCGCCTGACGCCCGGCGCGGAAGCCGAGGTGGTACTCGGCGGAAGCAACATCGTGGGACTGGCGCTTTTGCCCTCGCATCGCGCAGTCATCGCCACCAATAACGCTCTTTACACTCTCGACTGGGACGTCGAAGGGCTTCCCCTGAACGGTTAACTGACCGCAATGCGGGCCGAAATCATCGCAGTAGGTTCGGAACTGCTTACTCCCTACCGCCTCGATACCAATTCCCTTTTTCTTACTTCGCAGCTCAATCAGCTGGGCATTCGCGTGATTCACAAAGCCGTGGTGGGAGACGCGCCCGACGACATGCGTTCATCGTTCGGCCACGCGCTCGATCGCGCCGAGCTGATCGTGTCTTCCGGCGGACTCGGGCCCACCGACGACGACCGCACCCGCCAAACCGTCGCCGAGCTGATGGGCCGCAAGCTGCACACCGACGAACGCATCCTCCAGCACATCAAGGAGCGCTTCCAGCGATTCCGCCCCGGGCGCGTGATGCCGGAGATCAATGCCCGCCAGGCTCTCGTGCCCGAAGGGGCGACGGTTCTGCCCAATCCCAAGGGAACCGCGCCGGGACTCTGGCTCGAAGCGAACGGGCACATCGTGATTCTGCTTCCCGGCGTGCCGGCGGAGCTGCAGGGACTTTTCGAAACGGAAGTGAAGCCGCGCCTGGCGCGATTTGCCGGACGCAAGCGCCTGTTCACCCGCGAACTCCGCATCACCGGCTTGCCGGAATCGGAAGTGGAGACGCGCGTTTCGCCGCTCTACTCTCTCTATCCCGATACGGAAACCACGATCCTCGCTTCCCCGCCCGGGATTCAGCTGCACCCCAGCACCTGGTCGGACGATGCGGGCAAAGCGGAAAAGCTGCTCGATGAAATCAGCGACCGCATGGCGCTGGCACTCGGCGAACACCTTTATTCGACGCGCGGGGAGACGCTTGAAGAGGTCGCCGGACGGATTCTGACTGAGAATCGCGCGACCATCGCGGTGGCGGAGAGCTGCACGGGAGGATTGCTCGCCGAACGCCTCACCAACGTGCCGGGAAGCTCGATTTACTTCCTGGGGGGCGTAGTGTGCTACAGCAACGATCTGAAAACGCGGCTGGTGGATGTGCCGCCATCACTGCTGGAAGCAAAAGGCGCGGTGAGCCCGGAAGTGGCGATGGCGCTGGCCGAAGGAATTCGCAAACGCACCGGAGCGACAATCGGAATCGGCGTTACGGGCATCGCGGGACCGGGCGGAGGTTCGCCGGAAAAACCCGTCGGGCTGGTGTACATCGGGATTGCAGATGAACGCGGCCCGCGCCAGAAAGAACACCGCTTTGTGGGCGACCGCGACCGGATTCGGCTGTTCGCTTCGCAATCCGCGCTCGATACGGCGCGCCGCTATTTCCTGTTTCCTTCTTACGGCAGGAGTTGACCTGTGCGCCTTTTCGTCGCGCTCGATCTGCCCGAAACGGTGAGGCAGGGGTTCCGGGAGTTGATCGCGCAGCTCAAAAAGAGTTGCCCGAATGCGCGCTGGGTGCGCCCCGAAGGGATACACGTCACGTTAAAATTTATCGGCCACACCGACGAAAACAATGCCGAGCCGATTTGCGCGGCGCTTGCGCCGATCCGGTCCGAGCAGACGGTGGAGATGGAATTTCGCGGACTGGGATTTTTCCCGCACGAGCGGCGCCCCCGCGTCCTGTGGTGCGCGGTAGCAGCATCAGCGAATCTGGCGAGGCTTGCCGACGACGTCGGGCGGGCGCTGGAGCCGCTGGGAATACCATCGGAATCGCGGGAATACGTGCCTCATCTGACTCTGGCGCGGCTGGAACCCGAAAAAATCTCGCCCGCTGAATTTCAAAAGCTCGAACGAGCCGCCGAGGAGGCCGCGGGAAGCAGCTTCGGGTCGGCGCGCGAAAGCGAATTTTATCTGCTCGAGAGTATGCTGAAACCGACTGGCGCCGAATACAGGCGGCTGCGAACTTTCCCGTTCGTGAAAGGTTTCGTGTGAACGATCCAGGACTGGTGCTCATCATCGCGTATCTGCTTGGCTCGATACCGTTCGGGTATCTGGTGGTAAAGGCCGGCGAGGGCGATGACATCCGAGACCAGGGCAGCGGCAATATCGGAGCCGCAAACGTCGCGCGCAACGCGGGCCTTTTCGCAGGAGTGTTGACGCTCGCGCTCGATGCGGCAAAGGGCTATGCAGCGGTGCTGATCGCAGAACGGTGGGCGACTGGCAGCAACAGCACGCGATGGATGATGGCTAGTGCGATCGCGGCGGTTGTGGGGCATATGTACCCGGTATGGCTGGGATTCAAAGGCGGCAAAGGCGTCGCGACGAGCCTCGGAGTGTTTATTCCGATTTGCCGCGAAGCGGTGATCGTGGCGATCGTTCTGTGGATTCTGGTGGTGGCCTTCTGGCGCTACTCCTCGCTGGGGTCGGTGGTGGCGGCGGCCGCGCTGCCCGTATTGGTTCATCTGTTTTACGCCCCGCGCCACGCGCCGCCCGGTTACGTGACTCAAGGAACGATACTTATCTCCCTCCTCGTGCTTTGGAAACACCGGGCGAATATCGAACGGCTGATCGCCGGGGATGAGCCTCGCCTGAAATTCCCGCGCCTGTAGCCGAACGCGCCACGTGGCGTATCCGCAACGCTACACCACGGTTCCGTTGTGCCCACCCTTGCCGTTCGATAGCATCTTAGTGGGATTTCTATGTCCATTTCGGCGCCCAGGCAGCTCTCGACGCGCAAATTGCGAATCCTCTGGATCGTGCTGGGCGCCCTTCTGCTTGTCAGCGTTACCCCCTTGTGGCTCTACCACCGGCAAGTGATAAGCCTCAGCGAAGAGAAGCTGCAGGATACCGAGCGCGTCCAGCAGAGCGAGATTACGCGTTCCCTCGCAAGCGAGACGCTGCAGGTGGAGCAGAGCCTGCACGAACAGCTTCAAAGCCAACGGCAGGTGCTCGCACTCACCGGGTGGATCGAGAACGTGGACGATCCCACTCACGCGCCGCAGCTTTCGCGCCTGTTGCAGGACTTCGTCGAAAACAATCCCAACATTCTCTACGTGACCGCGGTAAACAAAGAGGCCAAGGGGCAATCGGCCGGAAGCTTCCGCGCCGACCAGGACCCCTTCGTGGAAGTGGCGCTGAAACGCGCGTTCACGGCCAGCATCGAACAGCTCAACTTCGTCAGCGAGCCGTTCGGCCTGGGGAAAGACAACCGGCCCGCGCTGGTGATGTCCGTACCGCTGCTGGCGGATGGCCAGTTTGCGGGGATGTTCGGGTCGGTGGTTTCCATCGACCGGCTGGTGGCGCGTATTCAGGACGCCAGCGTCCGTGACCGCACCGTCTACATTGTGGATGTCCACGGACACATCGTCGCGTACCCCAATACGCGTGAACTTGTGCCGGGACAAGACGTGACTTCGCTCTCGCCGGTGGTGAGGCAGGTGCGGGATCTGCCGCAGGAATTGCGGGCTACCGAGACCATGCGCTTCACGTTGCCCGCCAAGGGAAAGGGCCGTCCGGTCGAGATGATCGGGACCTACAGCACGATTCCGGAGCTGCGCTGGGCCGTGATCGCGCAGCGCGGGCTCGACAATGCGCGTCTGGATGCCGGCGTGAAGGAATTGACGGCGCAGGCTCTGAGCTTCGTGGTGGTGGTTACGTTCGTGGCGCTGATCATCGGATATCTCTTCGCGCTGGGGATCACACGACCCATTCGGGGTCTGGTGGAATCGACGCGGGCGATGAGCCGCGCGGAATTCCACGAACGCGTCGAGGTGCGCGGCGCGGCGGAGATTGGGGAGCTGGCCGACACGTTCAATCAGATGGCCGGGCACATCGAGGTGTACGTCGACAAGCTGCGGCTGGCGGCCGAAGAAAACCACGAGCTTTTTCTTGGGTCCATCCGGATGCTCGCGGCGGCCATCGACGAGAAGGATCCCTACACGCGGGGTCACTCCGGGCGGGTGGCGCGCTATTCCACGATCATCGGGCACGGCATGGGCATGAACGCCGAGGATCTGGACCGGCTGCGCATCTCCGCGCTGCTGCACGACGTGGGAAAAATCGGTGTCGACGACCGGGTGCTGAAGAAACCGGGCAAATTGACCGACGAAGAGTTCGACCTGATGAAGCAGCACACGATCAAGGGCGCGAATATCATGCGACCGGTCGGGCAGCTGAAGGATGTGCTGCCGGGCATCGAACTGCATCATGAGCGCATGGACGGCAAGGGCTATCCCTACGGCTTGCCCGCGGAACAGATTCCGCTGATGGCGCGGATTATCGCGGTGGCGGATACGCTCGATGCCATCACCACGAACCGACCCTACCAATCGGCGATGGACCTGGATTTTGCGCTGGAGCGGATACGCTCGCTGGCCATTTCGCGATTTGACCCCGAAGTCGTCGCGGCGCTCGAAGCGGCCGTCCAAAAGGGCATGCTGAGGCTGAGCGCAACGCTTGTCGAAGTCTGATCGGTCCCCCTGAACCATTCGAATCGCTCTTCTGGCTAGGCTACGAGTATCCCCAAACCATCCTCTGTTAGAATGAAGTTTCCTTTGAAGGACGCGGCAAACTTTCATGATCTCACTTTTCGGGAAACCTGAACCCACGCTGCTGGAGAAGCTGAAGGAGTCCGTCAGCAAGACGCGGACGGAGCTGGCGGCGAAGGTCGAGCAGATACTCACGGGCGACCGACCGGTGGACCCGGAACTGCTGCGACAGCTGGAATCGGCGCTGCTGGGGGCCGACATCGGCGTGACCACCACGAAGGAAGTGCTGGCGGCTCTGCGGGAACAGGTGAATCAGCACAAGCTCGAAGGCGCGTCGTCGCTGAAGTTCGAGTTGAAGAACCAGATCACGAAAATACTGGCGAAGGCCGCGCCGCCAGCCGCCAACGGCAAGGCGGATGCGGCGCCGCGCGTGCTGTTTGTGGTGGGCGTGAATGGAACCGGGAAGACGACCACGATCGGCAAGCTCGCGAACCGCTTGAAAAAAGAAGGCGCGAGCGTGATGCTCTGCGCCGCGGATACGTTTCGCGCGGCGGCCATCGAGCAGCTGGAGGTGTGGGCGAAGCGCTCGGGCGTGGAATTGATCAAGCAGAAATCCGGCTCCGATCCTTCGGCGGTGATTTTCGACGCGCTGACGGCGGCGCGCGCGCGGTCGAGCGACGTGGTGATCGTGGACACGGCGGGGCGGCTGCATACGAAATCGAACCTGATGGCCGAGCTTGAGAAGATGAAACGCACCGCCGCGAAGATCATTCCGGGCGCGCCGCATGAAGTGCTGCTCGTGCTCGATGCCACCACTGGCCAGAATGGATTGAACCAGGCGCGCGAGTTCTGGAGCCACGCGGGAGTGACGGGAATCGTGCTGACCAAGCTCGACGGCACCGCGAAAGGTGGTATCGTCGTGGCCATCGCGCGGGAATTGAATCTGCCGATCCGGTTTGTCGGCACGGGCGAGCAGATAGACGATCTGGTGCCTTTCGATGCACAAACCTACGTTAATTCGCTCTTCGACTAGCGCCACCGCGGACGACATCACGTGGATGGAGCGAGCGCTAGAACTGGCCCGCGAAGGCACCGCTCTCACGCATCCCAACCCGATGGTCGGCGCCGTGGTGGTGAAGGACGGCGAGGCGTTGGGGCGCGGATATCATCGTTACGACGAGCGCGATCATGCGGAAATTGTCGCTCTGCGGGAAGCGGGCGAAAGGGCGCGCGGCGCGACGCTGTATGTGACTCTCGAACCCTGCTGCCACACCGGTCGCACGGGCCCTTGCACGAAAGCGATCATCGCATCCGGGGTGCGGCGCGTGGTGGCCGCGATGGAAGATCCCAATCCCGAAGTGGCCGGGCAGGGTTTTGCCGAACTGCGCACCGCCGGACTTCATGTGACCGAGGGTATTGAGCAAGACGAGGCGATGCGCCTCAATGAGGACTTCGCGTGCTGGATCAAAACACAGCTGCCGTTCGTCGCGCTGAAGGCTGCGCTTACGCTCGATGGGCAGATCGCGATGAGGCCGGGGCACGAAACCGCGATTACCGACGGCCCGGCGCGGGAGGCCGGCCAGCGGATGAGGCATGCGGCTGATGCCGTTCTTACGGGGATTGGCACGGTGCTGGCGGACGATCCCCTTCTGACCGACCGCACCGGGCTGGCGCGAAGGCGAAAGCTGCTGAGGGTGGTGGTGGATTCGAGCTTGCGGATTACTCCAGATAAAAAAATTGTCGAATCTGCGGACGGAGATGTGGTTGTGTTTACCGCGCAGCCGTCCAGCACGGAAGAGAGTCGCGCGATTGAGCGCGCCGGGGTCGAAGTGGTCAGCGTGCCGGCGCGCGAGGGGCATGTGGAGCTCCGCGAAGTTCTGCGCGAGCTGGGGCGGCGGCAGATTCTGAATTTACTGCTGGAGGCGGGCGCGGAGTTGAATGGCGCGGCCATCGCCGAAGGAATTGTGGACAAGATGGTGCTTTTCTATGCGCCGAAGATCATGGGAACGGGGGGAGTGCCGCTCGCGGCGTTGCCTTCGAGCGGTTTTCTCAACGCGCCTTCGCTTTCGCGGTTGACGCTGCACGGATTGGGACGCGATTTTGCCGTCGAGGGATATTTTCGCGATGTTTACGGGCATAACGGAACACACCGGGGAAATTGAGTCGAATGAGGGGCGCGCGGATGGCGGGCGGCTGCGCGTGAGTCTCGCGGGCGCGGAAGCAGGCGCCATCGCGAGCGATATGAAGCTTGGCGACAGCATTGCGGTGAATGGGTGCTGCCTTACCGTCGTGGAATTCGATGCGGGGCACTTCGCTGCCGATCTTTCCGGTGAAACATTGCGGCGGACTTCGCTGGGCGAAAAGAAAGCCGGGGATCTTGTCAATCTGGAGCGGCCGCTGGCCGCTGGGGCGCGGCTGGGCGGGCATTTTGTTCAAGGGCACGTCGATGGAACTGGGCGCGTTACGGAAGTGACGCTCGAGGGCAACAGCTGGTGGCTTTCGGTGCGGGTGCCGGAGGATTTGCGGCGCTACGTGGCAGAGAAGGGATCGATTGCGATTGACGGAATCAGTCTCACGGTGGCGCGGTGGGCGGATGGCGTCGCCAGCATTGCGATTATTCCTTTTACTTACGAGCACACGAACGTCGGGAAGATGAGCGCGGGGGATTCGGTGAATCTGGAGTGCGACATCCTGGCGAAATATGTGGAGAGCTTGCTCGGCGGGCGCGCTACGCAGCCAGCTTCGCGGCTCACGGTGAGTCAATTGGTCGAAGAAGGTTTTTAGCGGCGCGGGCTTTTGCTCGGGCGCCGCGATAGTAGAGGATCAAGCCCAATAGCACCGAGACTATCGTGCATCCTAGCAGCTTGATTTCGAATAGCCACTTGTTTGAAGACTCGCCGGGCGGTATCAGCGACAGCGCAATCCCACCGAGCGTTACCAGGAATCCTAGCGAGGCTGCCAGCCACACTCCGGCTTTTCCGCCGGGAATCAAGATGGCGTTCGGGTGCGCGTCGCGATCCTTGCGATAGGCGAGCTTGATCGCCGAGGAGTACATGTAGAGGAGCGAGAGAAAATAGATGATGGTGGTCGCGTCTACAAGGATCTGGTAGGCGCTGTTGGCGGTTTCGTTGATCTGGATCAGGAGCAGGACGACCGAGGATACGCCCGCCTGCACTAGAATGGAAACGTAGGGCGTCTTCCAGCGGGGGTGAAGCCTGCCGAAGATGGGTGGCAGGTAGCGGTCGATGCCAACAACGAACGGGAGGCGGCCGGTGGCGGCTACCGTGGTTCCCACGCCACCCGCGTTTCCCACCGACGCCAGCAGAGCCGCCAGAATTCCCACTGCTCCAATTCGAAGGATCGTGGAACCGGACGCGATTGCCTGAAAGACGCCGCTCTTGGTATCCACCTGCCCGGCGGGAATCAGGATCAGCACCGCAACCGTTCCCATGATGTAGAGCGCCGCGATCAGGCCGCCGGAGCCAAAGATCGCCCGCGGAAGGGTGCGGCGCGGGTCCTTGATTTCTTCGCTCATCATGGAGGCCATTTCGAGTCCGGTGAAGGCGAAGGCGAGCTGCGGCCAGAAATTCACCGTGTCCCAATCCCAGTGCGGGACCAGGCTCGGCAACGTGAAGTGCGTCGCCGATCCATGCCGAAGCCACACGAGGAACGCAACCGCTAGAAGGATCAGTAGAGGAATATAGGTGCCGACGCCCCCCGCGTTCTGCAGCCACTTGCCGATGTTCAGCCCTACGATATTGAGAATGACCGCTACTCCCAGCAGGAAGAAAGAACCCGCCAGCAGGTAGGTGCGGTTTTGCGCTAGTTCCGCTCCGCGCGGCCCGATCACGTAGGCGATCATCGACGTGCTGGCCAGCAGCAGCGCGGGAAAATAAAAAACGCTGTAGATCCAGTACGTCCAGCCGGCGAGGAAACCGTGGAAATCGCCGAAGGCGTCTTTCGACCAGGCGTAGAGCCCGCCCTCCTCCGGGAAGCGAGAGGATAACTCGACGACGACCAGCGCGGTGGGCACGAAAAATCCCAGCGCCGCCAGGATCCAGAGCGTGATGGAGGATGCGCCGTTGTGCGCGGCGGCCGCGATCCAGCGCGGACCGAGCACCGCGGCGATGTTGAAGAGCAGCACATCCCAGAAGCCCATGACACGGGGAAGCTGCTGCTTTGGATCGGGCGGCGGATGCTCCGTCACGCGGTCATATCCAGCGCGGGGATGAGTTCGTCTTCCAGGAGAAAGTTGCGAAGGAAGGGGTCCTGCGAGCGCTCCAGTTCCGCCCAGGTGCCGAAGAATGCCACGCGGCCTTCCTGCAGAAAAATCACGCGATCGGCTAGCTTCTTGGCCAGATGCGTATCGTGCGTGACCACGACGGACGTCTTGCGAAACGTCGTCTTCAATTTCAGGATCAAGTTGCTCACGTGGGCCGCCATCAGCGGATCGACCATGGTGGTGGGCTCGTCGTAAAGGATTGCTTCGGGTTCTTCGGCGAGGGCGCGGGCAATGGCGACGGCGCGCTTGGTGCCCGTGCTCAGGTCCGAGGGCAGGCGGTCGGCAAACTGCTGGACCTCGAGCATTTCGAGAAGTTCGGCGACGCGCTCACCAATCTTTTCTTCGGTCTTGAAGTCCTCGCGGCCGGCGAGCGGGAAAGCCACATTTTCGGCGACGGTAAGCGAGTCGAACAGCGCGCCGGACTGGAAGACCATGGTCGCGCGGCGGCGGATTTTCGCAAACTGCGCCTCGTTCCACCCGGTGACGTCTTCGCCCGCGACGAGGATGCGGCCTTCGTCCGGGTGAAGAAACCCGAGCAGCAGCTTCAGCGATACCGATTTCCCGACCCCGCTACGGCCCATGATTACGGCGGTCTCGCCCTGCTCGACGAAGAAACTTACGCTGTGCAGGACAGCCTTGTCGTCGAAGGATTTCGATACGTCGTGGAATTCGAAGTAGTGGTTGGCCATTTCGACGCGACCTTCGGACGTCGCTTCCCGAAGTCGTTTTCCAATGATACGAGAAATACCGGCCGCGGCACTCACTTAAGTGAAGTTGGTGCCGGGCCTCACGCAAAGAGAAGAGGGATTCTTCGTCGCTTCGCTCCTCAGAATGACAGCGAAAAGGCTAAGGCCGGTGAAGCTTAAGATGGATCGATTCCATCACAAATACTGCTAGATCGTCAAAATGCGAGGTTTTTACTGAGGACTTAAAATATCCATAAAGTAATGCAAATAATGGCCTTACTTATATTTTTGCTGCAAAGGTGAGTATGTCTCTATCAAACTTTTAACTTGACACTCCAACGGGCTTTGCTATATTAGCACTCGCTTGAGAGGAGTGCTAAGAGCGCTCGCCTGTTCAAGCAATCTGAGCATCCCATCGGAGGAACTGCAAAAATGGCTGTCAACATCACACCGCTACACGACCGCGTGTTGGTGAAGCGGACCGAAGAGAAAGAGACCGTGAAGGGCGGCATCATCATCCCCGACTCGGCAAAAGAGAAACCGCAGGAAGGCGAAGTGGTCGCCGTGGGCAACGGACGGCGCGAGAAGGGCGAGTTGATCCCTCTCGACGTGAAGGCCGGGGACCGCATCCTGTTCGGCAAATACAGCGGCAACGACATCAAGATCGATGACGAGGAATATCTCATCCTGAAGGAAGACGAGATCCTCGCGAAGATCGGCACCTCCGCCAAAGCAGCCGGCGGCAAAAAGTAACTTCCCGGGGGCGTCAAGCCCTCGGCAAACCAATCTGAAAAACTTCCAGGAGGAAGAATAGACATGGCAAAGCAAATCGTAACTGGCGAGAATTCCCGCCAGGCGATCCTACGCGGCGTCAACATACTGGCTGACGCCGTAAAGATCACGCTGGGCCCGAAGGGCCGCAATGCGGTGATTGAAAAGAAGTTCGGCGCGCCGATCATCACCAAGGACGGCGTGACCGTGGCAAAAGAAATCGAGCTGCAGGATCCGCTCGAAAACATGGGCGCACAGATGGTGCGCGAAGTCGCGTCGAAGACGTCGGACGTAGCGGGCGACGGCACGACCACCGCAACCGTGCTGGCGCAGGCCATCTTCCGCGAAGGCGTGAAGACGGTCGCCGCCGGCGCAAGCCCCA
>CAZRKW010000083.1:0-15213 GCA_964600355.1 uncultured Acidobacteriaceae bacterium
TCGGTTCGATTATGGCGAACTGGTTCCGTGGATTGCGCGGCTCGAGGACGGACGACTGCAGGGAGTGGCGGGGCCTCACTTGGTTGTGCTGCGGAGTTCTGTGGCGCTGCGGGGCGAGAATCTGAAAACCGTGTCGCAATTCACCGTGAAAGCGGGCGAGTCGGTTTCTTTTGTGCTGGGCCATGGCGCTTCTCATCTTCCTCCTCCGGACGCAATCGATCCGGAGAAGGCATATTTAAAAACCGTGGAATTCTGGAGGGAGTGGACTAGCAGATGCAAGTATCGCGGGCCCTATGCTGAAGCGGTGAAGCGGTCGTTGATCACTTTAAAAGGGCTGACGTATCTGCCTACCGGGGGAATCGCGGCGGCTCCGACGACTTCGCTTCCCGAGAAAATCGGAGGGGAACGAAACTGGGATTACCGCTACTGCTGGCTGCGGGACGCCACGCTTACGTTGCAAGTGCTCATGGACGCGGGTTACGAGGACGAGGCGGCGTCCTGGCGCGACTGGCTCGTGCGGGCGGTGGCCGGAAGCCCCGATCAGGTGCAGATTCTCTATGGGTTGGCGGGCGAGCGGCATGTGAAGGAATGGGAGATACCCTGGCTGCCCGGCTATGAGGGATCGAAGCCGGTGCGCATCGGGAACGCTGCGTCCGAGCAACTGCAACTCGATATCTATGGCGAGATCGCGGGCGTGCTGCATCACGCACGCAAGGGGCTTACGGACGGCGAACCGGACGTCGCGCTGGGCGAGGCGTTGCTGGAGCACCTCGAAAAAATCTGGAAGGACCCCGACGAGGGCATCTGGGAGGTACGCGGGCCGCGACGGCACTTTACGCATTCGAAAGTGACGGCCTGGTTTGCGTTCGACAGCCGGATCAAGAGCTCGGAACAGTTCGGGTTGAAGGGGCCGCTGGACCGCTGGCGGCGGGTGCGCCAGGAGATTCACGACGACGTTTGCCGCAACGGGTTCAATGCCGGGATGGGCAGCTTTGTGCAGTCCTACGGCTCGACGGCTCTGGACGCGAGCCTGCTGGTGATCCCGCGGGTGAATTTTCTGCCGGCGTCCGACGCCCGCGTGCAGGGAACGATTCGCGCGATCGAACGCGATCTCGTGAGAGGCGGCTTTGTGGAGCGCTACCACACCCAGGAGGCCGATGACGGGCTGCCTCCCGGAGAAGGCGTGTTTCTGCCGTGCAGCTTCTGGCTGGCGGACGCTTATGCCGACTCCGGCAGGCTGGATGACGCGCGAAAACTCTTCGAAAGGCTGCTGCAATTGCAGAACGATCTTGGCCTGCTTTCCGAGGAGTACGATCCGGATGCCAAGCGCTTCGTGGGCAACTTCCCCCAGGCTTTTTCGCACCTGGCGCTGGTGAACACGGCGTTCACGCTGGGCCGCGCGGAACGCTAACGTTAACGCGACCTCGGGGGCACCAGGTTGTTGGCGCGGTAGTAGACGACGAGCTGGCCGTAATGTTCGCCGTCATCCTCGATGACGCTCCACCAGAGAGTGGAAACGCGCACGGGGTCGGCGGTGAACGGCGAGAAAATCGCCTTGTCGAGTCCCGCGTCTCCCTGCGCCTTGATCACGGCAGAGCCGGCGGCGACGGCGTCTTTCAGCAATTTGACTACGTCCGCCTTGGACTTGTAGACGGCGCGCGAGGGGTGCTCGCCGCGGAAATCGGGGCCGGCCTGGGAGCCCTTGACTGCCGTTATCGCGAGAAAATCGTCGTTGGCTATGTGCAGGATCGTTTCGGCGAAGGTGCGCTGATCCTTTTGGACCTTGAAGTCGTACTTGTCCTCGGGAAAATCCTGGGCCATCTCGACGAGCTTGCCGCCAATTTCATCCCAGGCGCGTGACAAGTCCTCAGAAGGGGGCAGCAAAAGGTCGCTGGAATCTTTGGCCGGCTTGGCTGAGCCTTGGGACGCGTTGTGCTCGGCGGGGATCGCCGCTGGTGTCGCCAAGAGTTGAAAGAACGCAAGGACACTCAAGCAGATGCCAAGGCGCATAGGCGATGCTCCTCTGAAATTCCCGCGAAATTATTCACGGCAGAGCCTAACACGCGGAACCGGCGATCAGGAAGGGTGAGGCCGAGGTGCTTCGTTCCGCTGTTGCACGTTCGCCCGCGGCGGTGAACAATCGTTGCATGGAAATTCAGGGATGGGACGAGCGCTATCGGTCAGGAAGGGCGGAGGAGCGGGAGACCGAAGCTAACCCGCTTCTGGTGGAGACCTGTTCGAAGCTGCCGGCTGGAAAGGCGCTCGACCTGGCTTGCGGCGCTGGACGCAATGCCATGTGGCTTGCGCAGCGTGGATGGAACGTCACGGCGGTGGATGGGGCGCCCACGGCGATTGAGATTCTGCGGCGCCGGGCCTTGGAATGTGGCGTCGCGGTGGATGCGAGGATTTTCGATCTCGAAAAGCGCGGGTTCGAGATCGGAGAAAACTGCTGGGACCTGATTGCGATGTGCTTCTACCTGCAGACCTCTCTATTCGAGCCGGCGAAGCGGGGAGTGCGGCCCGGAGGAATCGTGCTAGCGATCATCCACATCACAGAAGCGGGAGAAGAGCCGACGAACCACCGGCTGCGGCCGGGCGAACTGCGGCAATATTTCTCAGACTGCGAGATTCTCCACTACTACGAGGGGAAGTCGAACGACCCCGCGCACAAGCGGCCCGTGGCCGAAATCGTGGCGAGGCGCGCTTAGCCCGCGGCTGTGAGGGTCTTTGGCGCGACGGAGCTTCTCATCCGCCGCCAGTCGATCCGCCACTGGCCGCGCGGCATTTTCACCCACGCCAACTGCTTCTCGGGAGTTCCGCGGGCGTGATGATAGAGCGTGGCGGTTCGCTGATAGAAACCGCGGGTGTGAGGGGAGTCGCCAAATCCCAGCAGGCGGCAATCGAGGTGATGGCAAAACTCGTGGCAGAGCGTGCTGAAGAATGTGCCGTAGGAAGTTACCTGCTTGCGGACGGCGGTTCGCGTCCAGATGCGGATGAGCCTGGTTTGCGGGTGGTAGTCCCCGAACAGTTCCACTGACCAGCCACCTTCCCGGACGCGCAACGGGCGTGCCGCGAGAACGCGGACCTCGGGGCGCGGAACTCCGTAGAAATCGGCGGCGACGGAGAGGAAGTCGCTGCAAGCGTATGAGACAGCCGCCGGCTTGCCGGATTCCATCGCGGATTCGATGGCCTGTGCGCGGGTGACGAGGCGCTCGTCGGCGGGCACGCGGAGGCCGATACGCTGGTCGCTGCCGAGAAATTCAGTGAGTAACCTGGGTGTGCGCGGCGGACGATCTGTAACCATTCCAATTTATCTTTAGCCGAAGACGCGCGTTCCTGCAAGTGGGCGCTGAAAACGCGAAAATGGCCCTCGCAAAGAGGCGGCATTCGGGTGATGCGATACCGAATATACTGATGCTATGAACACTCGCGTCGATCATTCTTTCATCCGCTGCAAATTGGGAACGAGAATCGCACTTATCTGCGCCCTCGCACTTGGCGCAAGCGCCGCTTCAGGACAAGGACCGGTGCAAAATGCGCAGGGACTGGACCGTGCAGCGGTGCTGAATCACCTGAACGCAGCGCTTAGCTGGTACCGGGATGCGACAAATCGCGTGCAGACTCCCGGATTACCGAGCGACGTGGTTTATCAGGACACCGCGCAAAATCTGGCGATGCAGGCTCTGCGACTGGCCTTCCAATCGGCAAACGCCGAAGCGGCCCTGATTGACGCCGCAAACAGAAGCACAGCCGCCGCAAACAACGCGAATCAGCCCGGTTCGGGTGGGGTGCAGCCCGCCAACTACAGCCAGATGGAAACGCAGGTTTCCGCTCAGATTGCCAGCCTGCAGTCCGAGATTGAAGCGCTCGACAAACAAATCGCGGGATCCGCGGCCGGCAAGCGGCAGGCGCTTCTTTCCCAGCGCGACGCTCTGCAGGGTGAGTTGGACCTCAACAAAGCGATGCAGGATTCCATTGAAAAAATCGCGAGTTTTGCCGAGAGCAGTGAAACGGCGAGCCAGGGGTTGGCGGGCACGGTTAATACGCTGGCCCGATCCGTGCCGGAAGTTCTCGCTACGAGTAAGACGGCCTCCGGCACTAAGGCGGCCACCGCACCGCCGAAGAGTTCCAATTCGGCCGGCCTCGTGGGGCAAGCGCTTTCGCTTTACGACCAGGTGACGGCCATGCACGAACTCGATCAATTGATTGCGCAAACGGCGCGCGTACACGACGCGGCCGGTGCCGTCCGCAGCCCGTTGCGAGACAATCTGGTGGCTACGGTTCGCCGGGGTAATGCATTGATGGGTTCCTCCGCCTCACAGGCGCCTCCTTCGGCTGCGGCGCTTCCCCCGGCAAACGTGCAGAGCGAATACCGGAGTCTCACCAGCAATTTCAGGCAGTACGCGGCGGCCCTGGTGCCGCTGGCGCAGGAGATGACGGTTCTCGACGAAAGCCGCTCGAATTTCGCGGACTGGAGGCGGTCGATTGCGAGGGAATCGCGGGGCACGCTCGAATCGCTGCTCACGCGGGTGACGGGAATCGCTCTGGCGCTTGGACTGGTGCTGTTCTTGTCCGAGATATGGCGGCGGCTCGCGTTCAAGTATGTGCGCGATCAGCGGAGGCGCCGGCAATTTATGATCCTGCGCCGAATCGTTGTTGGATTTTTGTTCGGCATCGTGATCATTCTGGGATTCGTGAGCGAATTCAGCTCGCTGGCCACGTTCGCGGGATTTGTGACCGCCGGTGTCGCGGTCGGATTGCAAACCGTTCTTCTCTCGGTGGCGGCTTATTTTTTCGTGATCGGGCGCTATGGCATTCGCGTGGGAGACCGCATCAGCATTGCGGGCGTGACCGGGGATGTGATCGACATCGGCCTGGTCCGGCTGTATTTGATGGAGCTTTCGGGGCCGGCGGTGGATATCTACCCGACTGGGCGAATCGTCGTGTTCTCCAACTCGGTGCTTTTCCAGGCGACGACGCCGCTTTTCAAGCAGCTTCCGGGCACCGATTACACCTGGCACGAGGTGGTGCTGGATTTGACGGCGGCAGGAAATCACAGAGCGGTTCAGGACAAGGTCGCGGCAGCCGTGAACGCCATCTACGAGCAGTACCGGGACGATATCGAACGGCAGACCAGCTCTATCGAGGGACGCGTGGAGTTTCAGATCACCGTCCCGGGGCCGGATGCGAAACTGCAGTTTGGCGACACCGGACTGGAACTGATCGTTCGCTACCCGGTGGGCATCCGCAAGACGTCCGAGATCGACGATCACGTGACGCGGGCGCTGCTCGAGATGATCGACAAGGATCCGGAGTTAAAATCCGCGATAGTGGGCTCGCCAAAAATTCGGGCGGTTGTGAAAGGTTAAGGGTTTGCGGCGGCCCAACGGTGGCCTATGAACGGCCGCGCACTAATGAAAATGCGAGATTAGGACGGTGTCGCCTATTCGGCGGCCGCGGGCGTAAATCATCTCGTTTCCGTCCGGGGAGACCGCGAAGGACCAGATTGTATCGGACGAGAAATTGGTGATCTGTCTCGGCGCAGGGGGCGTCTTGCCCGGACCCACTACCGCTTGGGCCCAGACGTTGCAGACTCCGTGTTTGTCCACTAGAAATAGGAGGGAGCGGCCGTCTTTGGTCCAGGCGAGGCTCTCTCCGGATTGGTGGACGAGGGTCGTTCCGGGAGGCAGGGTGTAAACGCTTTGCACCTCGCCGCTTTGGATGCCTACGATGGCTACCTGCACCGGCTTGTCGGGTCCTGGATCGTAGGAAGCCGCGATCGAGCGCCCGTCGGGCGAGATGACCGGGTATTCGAGATGGTCCTTGCCTATGGGAACCGGCGCGCCGCCGTCAATGCCAACTTTCATGATTCGCACCGGGCCCGGCAGGACCGCCTGGTAGACGACAAACTTCCCGTCCGGGGAACAGCTGGGGCGCTCGTCTTCCGGACCGCTGGTGATCTGTTTCAGATTCACACCATCCGCGTCGCCGTGCCAGACCGACGCACGGCCTGAGTTATCGATCACCGTCAGTACGAACCCTCCAGCTTTATCGCAAGCCGCCGGCCACACGGGAGATCCAGAGGTAACTATGTCTTGGAGATCGCCGCCTTTCGGAGAAATGCCAGCGAGGCGCAGAACACCCGAAGTGTAGTAGGTGTAAAAGATCCTGCTGTCCGTCCACGCCATGCCTGCCAGGCCATCGGCACGCCCTACGCCGGAGGTGATCTGGTGGGGCTCCGAGAGACCCGCGCTTCCCGCGGGAGACACCGACAGGCTCGATGCGAAAGATAGCTGCGTGGTCGCCAGGGTTACGTCATCTCCCGTAATGCTGGTTCCCGAGTAATAATTCAAATCGTTGGTGATCCGCAGGGTGTTTCCGGCAGGATAGGCGGCCTCCCACAACTGCGCATTAAACGAAGAATTGCTGTTCGGCAGCGTGAAGACAACCCCGGAACCATCGCGCAGCCAGGTGACCTGGGCGGGATCGGACCACAGAGTCGAGCCCAGCGGCTTTTCCGTGCCTGAATCGACAGAAACGGTTTCCAGAATGTATTCGTCCGGATCGCTGCTGGAGGTTCTCTGCACGGCGATGCGCTTGCCGTCCGGGGACCAACTCGGTCCGCCGGAAGAATAGGCAGCGGGAAAAGTAAGGGAGGCGAGCTTCTGTTCGGCGGAGCCATCCGAATTGGCAAGCACGAGGGATGACGTCATGTTTTCAGGCGACTGGCGCACAAACACGAGCCGCTTTCCGTCCGGCGAGAAGCTGATCGGGCTATCCACATCGAAGAGAATCTGGCGCGGTGCGCCGCCCAGGGATGGCAACTGATCGAGGGCGGAATGATCCGCGTTGGGATCGCGCTCGACGAAATAGACGTAGTTACCGTCCGGGGAAAACGCGAGGCTGGTAATCAGCCTGGAGGACGCCGGCACCACCTGCGCCATGCTGCCGGTGGCCAACTGGCGCACCCAAACGCTCGACGGTCCATTTTCCGAGCGGACGTAGGCCAGCCACTTGCCGTCGCTCGAGATCGCCGGAGTCTGGATATTTCCGCTGGAAGTTACGGGCGTGATCATCATCTTCATGAAGTCCGCTTCCTGTTGATGGCCGTAACGGCTGTGAAGGTGGATACCGAGAAAGGCTCCGGCGCCCGCCACTAAGAGGAGGACGACCAGGACGGGGATGATCCACCGCCCGCGCGGCCGGCGAAGGGGAATGGCGGCCGTGTGCGGAAATGCGGGCGAAGAGACGGGTTGTGGAGTTAGCGGCACCGATCCAGAAGGCGGATTTGAGCTTGGGGCGGGCGTTGCTCCCGCCACCGTTCCGGCGCGTGCTGAGTCGGTATCGCGCTTGAGCCGCTTGAGGTCGGTGCGAAGTTCGGCGGCGGTCTGGTAACGGAGATCGCGGTTCTTTTCGAGCGATTTGGCAACGATCTCCTCGAATTTAAGGGGCAGCTCCGGGTTGAGTGAAGAAGGCGCGACCGGCTCGCGGTTCAAGATCGCATCGAAAACCACGGCAGAAGTGGCTCCGTCAAAGGCCTGGCGGCCGGCGGCCATTTCATACAGCACCGCCCCGAGGCTGAACAAATCGGTGCGCGCGTCGAGGTCTTCCCCGCGTGCTTGCTCGGGGGACATGTAGGCAACGGTTCCCAGCGTCGAGCCCGGGCTGGTGACCATCAGGTTGTCGGTGGTGGGCAGATTCGAGGTGCTGCCGGCGGCCACACCCTCCGCGATGCGCCGCGGGACGAAGTGCTTGGCGAGACCGAAATCGAGGATTTTTGCCAGATTTCTGGTGGTGATGAAAATATTGGCGGGTTTTATGTCGCGATGAACGATGCCGCTCGAGTGGGCTGCGTCGAGTGCGTCCGAAATCTGCGTTCCGAAATCGAGAAGCAGGTCCAGCGAAAGAGGGCGGCCCGCCACACGATCCCGCAACGTCTGCCCCTCGATCAATTCCATCACCAGGAAGGGCTGGCCGTTGTTTTCGCCGATGTCATAGATGACGCAGATGCCAGGATGATTGAGCGAAGACGCGGCCTGGGCCTCGCGCTGAAAGCGTTCGAGCGCGATGGGATCCTTCAACGAACCTTCGGAGAGAAACTTGAGCGCGACCTGACGGCCCAGACGCGTGTCTTCGGCGCGGAACACCTGGCCCATGCCGCCGGCGCCGAGCACTTCCAGGATTCGATAATGCGAGATTGTCTGGCCGATCATTGAACTCTGCTAATGGAATCTGCCAACGGACTCTGCCAATTGACCCTGCCAACATCTTACATCGCGCGCCGGTGCGAACAGCGTAGAAACCGGATTGTCCATGTAATGAAAAACGGGAAGCGGAAACTCCGCTCCCCGTAAGACTCCCCTTCAGAAGCTGGATCTATTGAGCGGGAGCGGACCGCGGCATCACTGTTACGGTGACGGGCTGGTCCAATTGGAAATCGAGCTTCGTTTCAGAAGGAATCTTCACCTGCTTCCCCCTCGTGGCGCCCTGATAGACGCCGCCCGCTCCTGCTCCCACGCCAGCCCCGATGGCCGCGCCTTTTCCGCCGCCTGCGAGTGCGCCGATGAGGGCGCCCAGGACGGCACCGCCGCCGACTTTCTCAGCGGTGTTTTTTCCGCGCGAGCTTCCGCTCAGGGAGTACGTGCCGCTTACGAGAGGATACGAGCGGCCTTGATATTCGATCTTGACGAGTTCGAGATGCAACTCACCTTTTCCGGAGATATGTCCGGCCGAGCTGGCACTTGTCAGCCGAACGTATACGTCGGCGCCTTTGGGAATGGTGACCTGGTTATCCACAACGATCGGCGCATCCAGCGCGGCATGGAAAATTTCGCCGGTGCGGTTCACCTCCGAATCGACGCCATCGATCATGCGGATCGTCAGGGTGGTGCTGGCCGGAATTACAACCTCGATCGGCTGCGGAGGAGGAGGGGGCGGCGGCGGGGGTGGCGGCGCCGGTTGCGGTGCAGGCGTTGGTTGCGGCGCAGCTGCGGGGAGGGGCTGGTCCGGCGGCGGTTGATATTGGTCAGAGGGAGCCGGAGGAGGCGTGTTCTGCGCCGTTTCGGTTTGCTCGAGTTCCTTGAGATGCTTGTTCCTGCGGGCTTTGCGGGTATCCGCTTCCGGCGGGGCTTGAGATCGCTTTGGGGTTGCAGCGGGCGGCGGTGGGGCTTGCGGAACCTGGGCTACCGGCGGCGGCGCTTGCTGCACCACCATCTGATCGTTCACCTTCGAGACGCCGGCGGTCTGGGTGGCGATCTTGTACGCGTCGTAGCGCGCCGCGTCGTTCGGCACGGTTCCACTCAGGGTGACCTCGCCCTCTCGAGAGGAGACGATCAGGCTGGCATCCTTCAATTGCGGGTCTGAAAACATCTGGGATTTAATGTTGGTGACGAGCGCCGTGTCGTCCAGTTTCCTGGCACAGCCGGCTGCGAGCACGATCACTAGAAATGCGAGGGAATACACACACCGCTTGCGCATCACGTTTTCTCCCAGACTCACCCGTTTAGCTTCGAAGCCTGCGCGAAGTGCATTCAGAACTCCGCGTTAGCGTATGTTACTACGATGCGAAGCGGGCACTAAGTGCTGTCTCGGAAAAGCATTGGAGGCAGAGGAGGTTGAGGAGGAAGGCTCGCGGTAAAGGCACCGCGAGAGGAAGGCGTTATCGCTCCATTGAGACGGCGATTATCTGGTTGCCCTGGACGCGGATTTCGATGGCCGTGGGGGGCCGCCAGCCTGGTCCCTTCTGTATTTCGCCGCGGACCAGGCCGCTGGGGGCGTTTCCGTACTGAGTCAGGTCGAAAACGGTTCCGTTACAGGGATCCGCTACCATGGGATGGGCAGCGTCGAAGCCATAAGTTGCCTGCAGCTTGCGGAGATCGGTGACGTATTCGAGTTGGCAGCTTCCGAACGGCTCGACTAACGAAAATCCCCAGAAGGATCCGCCTGGAAGATGTACCACCATTGCGGGGAGGCGCTTCAATGTTACCGGATCGCGATAGTAGAAGCGGCTGGCGGCCCAGGGCTTCGACAATTGGGACTTCGTGGCAACCGCGCCGGGACCGACGGGCAGTTTCGGATCAAGGGCACGCAATTCGGTACTCGATTCGGCAGGCGATTCGGCAATCGGAGTGACGGGCCTCGCCGACTCAGCGATCGGTGCTGGTTTCACCGGTACGGATTTTTGCTTTAACCCAAATAAAATAAAGGCAGTTGTCAGCGCGCCTGTCAACGCAAGCCCCACCCACAGAAGCTTTAGCGGGGGCGGATTGTCGTTCGCCGGGATGCTGGCCGATGGGGGGATAAAACCAGGAGATGCGTACGCTTTTTCCGCTTCGCCGCTTTCCGGAACCTTGTCTTCCGCGGCCGACACGCCGGGAATACGAGGCTGTGCAGGCTTAAATGGGTCGAGGATTTTGTTCTCGGGCATGGGCGCGGAGTTTCCTATTTAGCTTGGTTCGGAAAATCGCGAAACGCAAGAGACCGGAGCGTTTCTGCTGTTAACTATCTGGGAATGCGGAAGAGGTACTTCATTTTCCTCAAGATAGCGCCGCCAAAAGGCACTTCCGCCACAACGGCAAGGTGTTCAGGAGGCCGGACCGAGGGAAATGGAGTGGTGAGCCGCGTATTCGTGAAGATTGGCGAGGCTCAGCAGAAGCTCCAACATGCGGTCGCGCTCCTCGGGCTTCGGCTCGGACGCACCTTCCTCGAGGTTCGTTACGATGGTTAGGGCATCGGCAAGAAGTCTTTCCACTACTTGCGAATCGATGGGGCGGCCTTCGTGAAAACGCTCCATGAGCTGATCGGTGCGGAGAAACGCCTCGTCCAGGAAATGATCTAGGCAGACTTGTTCGCTCGCGAGGCTGGGAGGAATCAGATTGGCACAAGCTGTTCGGCGGCAAATCCCGGCGATTGTGGCATTCATAATAGCTAACTTCCCCAACAGATAAACCTCAGAGCACGGGAGAGTAGCACATTTTGCGATCACGAAAGTAAACACCGTGTAAAACGAAACGGTCCGGCAATTACGCTGTGTACGGACTTACCGAGGCAACGCTCAGGATTCTACGCCGTGGCACTTCTTGTATTTCTTGCCGGAACCGCACGGACATGGATCGTTCCGGCCGATCTTCGCGGCGGCGCGGACCGGCTTGGGGGCTTCCGCTTGCGCGGGGCCGGCCCGGAACTGCAATTCCTTCTGCTGCTGTTGCTGCCGGCGTTCGATCTGCTTGGCCTGATCTTCGGGGCGCGCGGGCTGCATGAGGAACAGGAATCGCACGGCTTCTGTATCGATGCGGTCCATCATGTCTTCAAAGAGCGTGAAGGCTTCCTTCTTGAACTCCACCAGGGGATCTTTTTGACCGTAGCCGCGGAGGCCAATTCCCTCCTTCAGGTGATCGAGGGTGAGGAGGTGGTCTTTCCACTGCGCGTCCACAATGTCGAGAAGGATGTGGCGCTCGAGCCAGCGGAGCATCTGTTCGCCGAAAAGCGTTTCCTTTTCGCTGTAGCGCTCCTTTACTTTTTCGAGAAGCGTGTCAGCCAGCTGATTGTGATTCAGATTCGCAGTATCGATGTTCGCGGACTTGAGATCGAAGCCGAACTGATTCAGGAGCTCGTTGCCGAGCTGGGTCACGTTCCACTGATCCGGATGCTGCGTGGCCGGAGCGTAGGTTTCCGCGAGCGAATTGGCGATGGCTTCGGCGCGCTCCAGCACGAATTCCTTCTGGTCGCGGCCTTCGAGGAACGATCGGCGCAGCGAATAGACCGTTTCACGCTGCTTGTTCATCACGTCGTCGTATTCGAGCAGGTGCTTGCGGGCTTCGAAGTTCTGGGCTTCGACGGCCTTCTGCGCGTTTTCGATGCGCTTGCTGATGAGGCGGGATTCGATCGGCACGCCTTCCGTCATGCCCAGGCGGAACATCAGGGCTTTTACGCGCTCGCCCCCGAAGATGCGCAGCAGGTCGTCTTCGAGCGAGAGAAAGAAACGCGAGGAGCCGGGATCGCCCTGGCGGCCGGCGCGGCCTCGCAGCTGATTGTCGATGCGGCGGGCCTCGTGGCGTTCGGTGCCGAGGATGTGCAGGCCGCCCATGGCGACGACTTCGTCATGCTCGGCGCGACATTGCCCGGTGAATTGATCGAAAATCGGCTTCCATTGATCGAGCGGTACCTGAAAAATTTTGCCTTCCTGCTGGAAGAGCACCATGGAGGCACTATTGCCGCCGTTGAGTTCGGCTACGGCCGTCTGGATGGACGCGCTTGTCTGCGCGGCTGTCTCCGCCGCATCGGCTTGCGCCGGAGTTTCTCCGCCGGGAGGAATTCCGATCACGGCGCTTGCGGGCGCGTAGGGCATGGCAAGCTTGTTCTTCATGCAGTATTCGCGCGTCATGGCTTCGGGATTGCCGCCCAGCAGGATGTCGGTTCCGCGGCCGGCCATATTGGTTGAAACGGTGACCGCACCCTTGCGCCCGGCCTGCGAAATCACTTTCGCTTCACGCTCGTGCTGCTTCGCGTTCAAAACCTGGTGCGGGATGCCCGCCTTCTTCAGGAGCTCCGCGATTTTTTCCGATTTCTCGATGGAGATGCTGCCTACCAGCACCGGTTGACCGCTCTCGTGATATTGGCGGATTCCGCCGGTGCGCGTTCCGTCCTCCTGGATGATGCCGTTGACCGCCGCCTCGAATTTTTCGGGTTCCGTGCGGTAGACGACGTCCGAGTATTCCTTGCGGATCAGCGCTTTGTTGGTGGGGATGGCCACCACTTCGAGTTTGTAAATCTTGTCGAATTCAGGCGCTTCGGTTTCGGCCGTTCCGGTCATGCCGGAAAGCTTGGAGTACATCCGGAAATAATTCTGGAAGGTGATCGTGGCGAGGGTCTGATTTTCGCGCTCGATCTTGACGCCTTCTTTGGCTTCGACGGCCTGGTGCAGCCCGTCGGACCAGCGGCGCCCCGGCATCTGCCGACCGGTGAATTCGTCAACGATCACCACGCCGCCATCTTTGATCACGTAGTCGACGTCTTTCTCGTAGAGGGTGTGCGCGCGCAGGCCCTGGTAGACGTGATGAATCATGTCCATGTTGGCCGGGTCGTAGAGGTTGCCCAGATTGAGCAAGCGCTCGCATTTCGAAACGCCCTCTTCGGTGAGCGTCGCGGTGCGCATTTTTTCGTCGAGGGTGAAATCCATCTCCGGGATCAGCTTGGGGATGATCTTGTCGACGCGATAATACTTGTCGGTGGATTCCTCGGCGGGGCCGGAAATGATGAGCGGAGTCCGCGCCTCATCGATCAGGATCGAGTCCACTTCGTCGACCACGCCGAAATGGTGGCCGCGCTGGACGCAATCCTTCAAATCGTACTTCATGTTGTCGCGCAGATAGTCGAAGCCGAATTCGTTGTTCGTTCCGAAAGTGATATCGGCGGCGTAGGCGGCGCGGCGCTGCGCATCGTCCAGATCGTGGACGATCACGCCGACCGTCATTCCCAGAGTCTTGTAAATCGGGCTCATCCATTCTGCGTCACGGCGAGCGAGGTAGTCATTCACGGTGACGATGTGGACGCCTTTGCCGGTAAGCGCATTGAGATAGGCGGGGAGTGTGGCGACGAGCGTTTTTCCTTCACCCGTCTTCATCTCGGCGATTTTCCCGTGGTGAAGAACGATGCCGCCGATGAGCTGCACGTCGAAGTGCCGCATATTGAGGGTGCGGCGCCCGGCTTCGCGAACCAGGGCGAACGCCGGCACCAGCGCCGGATCGACCGCCTCCCGAAGCTTCCGTTTGTAATCCGGGTCGTCGCGTTCGAGTCCCTCGAGGCGGCCCTGAACTTCGGCCTTGAGCGCCAGCGTTCGCTCGCCGAGCTGCGCATCGGAGAGCTGCTTCATCTCCGGCTCGAGGGCGTTGATCTCCACCACAATCGGCTGGATGCGCTTGACGTCGCGCTCGTGCTTGGTGCCGATAAAGCGCGCTACAACGTTATCTATGATCCGTTCGACATCCATTTGTGTGGTTTCGAGGTCCCTCAGAACCTGTCAGATATCCGTGACGATTGAGATGCGAGGATTTCTCCGTGCGTTGGCGCCCGGAACATCCTTCATTGTATCCGCTTGCCGCCTTCGGTGCAAAGCGCCGGGCCTTTGGGTAGTTCGACGATCCGGCTGGCGACGGTGGCTTCGCTGGGATTGACGAAAGCTCCCAGGAAATTCACCGCGAGTGTTTGGCACTGCGGGCTTCCCGTCATGCCGGAGCTGAAAAGTCTGTGTGCCAACGCCGGCTTTCCGTCAGTGCACGGATTTATCCGTGCCGCAAATTCCCGAAAATCAATGCGGCTTAGCCGCCGAGGGGCTCCGTCGAAACAGCGAAAGTTGCCTTCGTGGCAACGCGTTTGGGGGAGGTGGCTCTCAACCGCGACAAAAAGCCGGGCGAGACAACCCTCCCTCTCGTGGTCCATTTTCGGCGAGTGTCTTTTAGCCGCTGAAGGACGATTTAGGGAGTTGCCACGCAGGCTCTCAGCTCCGACAATAACCGGCGGCGCTCAGCGACTACCTCTCGCGGTGACTTTTCCGCGAGCTTTTCAACCGTGCCCAAAAAGCCCCGTCGACAAACGTGTTTTAACCCTCAGGCAGGCACTCCTCCGATCGAAGCATTTATGAGATAGGTGAGCCATCTCACAAATGGAACTCGTCAGGGCACGACTTCAGTCGTGCAAAAAAAAACGGGCGCGCAGCGCCTCCCGCTCGCGGTGCCTTTCCCGCGAGCCTTCGTCCTTACCTCCTCTGCCTCCTCAACCTCCTGTCCCTCCAGGTTGACTCGCCTTACTGCGCCGGAATCATCACGCGCACGTAGGTGACTTCCCCGCCTGCGGGCACGAGCGCCTGATGCGGCGTCTTGGCAGGGATGTGAATCATGTCGCCGGCGGATATCTCATGGCGTTCGCCGCCATCGATGCCCGTCCCGCTCATCTCCCCGCGCATTTCTCCCTCGCCGCCTGTCGATTTCGCGTCGATGAGAGTGCCGCCGACCACCAGCGTGGCGTGCCCGCTTTCGACCACCCAAAGGTCCACATAATCCGCGTGAAATTCAGGCGCGCCCGTGCCCACGCGATGAATCAGGCGAACGCGATGGTTCCCATAAGCGCCCAGCGTTTCGCGCGCGGAGTGATCGGCGTGCACCTTCTGGTCGAGCGCCTTTTCGTGCGCCTGAAAGTCCGCCACAGTCAACATGCCGA
>CAZRKW010000084.1:0-15181 GCA_964600355.1 uncultured Acidobacteriaceae bacterium
GTGCTCTTTTTCGAACACAAGTTCCTCTACCGGCGGATCAAGGAAGAGATCCCCGCGGGCGACTACACTGTCCCCATTGGCAAAGCCGTGATCCGCCGCCCGGGAACGGATCTCACCATCGTCAGCTATGCCGCCATGGCGCACACCTCGCTCGAAGCCGCGCGGGAACTCGCCAACGAAGGCATCGAGGCTGAGGTGATCGACCTGCGCACCCTGCTCCCGCTCGACAGCGAAACGATTCTCGATTCGGTGAAGAAAACAAACCGGCTGCTCGTCGTGCACGAAGACACGCGCACCGGCGGGATTGCCGGCGAAATCGCCGCCGTCGTCTGCGAAGGCGCCTTTGCCGACCTGGACGGCCCGGTGATTCGCGTCACCGGCCTCGATACCCCGGTCCCTTACGCCCCCTCTCTCGAACAACATTTCCTCCCGAACGTCGAAAAAGTTGCCGCGGCGGCGCGGGAATTGGCAAAATACTAACGCGGACGAAAGTGAGCTAGCGCAAGTGGGAAAAACGAAAGGTCTCAACAACGTGGAGTTCGCAGTCGGATCCGAGGTGCGCATCGCGGATCGCCCCTTTCTCGAGAGCTTCCTCGAAGCGGGGCAGTACCACAATGAACTGGAACCGGAGCAGCTGGATTTCGCCGGCCGCGTGGCAAAGGTGAAAGAAGTCACCTTCTTTCACGGCGGCGACGAAATCTACGCGCTCGAAGGAATTCCGGGCGTCTGGCACGAGGAATGCCTCAGCGCCGTTTGAGTTTCTACCCTAGGAGATAACCATGGCTGTCGACGTCATCATGCCCCAGATGGGCGAAAGCATTTTTGAAGGCACGATCACCAAGTGGCTGAAGAAGCCCGGCGACAAGATCGACCGCGACGAACCTCTTTTTGAAATCTCCACCGACAAGGTCGATGCCGAGATTCCCTCCCCTTCCGCTGGCGTGCTCAAGGAGATCAAGGTTACCGAAGGCCAGACGGTGCCCATCCAGACCATCGTGGCGGTGATTGACGCCGACGGCGCAGCCGCGTCCGCCGCGCCTGCCGCTCCGGCGAAAAGCGAACCTACCAAGGCAGCACCCGCGCCGGCCCAACCGCAGGCCAAGCCCGCAGCAGCCACGCCGTCAGCACCACCAGCCCCGGGACAGTCTTTGCCGGCCCCCTCCGCGGCCAATCCTCCCGAAACCGCCAGCTCGAAAGTACGCAGCTCTCCACTCGTCCGCCGCGTCGCTCGCGAGAACAATGTCGATCTCTCCCAGGTGGCCGGAACCGGTGCAGGAGGCCGCGTGAGCAAGCGCGACATTATGGCCGCTGTCGAGTCTGGTACGGGCGCCGCACCGTCGGGTGACGCTGCTCCCCGTCCCGCGCCGCCGCAGGCGCCTCCCCCCTCGGGAGGAGCCTCCGCCTCCGCTGTGCTCGAAAACGCCGTGCCCCGCGAGAAGATGTATTTCGGTCACTACGAAGTGCAGCCCATGTCCGTCATGCGGCAGCGCATCGCCGAACACATGGTGCTCTCGAAGCGCGTCTCCCCGCATGTATATTCGGTCGAGGAAGTCGACGTCACCGGCATCGCGGCGCTGCGCGCCAAGATGAAGGCCAAGTTCGAAGAGCAGGCCGGCACCAAGCTCACCTTTATGCCCTTTTTCATCCGGGCCGCCGTCGAGGCTCTGCGCGCCTTTCCCACGGTGAACGCTTCCGCCGACGGCACCAACGTCGTTCTCCACAAGGAATGCAACATCGGCGTGGCCGTAGCCCTGGACTGGGGTCTGATTGTCCCGGTGATCAAGGAAGCCGAGGAAAAGAATTTCCTGGGCTTGGCGCGAGCGCTCAACGATCTCGCGGTCCGCGCCCGCACGAAAAAACTCAAGCCCGAGGAAGTTACCGAGAGCACCTTCTGCATCACCAACCCCGGCGTTTTCGGCGGTCTCTTCGGACTCCCGGTGATCAACCAGCCCAACGTTGCCATCCTCGGCCTCGGTGCGATCGAAAAGCGCCCCGTCGTGATCGACGACGCCATCGCCATCCGCTCGATGGTCTATCTCACGCTCTCCTACGACCACCGCGTGGTGGACGGGGCCGTGTCTCATCAGTTTATGGCCCACATCAAGCACACGCTCGAAAACTGGACCGAAAGCATCCTGTAGCCGGCGGTTTACTCCGCCAAAGATGAACCAAAGGCAAGCCGGGAACTCGTGGGTTTCCGGCTTCCAATCCGTGGCCCTCTTCCGGCCGTCTCTTCCAGTTGTCGCGTGCTCTTGCCGCATCGAAATTTGTTGCGTGGAATTGTCGCGTGCTCTATGCGCCCTGATCCCAATCCGCCTCCTCCCTGGGGCTCGCCGCCCTGGACGATCGATTTTAGCCCCCCCTCTCAGCCGCTTCCCCGTGCGGTGGACATCGCGATCGTGGGCGCCGGTTTCACAGGCTTGGCGGCGGCCGCGTGGCTGCGCCTGCACGACCCCGGAAAATCGGTCGCAGTCCTGGAGGCCGGCTCCATCGGCGAAGGCGCCAGCGGCCGCACGGGCGGCATGGCCTTGGCTGAGACGGCTGCGGGCGATCTTCCCGGCTTGGGAGACGTTCTAGGGGGCCTGCAGGACATCCTGGCGAAGCTCCACGTCGATTGCGGCCTCGCACTGCCCGGTGCCTGGGAAATCGGCCGGAGCGGAGGCCTCGCTGACTCGCCCATCTCATGGAATGACTCGGGCACCCTGCGCGTCGTTCGCGAGGTTCCCGGCGGGACTCTCGATCCAGGTAAACTCGTCGGCGGACTGGCTCGGGCTGCCGGCAGGCTGGGTGCGATGATCTTCGAGCACCGCCGGGTTACCAGCGCTCGCTGGACCGCTCCCATCGAACTCGAGATCGCACCTTGCGACGGACAGGCAGCGCCGGAACACCTGTCCGCCAAAAAGGTTCTTTTCGCTACAAACGCCCTGTCGCTTCCGCTCTCTGGCCTCGATTCAGGCACCCATCCAAAGCTGACGCTGGCCGCTCTCACCGGGCCGGTCTCGCCGGAAGTCCTGAAAGCAATCGGCCTGGCCGACGGAAAACCTTTCTATACCGTAGATTTCCCCTGCCTCTGGGGCCGCCTCCGCGAGGACAACTCGATTGTCTGGGGTGCGGGCTTGGCGGATCCCGCGCCGTCCGGTCGCCTGGAAGACGTGCGGATCGACGCCGGAGAGCCCGCGCGCATGTTCGCCAGCCTGGAGAGGCGAATACGCGGCCTGCATCCGGCATTAGGGGACGCGAGCTTCACCCATCGCTGGGGCGGCCCGATCCTGTTTCGGGACAACTGGGAGCCCGTTTTCGGCCGCCACCCGGCAAGCCGCGATGCACTGGTCATCGGCGCCTTTGCCGGACACGGCGTGGCTCTTTCCAGCTATCTGGGCGCGTGGGCCGCCGAAATTTTCCTGGGCCACCGCGATCTCCCGGAATGGGGGAGGCTCTGAGCCGCGTTACCGCAGACGCAGCCGGAGGTCCTCGGCGAACTTATCGATGCGGGACAACGGAACGATGGAGATTCCTTCGTCCCCGAAAAGCCGCACCACAAATTGATGCCGCCGGTTATCGCCGGAAGGCTCTTCCTCGGTAACGGTGGTGAACTCGCATTCGGGCAGCCGCTGGCGAATGCGGTGAGCGGTATAGGCCAGAGCCTTCGGCTGCGCGGGATCCCGCCCAAGCGCGAGCGCATGCACGAATCCGCGCACCCCGTTCCGGTAGCCGTAGTCGAGCTTCAGGGGATCCCCGGGCTCGGTGAATTCCTCCACGCGGATATTGCGCTCGAGCTTGGGCACCCGGCGCCTCAGAAACACGCCGTTGATGCGCTCTTTGATCCAGGCGCGTGTGCTCTCGACCACTCCTCCCCGCGAACGCCGCGGCAGGGCCACGTGAGCGCGATAAAGCCGGTCGAGCTCGGCGTCAAAATCATCGGCAAGCAGGGCGTGCTGCGGGCTGAACTGCAGCACGTTTGAAAGGGTGTCGCCCAGTTTCTCAAGGTAAGCTGTGGGTCCGCCCTGCGGTTCGCGCAGCCGCGCATCGAATTCCACCGGGAGCGCGCGCAGCAGCCCCTCGTCGGCCTGGGGATGCAGCCGGCGAACGCGGGCAAATTCCGATTGGTCTTCGATCACCCGGATGGTCCGCTTCAACAGGCCGTCCTGGCGCGCCGCGGTCTCTTCGAGCAGCACGCCGATATTCACCCATTCATCGCGGACCGGGTTCGGCGTGTAGCGCAAAATCCGGTAGCGAAATTCATTTCTCGGTTCTTCCGACATGGTTCACTTCCAGTTGGGAAACGGCTGCGCCGAAGACTTCCAGGCCGATACGATCAGGTCCCGGACAAGGTTCCGCCGACGGAAAAGCTGCTCCAGCAGCCGTTCCAGGGCATCCTGCTCCCCGCCATACCACTCCGGAGGAATCGCGCTGGCCGCCTCTTCCAGCGCCGACGCGTCCAGCTTTTCGATCCTCGCGATCCAGGGTTCAAACGACTGCAGGCCGCGCACGCCTCCGTACACCCGGTGCCGCGCGTATAACCCCCTCAAGGGCGCATCCGGAAAATTCCATTCCCCGGCGTTAAAGCAAAATCCGTGATCGATCATCTGCGCCTGGTAGCGCAATTCGCTGCCGCAGCGGAAGAAGATGGCCTGCCGGCCGTTCGTGTTGCAGCTCCACTTGTCAAACGCGAGGATCCCGCAGAAGGCGTCCAGGTTCAGAACTTCGCACAACTGCTCCTCCGGCAGGAAATCGTAAACCACCGTCTCCGCCGGAGCCCCTGGATAACGTGAACCGAATTGAAACCCCGCCGCGCACGGAGCGCGCCCGCGCCCCATCTGCACCACTAAATCCTCGGTGTGCCGGATCAGCCCTTCGCGGACTTCCACCACCGCCGCCTGCGCCGTCGGCACTCCTATCCTCGCCGCCAGCCTCGTTGCCAGCAATTCGTTCGCCAGAATCCGCACACCCTGCGGGTTATTCTGGAACTTTACCACATAGTATTCTTCATCCGCGCAGCGCATCAGATGCGCCTGCGCCCCTCCCCGCATCCTGCGGATTTGCTCCACTGCCAGCGGCATCGCGCGGGTATGCTAGCCACCGCAGCAGTTCGCGGCAAGCAAAACATTTTCGAATCGAACCGATCCGGAACATGCCCTTCGGCGTTTCATCGGGAATCTGCTGCCGTTCACAGCGAATGCAGGAAGGGATTTAAAAAAACGGGGCACTACGCGGACAAAAACTTCGTACTGGATAGCAGGCGCGATGGGCCGTGCCCAAAGAAAAACGCGGGACCCGGCTTGCCGTCGCCTTGGCGGTCCCGCGATTCCGGCTCTCCCGAAACTTTCCGGCAGCGCTAGCGTTTTTTCCGTTTGGCGCCTTTCTTCGGCGCCGCTTTTTTCGCTTTTGGTTTCGACTTGGCCTTCGCTTTTTTCTTGGGCTTCGCCGCGGGTTTGGCCTTGGCCTTCTTTTTCGCCGGAGCCTTCTTGGCCTTGCTCGGTTTTGCCGGTGCGGGCTTGCGCGGAGCGGGCGCGGCTGCCTCTTCTTCCGGCTCTTCCTCGATGACAATCTCTTCTACTTCGATCGCTTCGACGGGTTGTTCCTGCCCCTCTTCCTCTTCTTCGTAAGCGGGCAGTTCATCGTCTTCCTCATCGTTCATCTTGGCGTGAAACATCGTTCCTCCGTGGGTCTCGGGGTTGCCGGACGGCTTCAAACTCCTTCGGCGCTTATAAACGGAGTCTTGGAACTTTGTCAAGGCGCATGGCTTGAATATTTGAAACGCTGCCGGATGATCTGTGGGTTTCCCGAACGAGGAAAAACAGAGAGGGCACTTCAAATTCCCGCATCATATTGAAAAAAAAGGGCTTACTTACCAACAGCAGGCGCTAGCGCTGGATTTTCAGCAAATCCCCCGCTTCGAGTGAGCGGTCCGCAAGAAACGGATTGGATTCCTTCAGCGCCGACACCGTCGTCCCGTATTCCCGCGCAATCGAATAGAGAGTCTCGCCCGGCTTCACCTTGTGCTGCACCGCATCCAATTTGTCCGCGCTACGCGTGGAAACCGTGCGCTCCGTGGCGCGGTTGGTGTGCGCAGCACTCCGCGACGACGCAGCAGCGGAAATTTCGGCGGACTCGCTGCCCGTGAAAATTTTCAGCCGTGAGCCGCGCGCCGCGTGATTGCTCGCGATGTGGTTCCAGCGCTTCAAGTCCGACACGGTTACGTCGAAGCGGTCCGCGATTCCTTCGAGAGTATCTCCCCGTTGCACGCGATAGTGAACCACCCGCGTCACCACCGGCACCGTCGGCACATTCAGCAGAAAACCCGAAGGCACCGTTGCGTGCGCGTCGAGATGGTTGGCTACCTGTAATGCCGGAACCGTCAGACGATAACGCCGCGCAATGTCGGAAAGCGTCTCGCCGTCGTTTACCGTATGCAGTCGCCAAGAAGTTCTCTTGTCTTCCGGGACCTGCTGGATGTTCTGCTGGAAGCGCGCCGTCAGGCCGGCCGGAAGCTTCAGTTCGAATCCCGGCTGGCTGGGCGTCACCGTGCGCAGCAACTGCGGATTGAGCAGCCGCAGTCCATCGAGGTCCGTTCCGGTGGCATCCGCCACCAGGTGCAAATCCACGGGATGATCCAGCTTCACCGCTTCCACCTGCGCGGGCTTTTCCGCTTCGATCTGCACTCCGTACAAAGCCGGCGCCTTGGCAACGAGCGCCATCGCCACGATGATCGGCACGTAATTCTGAGTCTCCTTCGGCAATGCGTTCCGTTTCTGCAATTCCCAGAAATCGGCATAGCCGGTGCGCTCGACGGCTTTCGCGACGTTTCCCGGCCCCGAGTTGTAAGCTGCCATCACGAGGTACCAGTCGCCGAACATTCCATAAAGATCGCGCAGGTGCCGGGCCGCCGCGCGCGTGGCCTTTTCCGGGTCGCTGCGTTCATCCACCCAATAGCTCCTTTCGAGGTCGTACTGCTCGCCCCGATAGGGCATGAACTGCCAGATCCCGCGCGCGCCCGCCCGTGAAACAGCCTGCGGCTGAAAAGCGCTCTCGGCCTGTGCCAGATAAATCAGGTCCTGCGGGACGCCTTCTTCTTTCAGGACGCTCCGTATCATCTGGTCGTAACGGCCCGCCCGCCCGAGGCCGTGTTCCATGATCGCGCGCCCGCGCGTCGTAGTGAAAAAACTCAGGTATTGCAGCACCGAGTCGTTGACCGTCAAGGGAAGATCGTGCGGCACGGTAATCAATTCCCTCTGCGCCTTGGCAATCAGACGGGGATCGCCCGCGGGCAGCGTCAAGTCCGCAAGCTCGTCGATCGGAGCAGGCTGTGCCGGCGGAGCCGCTTCCGCTTCCTCGGCTTCTTCCTCAATTCCCTGCACGGCTGTTTCCGGCGGATTCGCGTGCATCTCCTCGCCGATCTGGTCGAAAAGTTTCGAAAGCCGCGCATCCGACTCAGCTTGAAAGCCGCTCACGAGAATCAGATTGACGGCCTTATCGAGATCGGCCCGGCCTTTATCGGGGTTCCCCGACGTAAAGTCGCGCTCGCTGAAGCTGACCCTCTCTTGAACGCGTTCCACGAGGATATCGATGGCAGGCCGGGTATCCAGCCGCAGCGAAACGGCGGAAAGCGGCTGGTCTGGCAGGGGAAGGGGTTGCTTTACATATTCTGGCGGGGGTACCGGCGCCGGGAGCGCCGCGGGCGGTCTGACCTGCACCTTCGTGGTGGTCCCTTCGCAACCTGCCAGCAATAAGACGCTGCCGGTCACGAAAGCCCATTTCCTCATCCGCTGCTTCATAACAACCTCGCCTTTAGACTTCCCGATAGCTCTTAATGCAAGCCAGCATCCGAATCACAAATCCGAGGAGGCCCGAAGGGAAAACCCTGTAGCAGCCCACTTTCCCACAGCAACTAAAAGATTACGAGTACTACTTTCCGAGGTCAATGGCCCAGAGGTACCAAGGGTTGACCAAATCAGGACATGGCAGAAGGGTCGCAAACTGTGCAGATTTGCCCACTTGCGCCGCTTCGGAACAGCCTTATATCACCGTTCTAGCTTGAAATGCTAGTGCAAGGATCGCGCCTTAGGGCGTAGTCGGGCCTAGGCCAGGGCTTGCCGCAGGTCTTCGATCAGATCGTCGGGATCTTCGAGACCCACCGACACGCGCACCGTTCCCGGCTGCACCCCCGCCCCGCGCAGTTCCGTCTCGGACATTTTGTAGTGCGAAGTGTATATCGGCAATACCACCAGGGACTCCACCCCTCCCAGGCTCGCCGCCAGCAGGAAGATGCGCGCGCGGTCGCAAAAGCGCCGGGCAGCCGCCAGGCCGCCTTTCATGTCAAACGCCAGCATCGCTCCGAACCCGCGCATCTGTCGCTTCGCCAGCCTGTGATCCGGATGCGACGGCAAGCCGGGATAGTGAACCGCCGACACCTTGGGGTGCTTTTCGAGGAACTTCGCCACCATCATCGCGTTCCGGCATTGCTTTTCCATGCGGACTTCGAGCGTCTTCATCCCGCGAATCAGCAGGAAGGCGGCCTCGGGGTCCATCGAGCCGCCCAGGTAGATCACGTTCTCGCGCACCTTCTTGATGAGCGCTTGGCTGCCAACCGCCACCCCCGCGATCACATCCGAATGCCCCGCCAGGTACTTCGTCGCGCTGTGCACCACCAGGTTAAATCCCATTTCGATGGGTTTCTGCAGAACAGGTGTGGCGAACGTGTTATCGATGATCGAGATCAGGTCCCACTCTTTCACAAACGCCATTACCCTTTGCAGATCGACCAGCCTCAGCGTCGGATTGGTGGGCGTCTCCACGTACACCGCCTTGGTCCTCGGGTTCACCAGCCGCTCGATCCCGGCCAGGTCCGACTCCACATGCCGCACCACGATTCCAAACCGCGGAAAAATGTCCCGCAGCAAACGATAGCTGCCGCCATAGAGCTGGCGAGTGGCGATCACCTCGTCGCCCGCGCGAAGCACCGCGAGCAGCGCGCTCGATATGGCGGCGCTTCCCGACGCCGTGACCACGGCAGCCTCCCCGCCCTCGAGTGCCGCGATCTTCTGTTCGGCCATGGCGAGCGTCGGATTGCCGTACCGAGTGTAAATGTAGGCGGCGCTCTTGCCTTCCGCCCAGCGCTTCATCTCCTCCGTGTTCGCAAACGTGAAGTTAGCCGTCCGCGAGATGGGTGTGCCGACGGGAGCGCCGACGCCGAACCGCTCTTCGCCGGTATGAATGGCGATGGTCGCATCGCCGAAGCGTTTCGTCGTGCCAGATTTTTTCGCCGTTTTCTTCGGCAACTTTCTCAGCGGAGATTTCATGAACGCAGAATGGCCCACTTCCGAGCGCCATCGCAAGCGCCAAATTGGCAAAGCGATGCAGTCAAATCCCGGATGGCGGAGCGAGCCCTGCGCAGAGTGCGCCCCCGCGGAGTTAGCCTACGCAGAGTGAGCCTTCGAAGAGTGCGAATGATGCTGCGCCACTTCCGACTCGTCGTCTTCGGAGTGGTGCGGCTTGTGCGCGGCAATCACCTTGTCGGCAATTTCGGCCGGCACAAAATCGTAGTGCGAGAACTCCATGGAATAGCTGCCGCGCCCCTGCGTCATCGAAATCAGTTCATTGGCGTAGCTAAGCATCTCCGCGAAAGGCACCAGCGCCTTGATCGTCACGCTTCCCGCCCTCGCCTCGCTGCCGCTGATGCGCCCTCGCCGCGAACTCAGATTGCCCATCAGGTCGCCTGAATACTGATCCGGAGCGTAAACCTCCACGTGCATGATCGGCTCGAGCAGCGCCGGCCGCGCCTGCTTCATGCATTCCTTGAACGCGAGCGAACCGGCGATCTTGAAAGCCATGTCGCTCGAATCCACGTCGTGATACTTGCCGTCGTACAGGCTCACGCGGAAATCCACCACCGGGAACCCCGCCAGAAATCCCCGTTCGGCGGAATCCCGGATTCCCTTCTCCACCGACGGAATCCAGTTCTTCGGGATCGCTCCTCCGAACACATCGTCGACAAACTCAAAACCCGCGCCGCGCGGCAGCGGTTCCACCTTGATGCGGCAAACACCGAACTGCCCGTGGCCGCCGGTCTGCTTCTTGTGCTTGCCCTCTGCATCGGCCTTGCCGCGAATCGTTTCGCGATAAGGCACCTTGGGCGGCTTCAGGGTCAGGTCCACGTGATACCTCTTGTGCAGCTTCGCCACTACCACCTCGACGTGCTGCTGCCCCGCACCGCTGAGCAGGAATTCCTTCGTCTGCGGATCGCGCGCGAAACGCAGCGCCAGGTCTTCCTCGAGAATCTTGTGGATCGCCTGCCCGATGCGGTCTTCATCGGCCCGCGTTTTCGGCTCGACTGCGAACGTGATCGAGGGCTCCGGAATGCGCGCCGGCGCGTAAAAAATCGCACCGCTCTTGTCGCCCAGCGTCTCGCCGGTAGTGGTCTCCTTCAGCTTCGGAACCGCCCCGATATCGCCGGCATGGAGGTCGCCGACGGCCACGGCCGTCTTTCCCTGCATCGCCTGAAGATGCTGCAAGCGCTCCTGCGTGCCGCGGTTGAAGTTGTTGAGCGTCGCGTCGTTCTTCAGCACGCCCGACATCACCTTGAAATACGTGATGCGCCCCGAGAAGGGGTCCGCCAGCGTTTTGAACGTAAAAATCGATACCGGATCGCCATCGGAAATTTTCCTCTCGATGGCTTCGCCTTTGTGATCGGGCGTCTTGTGGGCGGTCACTTTTCCGCGCGCCACCGGCGAGGGAAAAATTTCCACCAGGAAATTCAGAATCGCCTCAGAGCCAGTATTGTGCAGGGCCGAACTCAGCAGCACCGGAAAAAGCCGCTTCACCAGCACCGCTTCGCGCAGCCCTTTTTTGAGATCCTCCACCGGCAGCGTTCCCTGGTCGAAAAATTCCTGCATGAGGGCGTCGTCGCCCTCGGCCACCAATTCCACCAGCGCCTCATGCGCCGTCTTCGCGGGATCGGCCAGCACCGCCGGAATCTCTTCAATTTTCGCTTTGCCATCGCCATCGGGCGTATAGAGCAGCGCCTTCATCGTGATCAAATCCACGATTCCTCGGAATCCCCGCTCCGAACCGATCGGCAGCTGCAGCGGCACCACGCCGCGCCCGAACACGCGCTGGAGCGATTCGAACGCGCGGTCGAAGCTCGCCAGGTCGCGGTCCATCCAGTTCAGCAGGAACGCGCGCGCCTGATCGTACTCGGTCGCGTAATCCCACACCTTTTCGGTGACCACCTGCACGCCCGCAGCCGCGTCCACCACAATCAACGCCGCGTCCGCGGCAATCAGCGATGACTTTGTCTCGTTCAGAAAAGTCGAGTAGCCCGGCGTATCGAGCAGATTGATCTTCGTCTTTTCAGCCAGCCCCGGCGCCTGCCATTCCGCATACGCCAGCCCGGTATTGATCGATATCTTGCGCGCGATTTCCTCTTCGTCCCAGTCGGTAACCGTGGAACCTTCCGCCACTTTTCCCAGCCGCGGCGTCATCCCCGCGGTGAACAGCAACGACGACACGAGCTGGGTTTTCCCCGTGTCGCCGTGGCCTACAATGCCCACGTTGCGAATCCAGTCGGTGTTATAGGATTTCATGCGTCACCTCTCTCGTTGTCTCTGATCGGCAAATCAAGGCAGGACCTGCGTTTCGAAACACTTACACCCAAGCGCGTGAGCGGCGGCTTCCGGATAGGCATTTCGTGAGGAAATAAAAAGGACAACCACTTCGCGGATTGCACTGGGATCAACATCACGAAGCGCCGCCCCCGGCGATTGCGCGCGATGAACCCCGCGGAAAGCCGGATGCTAGCACAGGAAACAGCGAGGTTACAACCGGAGGCAGCCTAAAAAAGAGTGGAGGCGAAACAGCTCGAAGATGAGAAGAATGCGGACGCGAGGTTAGCCTCGCGTCCGCAACATCGTCGCCCTACCGCCGATTACATGAATGGGTTTTCGTCGGCCGAAGGTCCATACACCGAAGGCACCGGCACATTATTAAGCCGCAGATACACGCCCATCTGCGCGCGGTGATGGATCACGTGATTGAGGCAGAAGCTGCGGATCACGCCGAGCCGCGGCGCGCTGAAAATTTTCTTTTCGCCCGCGAACAGCGTCCACTCCTTCATCAAGGTTTCATCGCTCGCGCTGGCCAGCGAGTTTCGCAGTTCGGAGACATTCTTATCGAACGCCTCCAACAGCTCCTTGCGCGACGTCATCACCAGCGGTTGCCGCGCCGGACCGCCCCCGGCCGGGCGGAGATTGAACGAATCGTCGCGCAGAATCGTAGCGACGAAGCTCGGAAGCTCGGCCAAGTGACCTGCCAGACGACCCAAGCTCATGGATTTCTCATGCGGTTTCCACTCCGACTTGTCCTCGGGAACGCGCTCCAGTGTTTTGCGTGTCGTTGCCATTTCGTGATCGAATTCGGGAAGTATGGAATCGCGAAGCGCCATAATGCCTCCAAAGTTTGAAATTCGTCCTTCATTCTAAACGGGTGGTATGGATAGCCGACGACTCCCGTCGGCCACCCCTCGCATCAAGCGCCTAGCTTATTCGCAGTTGATCATCCACGGGATGCCAAAGCGGTCGGTCAACATGCCGAAGCCCGTGGACCAGAATGTCTTCTGAAACGGCATGGTCACCGTTCCCCCTTCCGACAACGCTTTAAATATGCGCTCGCCGTCTGCCGGATTTTTCATCGAGATCGAAACGGAATAACCCTGCGGTTTTGAATAGTGCGTCGGGGGCGCGTCGGAACCCATGAGTACGCTACCGTCGACAGTCATGCGCGCGTGCAGAATTTTGTCAAGCCATTCGGGGGGAGTTTTTGCCTCCATGGGTGAGCCCGCATGTTTCATCATGGCGTCAATTTTCCCGCCAAGGCACTTTTCGTAAAACTTGAACGCTTCTTCGCACGTGCCGTTGAACAAAAGATACGGATTGACCTGCATGCTGTAATTCTCCTTTGAAATTAAGAGTGTGCTGTCTCCAGCCAAACGTAAGAATTCAATTTTTGTTCTTCGCTAACCGCCGGCGATCGCTCCAATGATCAGGAACGGTTCCTTCCCCGTCGCAACCTCCCGAGGCAGCGAAGCATCCGGTGAATCGTGCGACAAATCCTCCTGGCAAGCAAAGAAGCGCAGGAAAGGGCGGCGTTCATGCGTCACGTGGTCGCGGATCGTCCCGCACAGCATCGGATACCGCACCTCGAGTGCATTCAGCACCGACCGCTGCGTGACTTCGCCCTCAACCTCCAGGCTTATCTCGGCCCCCACCCGCGCAAGCGTTCGCAGGTGTTGGGGAAGCACGACCTGAATCACGGTGGATGTCATCTCATTTCCAGCGCCTAGCGCAACGTCTGAACCTCGACCGACAAAACCGCCGGAAGATCCCGCACAATCGGCGTCCAGCTGTCCCCGGCATCGGCCGAAGCGTACACCTGGCCGCCCGTGGTGCCGAAATACACGCCGCACGAATCCAGCGAATCCACCGACATGGCATCGCGCAGCACGTTCACGTAGCAATTGCTCTGCGGCAAGCCTTTCGTGAGCGGCTCCCACTCGTTCCCGCCGGTGCGGCTGCGATAGACGCTCAGCTTGCCATCGATGGGAAAATGCTCGGAGTCGCTCTTGATCGGAACCACGTAGATCGTCTCCGGCTCATGCGCATGCACATCGATAGGGAAACCGAAATCCGTGGGCAGGTTGCCGCTCACTTCCTTCCACAAATCGCCGGAGTTGTCGCTCCGCATCACGTCCCAGTGCTTCTGCATGAACAGCACATTCGGACGCGAGGGATGCATAGCGATCCGGTGAACGCAGTGCCCCACCTCGGCGGTCGGATCGGGAATGTGCTGGGATCGCAGCCCCTGATTGATCGGCTGCCAGGTCTGGCCGCCATCATCCGTGCGAAAAGCCCCCGCAGCCGATATCGCAATAAACATGCGCCGGGGATTTTTCGGATCGATGAGAATCGTGTGCAGGCCCATTCCGCCGGCCCCGGGAGACCAGCGCGGCCCCGATCCGTGCTCGCGCAATCCGGAAAGTTCTTCCCACGTCTGGCCTGCATCGGTCGAGCGGAACATCGCGGCGTCTTCCACACCGGCGTAGATTGTATCCGCTTCGGTGAGCGAAGGCTCCAGGTGCCACACGCGCTTGAATTCCCACGGATGTGGCGTGCCGTCATACCACTGATGCGTTCCGGGAATTCCGTCGTAGGTAAACTTGTTGCCGACGGGCTCCCAGGTCTTCCCGCCGTCGCTGGAGCGCTGAATCAGCTGCCCAAACCACCCGCTCGACTGCGATGCGTACAAGCGATCGGGATCGAGCGGCGAGCCCTTCATGTGATAAATCTCCCAGCCCGCGAAGTGCGGCCCGCTCACATCCCATTTCTCGCGCTTGCCGTCGGCCGTCAGGATAAACGCCCCCTTGCGCGTCCCCACCAGAACTCTCACCTTGCTCATCCCTCGCTCCTCGCTTTTCTAAGATGCGCCGCCGCGGCGTCCTTCATGACTCCCGAAACTTGGGAAGAATAGGCGTCGGGTCGCGGTCTCGCCAGCGCCGCCGGGTTTCCGCAATCACTGCTTCGCGATTCTTTTCCATCTGGTCAACGAAACCACACGGCGCTCCGGTCTGCTCGTGCCGCGCCGACCAGATAAGCAATTCCAGAAGCACCGGCGCGAGATCAATTCCCTTCTCCGTGAGCCGGTAGTTCAGCCGCCGCCCATCCGCAGGATCCGTCTCCGCCAGAATGATACCGTTTGCTTCAAGTTTCTGCAGGCGGTCCGCCAGGATGTTCGTCGAAATCCCCTCGCCCGACTCCTCGAATTCCTTGAATGTCCGGAACCCGCGAACCATCAGGTCGCGAACAATCAACAGGGACCAGCGGTCTCCAAACACCTCCAGCGAGACGCTCACTGGGCAATCGGACCGCCGTTGTGAAGCTGGGTGAGCCACAACGTCAGGCAGCTTATTCATATCACTTGCATATTGCAAGTGATATTTTGCTTTTGCCCTTGCTTTTGCTTTTTGGTGTCATCCTGAGGCCATACGCGCGAAACGCGGATGGGTGAGGGACCTGCTTCTTATTTCCTTCTTTCCTTCTTCTCTTCTTCTCCCTTGTTTGCCGTCATCCGGAGGGGTGGGGATTCCGGACGATGGTGATCACCGATTCCGGGCGAAGGTGATCGCGATTCC
>CAZRKW010000085.1:0-15151 GCA_964600355.1 uncultured Acidobacteriaceae bacterium
CAGCCGACGGCGGCCGATTTCGCCCGCTTTTTTAATCAGACCACCGAATATCTTTTCAACAAACAGAACACCCCCAACGGACACAACAACTACATCCTTCCCTGGAAAATCGATCGCGATGGCAACGTTCAAAATGGCCTGGCGTAGCACACTTCTGGTTTCGGCGGCGATCCTGGCGACGTGTGCCGCAGCGTCTGCGCAGGCACCCGACTACAATCTGGGGAAGACGCCCACCGACGACGAGATTCGCGCGTGGGACATCTCCATTACTCCCGACGGAAAAGGGCTCCCGGCTGGCAGCGGCACGGCGGTCGAAGGCGCAAAGCTCTACGTCCGCAAGGGGTGCGTGATTTGCCATGGCCCCGACGGGACGGGAGGCCTCGCGCCGCATCTGGTGCAAACGAAAGACCTGGCTTCGCCTTCCTCGCACCCCGAAAAGACCATCGTGACCTTCTCGCCGTTCGCGACGACGCTGTGGGATTTCATCCATCGCGCCATGCCGCTGCAGCGGGCCGGCACGCTCAAACCGGATGAAGTCTACGGCCTCACGGCGTTCCTGCTCTATAAGAACGGCATCATTCAGGAAAATGACGTCCTGGACGCGCAGTCTCTTCCCAAAGTGAAAATGCCGAACCGCGACGGTTTTATTCCGCCCGACGTTTCGCAATACAAGCCTGGCGCCCCGCTGCCGATCGCCATCGGCTCTGACCCGGCGCCGGAGAAGAAGTAACAGGCGTCGAGCAGCCGTTCTGCTTGTTTCAGGCCCCAGCAAGCGAAAAGAGAAATCCTCACGAAGCATGGAGGCACTATGAAGTTCCTCTCGCCGAAGACGCTGATCGCAGCCGCTGTCATGGTTTCCGTTGTTGCGCTGAAAATTTCTGCCGGCGGCGGGCAGGCTCCGCAGAAGAATAACCCCCGCGCGGAAGAGGCTTGGGCGGAGGGCATTCCCCACGCCGATTTGGGCGGCGGTTTTTATCGCAACCCGGTCCTGGGGCCCGGCAGCGACAACACCCTTCTCAAAGTGGGAAGCGACTATTACATGATGGCCGGCGGCGGATGGCCCGATCAGCTGATCTGGCATTCCCGGGATTTGGTCAACTGGGCGCCCATTGTGCGCACGCTCCGCAAATTTGACGGCGGCGCATGGGCCTCCGACCTGACCTATTACAAGGGCAAGTATTACATCTACACGACGCAGATGGACGCTTCCCGCGGCAATGTGGGCCATCATGGCTCGCTGACGGTTCCCGTCAGGGAGCAGGGGGACAAGGCCTGGAAGAACATCGTCATGTGGGCCGATCACATTGAAGGCCCATGGAGCGACCCCATCGACATCGGTGTGTACGGCCTTTTCGATCCGGGGCACATAGTCGACCAGCAGGGCAATCGCTATCTCTATTTTAACAAGGGGATGATTGTTCGCCTCTCGCCCGATGGCCTCAGCGCGGTGGGAGAGCTCCGAAAAGTGTATGACGGCTGGGATTACCCGAAAAGCTGGCTCGTGTCCTGCAAATGCTTGGAAGCGCCGAAGCTGATGTTCCACAACGGCTACTACTATATGACCTCCGCGGAAGGAGGCACGGACGGGCCAAGCATCGCCCACATGTCGGTTGTAGCCCGCTCTAAAGCGGTGGATGGGCCGTGGGAGAATTCGCCCTACAATCCGCTCGTACACACGGGGAGTTCCGCCGATAAGTGGTGGCGCCAGGGGCACGGCACGTTCGTCGAAGACGATGCCGGCAAATGGTGGTTCATGTACACGGGCTTTGAAAATGGCTACGAGCTTTACGGCAAGCAAAGCCTGCTGCTCCCGCTCGAATGGACAGCCGACGGCTGGCCGCGCGTTCCGTTCGGCGTCTCGGCGGCGGATGTGCTGAGCAAGCCGGCGGGAGAAAATATAGGGCACGGCATGCCCTTGTCCGACGATTTTTCAAATGCGACGCTGGGAATTCAGTGGCTCTACGACCCGTCTGTGAAACCGGAAGAATCTTTCAAGGTCGGGGAAGGCGAGCTGATAATGAAGGCCCAGGGAAACCCGACCGGCAGGGTGGCGGATGCGGCCGATTCCCGGGTGCAGTTCCCGTCGCACGCAACGATGCTCGGCGTCCTGGCCCTCAATCATGCCTACGAAGCCGAGGTGGAAGTTACTATCCCGGAGACTGCGGAGGGAGGGTTGTTGCTCTCATCCGGACGCGGCGAAACGGGGACGTGGGCCTCGGTGGGATTGCGAAAAGGGGAGCTTTTCCGCAACGGCGACCACAAATCGTCGGTTGAGTCCAAGGACACGCATCTGTTTCTGCGCCTTCGCGACATGAACTACGATATCTCCGCGTTCTACAGCCAGGATGGAAAGACTTGGACGCAGTTTGAGAATGCTTCGCGCGTAACAGACGGGCGTCGCCTCTCTCTGTATGCCGCCGGCACGGGCGATGTGGTGTTCCGCAACTTCAAATACCACGGGTTGGATTGAGAGATCGCGGGCGGCCCGCTTTCATCGCCGGATAACACCGCATACACAAACCGGGTGTAGAATCGGCGGCATACCCTGCCCACAGAGCCTGCGGGGTCCGCGAATCCAATCTGAGCGAGGAGAAACAAAATGGCCAACGTGAAACCGATTCCCGACGGATATTCCACGGTTACGCCGTATCTATTCATCAAAGGCGCTGCCGCCGCCATCGAGTATTACAAGAAGGTTTTCGGCGCGCAGGAGATCATGCACTTGCCCGCTCCCGGCGGGCTTGTCGGCCACGCCGAACTCAAAATCGGCAACTCCGTCATTATGCTGAGCGACGAGAATCCGCAGTGGGGAACGAAGGGCCCTCACACGCTCGGCGGCAGCGCGACGAGCCTGCACGTCTATGTTGAGAATGTGGATTCGGTGGTGCAGAAGGCGCTCGCGGAAGGCGCACAACTCCATCGCCCGGTGAAAGACCAGTTCTACGGAGACCGCAGCGGCTCGGTGGTTGATCCCTTCGGGCATCTGTGGTCGATTGCCACACACATCGAGGATGTTTCAGCGGAAGAAATAGAAAAGCGCATGGCCGTGGCGATGAGCCAGTCCGCCAGCGGCTAATTGGAACGTCAACCCCCGGTCAGGCCTCGATCAACTCAAGAAGGCGGCCGGCAGGAGGAAGCGTGACCTGCCGCCCGTCAAGCTAATCAAATCAGTGTGATCGAACGAACGCGGCGTTACTGCAAGCCCAGGATGTGCGCTGGGTTCGTCTTGGCCATCGTGTCGACTTCCGCCTGGGTGAAGCCCGCTTTCAGCATAGCTCCCATGATGTTGGCCATCGCGTCGGGATGAAGAGGAGCGCCGCCCAGGCCGCCTGAGTCCGACGCAAGAATGCAGTATTGCGGACCGATGGCCTTGATCGCTTTCGCGTAATCGGCGTAGCTTACGACGGAGTTGGGGACTCTCGTCGCATTGTTCACAAACTCGATGTACGCCCCGTCGGCGACTGCTTCCTTCATCTGCGGGATCGTCATTTGAACAGGTGTGGCCATCGCGTGGGTTACAACGATGTGCTGCACGCCCTGCTTGCGTCCTTCGTGAACGATCAGCAGCCCGTCCGTGGCTGAAGAGTGCCCGGTTTCAAGCACCAACTGATACTTTGCGATCATGGCGATCACCGCGACCGCTTCGGGGACCAGTTTTCCGTCCTTCGAAATCGTGACGAACGGGCGATTCGTCTTGTCGACCTTGACCGCGTTTTCATTGTCGAACGTGGGAAACCACACTACCTTGCCATAGCCGCCCTTCAGCATGGCCATACGCTCGACGGCAGCGGGATTCAGGCCTCCCACCGTAAGGTTGAGATCGATGCCGCCAAACACGTCTAGGCCGGGAACCTCCTTGCGCACCACGTAGGCGAGCGCGGCGGTCGATTCATAATGATTTTTCAGCACGAGGCCTCGCATCCCGCGGGCCTTCGCCAGCTTCGCCAGATCGATCGCGTCGATCGCGCGCGGCATGCTGTCAGGATCCGAATGCGCGTGGATGTCGATCACACCGGTCAAATCGATCTGCGCGTGGGATGCGGGGATAGCTGTCAGTAGAAATACGCCAAGCGCCCATGCGATAGAAATGCGAATCGCGGTGCGCGATTTGATCGGATTCAAAGTGAGTTCTCCTTTATGCCTCGGAGGCAATGACACGGGCGCCTCATCTACAGACGCTTCAGGCCACCTTCGATCTCTAACGCGTTTCTCTTTTTTGCGTTTTCAAACTCGCCGAGTGTACCACGAGGCGGAGACGAGCCCGAAACGCCGCTGCTCGCCGGGCGTGTTTGGAAAAGCAACTTTGTGTCTTTGCCGCGTGGGCGGAGCCGGTCGCGGTGCTAAACTGGAGGTGCTCGCCGTCTCAGAACCCGGCAGGAGAGAGCGTCGCCGAAATGGGCAAGAAAGAACGTCTGAGATGGCTCCATTTTCTTCCGCTGTTTCTGCTGCTGGCTCTTCCGCTGCATGGATTCGCGCGTCAGAAATCGGACGAAACACCGGCGGCGCAAGTTCCGGCCGGACCTTCTTCCCAAAGCGCTCCCCCCGCTGATCAGGGTCAGCCTAAAGACGGCGAGCCGAAAGGCGACCAGCCTAAGGATGACTCTGGGGCTGGGGACAAGCCCGGCGCCCAGCAGTCTCCTAAGAAAAAAGCTCCTGATACCGCCGAAAAAGAGGATACGAAATCCGAACCAGTCAGTCTGTCGTATTCATTGACGAACACCTATTCCGTCACACTTCCGTTGGAGTGGGCCGCCAACACGAAGAGTGAAATTCCGCCACCGGCGCCTTTAACTCCTTATGCCCCGCCGTTTCACCTGTCGGGGAATCTCGTGCTCGAAAACCTGCAGCGTGGCGGCATTCTCCAATTTGCGAGTTCCGATAATCCTTTTATCGGCCACGACGCCTACTGGCTCGACACGCAGATGCACTCGCCCACCGGCTCCGGCATGAGCCTGCTCGATTTCTTTTTCTATTATTTCTTCCCGACTTCCGACGCGTGCATGCACCAGGTGCTTACCACGTACGCGCCGGCCAGCCGCGTCTCACCCGACGACTCCGACTCGCCGGGCTACTTGCAGGTCTATTATTCCTGCCCCCTCTCCGACACTCTTTCGGATTTCTACTCCACGCAGATCAGCGCGGGCATCACCTTCCAGCATACGGATAACGGCACGCGCGTGCTGGCGCCCATTGGCGATTTCTACGTTGCTCCGATGGAGCAGTTCGAATCCTCGGGGATCACTTTCTTCGTGTTCGAAGCCCAAGGGATGAACTCGGTAACCAGCGATGCCGCCAGGCGTTTTCACCTGCCGGCGAATTCACAGGGCGGCCAGCCCGATTTCTTTTGGGCCATCGCCTGCACCAGCCCCTTCCCGTTCGTTGCCGATTCCGGCCGCAAGGACGCGCCCATTCTTCATGTCGCCTATGCCAGGCTCGGCGTGGACGCCGATGCCAGGGCAGAATTCATGAACATTCTCCGCGAGATTCGGACGCACTAGGGTTTCCTGCAACTTTTTACCGGAATTCGCGTCATAAAGAAGCGGGAAATATTGACGAAGGTCCGATCCCGGCTCCCCGGCTCGGATGAGGAGTCGAAAGAAATTGATCGCTACAAAGTCGTCTCTAAGAGTTTCAAGCTATCCGCGGCTTTGCCGCCTCGGCTTCTTCGTGCTGCCGACTCTGCTGGTTATCCTTTTTGCGTGCAGATCGGAGGTCGCTTCGGGGCAAAGCTACCGTTCACCGCTCATTCTATCTTCCTACTCTGTTTCATTCGGAGACATGCAGGCTGGCAAAGTCACACCGCAGCAGACGGTCACGGTCTTTAATACGGGCGCGTCTCCGGTTCACATCACAAGCATTTCCGTGAACGGTGATTTTGCCCAGACGAACAATTGCCCCAGCGCGCCGAATTCTCTTGCGCCCAACGATGTCTGCGACGTGCAAATCGTATTTAAGCCATCGGCGACGCAGACCTTTGCGGGCACTCTTACGATTGCCCACGACGCAGCGGGAAGCCCTCTCACCGTGCGACTCAGCGGAGCCGGCAGGCTGGGCGGCCCGGAAATAGCGATGTCTCCTTCCGCGCTGAGTTTCGCGGAACAGAAGCTTGGTATTGCCAGCGCTCCTCAGGAAATTACTGTGTCCAACATGGGAACGCGCACCGTGGTGCTCACGAATATCGGAATCAAGGGAGATTTTACGATCATGCCGAATTCCACCTGCGAAACCATGAAAGAGGGCCTGCCCGTGAACGCTAGCTGCAAGATCGTGGTTACCTTCTCCCCGCTTCAATTGGGCAAGAGCGAAGGGCAGGTTTCGATCACTAATAACGAAGACGATAAACCGGAAACGGTGCAGCTCAGCGGAACCGGCTCGCAATAGCAGCCTGTAAAATCCTTCCTGAATGTTGGGGGACCGGTCGTTCTCGCTCGGAGTGAACCCGGGAAAGGGCGATAATTGCAGCGAGCGGGCCCGGGAGGGTGTCATTGAAGCGATTTTGGGCCGTTGTCGGCTGGATCCTTATAGCAGCCGCCGCCTGCGTGGCCGTCGTATACATCGCCGACGATTTTTCGGTTCATCGCCGTATGGCGCGCAGGACGAAGACCGATCCCCTGGAAAGTACGCAGGTGCGGACGCTGTACGCCGTGCCGCGCAAAGACGGAAAAGCGGAGCTCGATTTCGGCGATCCCGAGACACAGACGTGCGTGCACTCCCTCTTCCCCCACCTGGGTTACGATCCCTGCTGGTATACGAAGCGGCAAAACCAGCAGCCCACCGTAATTCTGGCGCTGCCGTGAGCTGATTTCGCTCTTGGCGGCCTTGGCCTCCTAGGCTTCGTGACCGTATGGGGAGTTCCCGGTATATCCCGGCTGTGCGAGCCAAAGCTACACTACTGTTCGTAGCCCGGGCATTTGAACCGCCGCCCGGCTACCGAGGTCCTCTTGATTCTGCCCGCGCTCTTTGCGATTGCGAAACCTGCTGCTGTAAGCGGCTTTTTGCGTTGGCTGCGGCATCTCGGCGGCCCGGGACTCATTCTGCTCGGCTTGCTGGACAATTCGGCCATCCCGCTTCCCGGCGGCATGGATATCTTTGTAATCGTCCTGTCCGCAGACCAGCCGGAGCGCTGGCCCTACTACGCGTTTATGGCGACCGCTGGTTCGTTGCTGGGAGGCTATCTCACGTACCGCCTGGCGCGTGGCGAAGGGAAGGGCAGGCTGGCGAGCCGGCTGAAGCGCTCGCAGATGGACAAAGTTCGCTCCGTGTTTAAGAAATGGGGTTTTTGGTCGATTTCCGTCCCGGCCGTGTTGCCGCCGCCCCTTCCCATGGTCCCTTTTCTGGTCGCCGCCGGGGCCGCGCAATACTCTCTGCAAAAGTTCCTCGCCGCGTTGCTCCTTGGCCGCGCGGTGCGCTATTCGATTCTCGGGGTCCTCGGCGCCGTCTACGGAAGACACATCATCGGATATTTCTCGCAGCACACCCGCGTCATCGTCTGGACGGCTGTGGCCTTAGTTGTCGCTGGGATCGCCATCGGGGTGCTTCGATCGCGGATGAGCGCGACGCGGGCAGCATAGAAGTGCGAAAACGCCGAGTCGCAGCGGATTGGGGAGGGGCAGTTCGAAACAGTGTCTGTTAGTGGATGGAGAGCGAATCTGCGGCGGACTTTGCCAGCGCGAGCACTCTGCCGGGGAGAATTCCGAGGTAGACAGTGCCGATGGCTGCAATGGCCAACGCGAGACCAAGCGCCGGCGCCACGGGCGTGGGCGTGTAGTCTTTTGACGGCTCAGAGAAGTACATCACGATGATCACGCGCAGATAGTAGTACGCGCCGATGACGCTGTTGATTGCGGCGATCACCACGAGCCAGACGAAGCGGGGGTCGCGCAGATCGAGCGCTGCCTGGAAAGCGAAGAATTTTCCCAGAAAGCCGCCGGTTACCGGCAATCCCAGAAGCGAGAACAGGAACAGCGAGAAGCACGCGGCTAAGACCGGTTGCTTTGAGCCGAGGCCGGCGTAGTCGCGGATTTCCAGGCGCTTTTCGCCTTGCTGCCCCAGGTGCGTGACCACCAAGAACGCTCCGACCTTCATCAGCACGTACGCCCCGAGGTAGAAGAGCACGGCCGCGACGCCCACAACCGTGGAAGCCGCGAAGGCGACGAGGATGTACCCCGCGTGCGCGATCGAGGAATAGGCCAGCATGCGCTTTACGTTGGTCTGCACGATGGCCGCGAGGTTGCCGATGAACATTGTGAGCACGGCGGAGATCGCAATCGCCCAGAACCAGATGTTCGCCGAGGCGCCAAATGCAACCACGAAGATCCGCAGCATGATGGCAAACGTAGCGGCCTTGGGACCGGAGGCCAGCAGCGCCGTGACAGGCGTCGGCGCGCCTTCGTAAACGTCTGGGCCGTAAATCTGGAATGGCGCGGCGACGACCTTGAACCCCAGCCCGACGAAGATCAGCCCGAGGCCGAGCATCGCGAGCGCGGGTGTGGACGATTGGGCCGCCAGGTAGGCCTGGATGCCGTCAACCCTGGTCGTGCCCGTGGCGCCATACACCATGGCCACGCCGTAGAGAAAGAAGGCCGTGGCGAACGAGCCCAGGACGAAATACTTGAGCGACGCTTCGTTCGACTTTAGGGAATGCCGCCGGAAGCCCGCGAGAATGTAGGTGGAGATGGAACTCATCTCCAGGCCCACGAAGCCGGTAACCAGTTCGTTGGCGCCGGCGAGAATGCCCATACCGGCCGTCGCAAACAGCACCAGCGCGTAGAATTCGCCGCGCTGCAGGTGTTCTTCGTCGAGGTAATTCACCGAGCCGAGGATGGCGAGCACCGCGGCGGCAATCACCGTAACGTGCAGGAAAATGCTGAATTGGTCGGAGCTGATCAGGTTGCTGTAGGCCGGGCCGGGGTCATTCGCGACCACCCGAACGGAAATCAGCGCCAGGACCGCGCCAATCAGCGCTACCCACGCCAGAACGCGCTTGTTGGCGGCGGCCACGAAGGGATCGGCAAACATAACCACGATGCCGAAGAAGCAAAGAACGACCTCCGGCAGCAGCCGGTGGAAATTCGAGATTTGTTCCGCAGGGAACGAAATCACGGCCGCACCTGCCTTTCGGCAATGGCGGCCAGCGGACGCTCATACGGTGTAGGCCGCTGCGGCATGAGTGCGGCGGGTTTGCCGGCAGGCGGAACGACGCGTGGCCCAACGGGGCGATTTGATGCGTTCTGCGGCCTGTCCATCAGGTGCAGGAGGTTATTCGTCGATACTTCCATACGCCGGGTGAAGAGCGGGGAAGCGATGCCCATGAAAATGATCATGACGGACATGGTGACGAGGATGAAGCGCTCGCGGCCGTTGGCGTCGGGCAGGGTGCGATTTTTCTCGACGGTCACTTCCCCCAGTGCGACGCGCTGGTAAGCCCACAGCAAATAAATCGCGGAGAGCACCGCGCCGCTCGCGGCCCAGGAGGCCCATTGATGATGGTGCTCGAAGGTGCCGATCAAAATGAGAAACTCTCCGATGAAGCCGTTCAGCGGCGGCAGCGCCAGCGAAGAGAGGCTGATAAACAGAAAGAACGCCATCAGCACCGGCATGGGGTTGGCCAGCCCGCCGAATTCCGAGATTTCGTGCGTGTGCCGCCGGTCGTAGAGCATCCCGACGCCAAGGAACAACGCGCCGGTGGAGATGCCATGGTTCAGCATCTGATATATCGCGCCCTGGATCGAAATCGTGCTGAACGCAAAGAGCCCCAGGACGACGAAACCAAGATGGCTCACCGACGTGTAGGCGACCAGGCGCTTCAAGTCGTGCTGTACGGTGGCGACCAGCGCGCCGTAAACAATGCCGATCACCGCGAGGACGCCAATCAGCGGCGCCATGCGATGCGCGGCGCCCGGGAAGAGCGGCAGGCAGAAGCGTAGGATGCCGTAGGTGCCGAGCTTCAGCATCACGCCCGCCAGGATCACCGAACCAGCCGTGGGCGCTTCGGTGTGCGCGTCCGGCAGCCAGGTGTGCAGCGGGAACAAGGGAACCTTGATCGCAAACGCCAGGAAGAACGCACCGAACAGCAGAAGCTCCGTATGCGGCGGGAACGCGAGAACGCCGGCTTGCAGCTTGGCCTCGATTTCCTGCAGGTCGAACGTTCCTGACAGGTTGTAGAGCCACAGAATCGCCACCAGCATCAGGATCGAGCCGAACATTGTGTACAAAATGAATTTTACGGCCGCGTAAATGCGGCGTTCGTGTCCCCACATCCCGATCATGAAGTACATCGGGATCAGCGTGAGCTCCCAGAAGACGAAGAACAGGAACAAGTCGAGCGATACGAACACGCCGATCATGGCCGTCTCGATCACCAGGATCGAGAGGAAGAAGCCCTTCACGTTTTCATGGATCGATTGCCAGGAGCAGAGGATGGCGATGGGCGTCAGGAACGTGGTGAGCAGGACCAGAAAGAGACTGATGCCGTCCACGCCGAGGTGATAATGGATGGCCTGCCCGATCCAGTTGTGAACTTCCTCGAACTGGTAGTGCGGTTCCGCCATGTCGAAGCCGCGCAGCAGAAACAGAGAAATCACGAACTCAGCGAGAGAAGCCGCCAGGGCGATGCGGCGGATCCAGACATGATCGTCCGGCCGGAGCAGCAGCAGCGCCAGCACGCTCAGCAGCGGCAGAAACGTAATGACGGTCAGCAATAGAGGTTGTGTCGGCATGTTAGTGGCTCACCCTCAGCAGGGCGAGCAGAAGCACCGCTAAGCCCACCGCGCCCAGCACCACCCACGAGGCGTAGCTGCGAGCGTTTCCCGATTGCAGCTGCCGAAGCTTGCCGCCGGATCCGCGGGCGGCGGTAGCCGTGCCATTCACGACGCCGTCGATGATTCCTTCGTCGATGACGTGCCACAGGATGTACTTCGAGATGAAAAGCAGCGGCGCGACAAACAGCGCGTTGTAAATTTCGTCGACATAATACTTGTTGTAGAGAAGCACGTAGGGGGCGCGGAGGCTCTTCGCGAGCTTCTCCGGCAGCTCCGGCTTGCGGATGTAGAACCACCACGCTAGCAGGAGGCCAAGGACCGCGACGATTACGGGCGGCCCGGTGATCGCGTGTACCAATTCCATCGTGGGGTTGCCGCTGACTTCCCCCGCTGCGCCCGCGCCACCGGCGAGCGAAGCTCCTTGCTCCGCGCCCGCTTCCTGCGGGGCATACGCCGCAAAAACCGGATGCAGGAACGCCTCAAAATGATCGGTGCCGCCCATCAGATGCGGAGCCGCCACCCACCCGCCGCCCAGTGAAAGAATCGCGAGGAGAATGAGCGGGATCGTCATGCTTTTCGGGGACTCGTGCACGTGGACTTTGTGGTGGTCGAAGCGTTCCTCGCCGAAGAACGTCAGGAATACCAGGCGGAACATATAAAACGAAGTCAGCCCTGCGCCGACCAGTCCGAGGAGCCAGAGGACTGTGTTCTTGTGCGGGCCGGAAGCGGCGGCATCGAGGATTTCGTCCTTGCTGAAAAAGCCCGAGAAGCCGGGGATACCCGCGATGGCGATGGTGCCGATCAGCATCGTCCAGTAGGTGACGGGGATTTGCTTGCGCAGGCCGCCCATGTGGCGCATGTCCTGCTCGCCGCCCATGGCGTGGATCACGCTGCCGGCCGCCAGGAACAGCAGGCCCTTGAAGAACGCGTGCGTCATCAGGTGAAAGATGCCCGCCGCATAAGCGCCGACGCCGCAGCCGAGGAACATGTAACCAAGCTGCGAGACAGTCGAGTAGGCGAGAACTTTCTTGATGTCGGTCTGCACCAGACCGATCGTGGCGGCATAGAAGGCCGTGGCGGCGCCCACAATCGCCACCACCAGCATGGCAATCGGCGCGCGGGAGAAGAGCGGGTTCATCCGCGCCACCATGTAAACGCCCGCGGTGACCATCGTCGCAGCGTGAATCAGCGCGCTGACCGGAGTGGGGCCTTCCATCGCGTCCGGCAACCACACATACAGCGGAATCTGGGCGGACTTGCCGATCGCTCCGACGAACAGCAGGATGGCGATGATCGTCAGCACCCCGGCATGGGCCATCGTATCGGACGGCATCTGGACGATGCTCTTGAACATGTCGCCGAAATTCAGCGAGCTGAACGTCCAGAACGCGAGCAGGATGCCGATGGTGAAGGCCGTGTCGCCCAAGCGCGTGGTGATGAACGCTTTCTTGCCCGCGGAGATGGCCGATTGCTTCAGGAACCAGAAGCCGATCAGCAGGTAGCTGCACAAGCCCACGCCTTCCCATCCGACGAACATCACGATGAGGTTCGATGCCAGCACAAGCGTCAGCATGAAGAACACGAAAAGGTTCAGGTAGCAGAAGAAGCGGTAGTATCCGCCTTCGTGCGCCATGTAACCGGTTGAGTAAATGTGGACCAGCGTGCTGACGAAGGTGACCACCAGCAGCATCACGATGGTCAGCTGGTCAACCTGCAGCGAGAAAGCGATGCGGAACGTCCCCGCGGTCATCCACGTGAAATATTCCTTCACCCACGGGATTTGATCGGCGGGAAGCTGCGTGAATTCGCGGATTAGCTCAAGGACAGCAAGGAACGAAAGCGACACAGAGCCGATCGCGATGGAGTTGACGATGGATTTGGACCAGTTCTTGCCCAGCAAGCCGTTTACCGCCGCGCCCAGCAGCGGCAGGGCCATGATGATCCAGAGATGGTCGAGTATTGGCATTAGAACTTGAGCAGGTTGATCCGCTCGACGTTGAGCGACTGGCGGTTCTGCGTGAGCATGATCACGATGGCCAGGCCGACGGCCGATTCCGCCGCCGCCACGACGATGACGAAGAAAACGAACACCAGCCCGTCAATCTGGCCATGTGCGCGCGCGAAAGCCACGAACGCAAGGTTCACGGCGTTGAGCATCAGCTCGATGGACATCAGAATGGTGATGATGTTGCGTTTGAACACAACACCCACCGCGCCCAGGCCAAACAGAATGGCGCTAAGCACCAGGTAGTAAGAAATCGGGATGACGCTCAATCGTTTTTCCTCGCCAGGATCCACGCACCGAGTAGCGCGACCAGGATCAGGATCGAAGTTGCCTCAAAAGGGAACAGGTATTGCTGAAAAAGGACCAGGGAAAGCTCGCGGGTGGATACTCCCGCGTTCGAGCGCGCGCCCAAGCCGTTGGCGATGGTCGTGCCGATCACCGAGGTCCAAAGCCAGCGCGCAATCAGGAGCAGCAGAAAGAAACCCATCGGGACGCCCGCTAGCTTCGCGAGCTTGCTCGCGTCGGTGCGCTCTTCGGTGCCGGCATTGAGCAGCATGATCACAAAGACAAACAGCACCATGATGGCGCCCGCGTACACGATGATCTGCACGGCCGCGATGAATTCCGCGCCGAGCAGCAGATAGAGCACCGCGAGAGACATCATTACCAGGACGAGCGACAGCGCGCTGTGGATCGGCTCCCAGGAGAAAATCAGCAATACCGCTCCCAGCACGGCCAGAAAAGCGCAGGCGAAAAATACGATGAACGGTACGCTCATCCGTGCCTCAGATAAGGAACGATCATCACGAAACTGGTGACCACCAGGTTGGCGAGCGATACGGGAAGCAGCAGCTTCCAGCCGAAGTCCATGAGCTGGTCATAGCGGAAGCGGGGAAGCGTGCCGCGCGTCCAGACATAGAAGAAAAGAAACAAGATCACCTTGGTGGTGAACCAGAACGGCCCCTGAATCACTTCCCGCACTCCGGGCATCAGGCAGATCGCTCCGCCGACGAGGCACATCATGGTAACCACGGCGAATTGAAGCTGCGCGATGCCGCGCATATTCACCACCGTGTCCCACGCGCAATACATCCCCAGCAGCACAAGGCCGGCGCCTGGAATAAACAGTTGCCCCGACCAGCTGTCCGGAAAAGGGGAGAGCCAGCCGCCAAAGAAAAGAATCGTAGCGAGGCAGGAAACCGTAATCATGTTCGCGTATTCCGCCATGAAGAACATCGCGAACTTAAAGCTCGAATACTCGGTGTGGAACCCGGCTACCAGTTCAGTTTCGGCTTCGGGCAAGTCAAACGGAATTCGGTTCGTTTCCGCAATGGCGGCGGTGATGTAGCACAGGAAGCCGACGAGCTGCGGAATCACGTGCCAGCGGGGGATGAAGTGGAAGTAATATCCCGACTGGCCGCTGATGATGCTGTTGAAATTAAGCGTCCCGGCGATCAGCAGCACGCCGACCACCGAAAGCGTGAGCGAAACTTCGTAGCTGATCATCTGCGCGGAGCTGCGCAGGCCGCCGAGCAGCGGATACTTGCTGTTGGAAGACCATCCTGCGAGCGCCACGCCGTAAACACCAATCGATGTGATCGCAAAAAGGAAGAGCAGCCCGATATCCAGGTTCGAGACCATGAAGACCGGCTGTCCGAGCACCTGTATGGCGGGCGACCCGAAGGGAATCAGCGCGATGGCGGTGAGCGCCAGCATCAGAGCGAGAAAAGGCGCGATGGTGTAGGTGAATTTGTCCGCCGTCGGAGGCGTCATGTCCTCTTTGAACAGGAACTTCACGCCGTCCGCGAGCGGTTGCAGCAGCCCGTGGGCGCCTACATAGTACGGCCCCCATCGCGACTGGATGCGCGCGACGACTTTCCGTTCAAACCAGGTGAGGTACGCCAAAGCCGTCATCACGACAAACAACAGGACGGCAATCTTGACTAGCGATACCACCAGGACTGGGTGCTGGCTGACGAACTGTCTGACGAACTCCACGGCTTGTCTTTTGCCTCGTTGGTCGAAGTGAGCTTGGAACAGTAACGGCCCAGTGTGCCGCTGGTAAACAAATAATCGTTGGAAGAGAATACCGCGCGTGCGGGCACGTCGTAAGAAGGTTCCGCGTTTTTGGGGCTTGCCGTGGCGATTTCCGAGCCGCCCGCCAACAGATTCGCGTGCGAAAGTCCGTAGCCCGCCACGTTTTGCCGAATCTCGTCGAATGCAGCTTCCGGCGTGCGCAGTTTGATGGGCGAGCCAAGCCCGAGCATACCCAATTGGTGCGACAGGATGCGGATCAGATCGAAGTCGCTGCGCGGGCCTTGCGGGTCGATTGAGCGATGCGTCAACTGCACCTCGCCCGCGGTGTTGGTCAGCGTGCCGTCCTTTT
>CAZRKW010000086.1:0-14803 GCA_964600355.1 uncultured Acidobacteriaceae bacterium
TTCAAGGCTCGTCCCACTTGCGTCGGCCGTTCCAGATCGACCTTCCCACCCGCTCAAGGCGTCCAAAAGAAGTGACATACCGTGTGCTAACGACACAGGCGGCGACGGCAGGTTGTATTGTAAAAGATGCTGTTATATGATCCGCGCTGGCCGGAGGGCTACCGCACAATTTCAAATGGAAATGGACGTTCATCGGCTATTTTCTTGTCGTAAAGCACCCCGGATCGAAATTTTGCAGGAGGTTTTCGGTGAAACGGAATCTTAAACTGTTTAGCTCTCTGATCGGCTTGGTGGCCTTCAGTTGCGCAGCCTTCGGCCAGAACCAGGTGCCTCCGCGCCCTTCCGCGTACGCCGCGGCGCCCGATATCCCGTTTACCTCGGTGCCCAACTTTATCAAGCTCCCCGCGGGCCTGTACATGGGGGAGGGAATTGGCGTCGCCTCGAACTCAAAGGGACACTTCTTCGTGTTCACGCGCAGCGGACGCACTCGCCTGTTCGAATTCGACCGCACCGGTGAATTCGTCCGGGAAGTCGGCGACGGGCTGTACGCTTTCGAGATGGCTCACGGAGTACGCGTCGATCCGCAGGACAACATCTGGGTGGTGGACGAAGGCTCCAACATGATCGTGGAGTTCAACCCGCAGGGCCGCGTGATCATGGTCCTGGGGCGTAAGCCGGAAGCGGGAGGAGGACGAATCCCCGCGACGCCCGCCAACAGCGCGCCGCCACCGCCGGCTCAGCCTTACATCTTGAACCGCCCGACCGATCTTGCCTGGGATCCCGCCGGTAATATTTTCATCGCGGATGGTTACGGGAATTCGCGGATTGTGAAGTACGACAAGAACGGCGTATTCGTGAAGGCCGTCGGCACGAAGGGGAAAGAACCTCTGCAGTTTGACACCCCGCACACCATCGCGGCCGATGCGCAGGGCAATGTCTATGTCGGCGATCGCGGCAACCGGCGCATTCAGGTTCTCGACAACGATTTGAACCTGAAGAAAATCATCGATAACGTCGGCGCTCCCTGGGCCATTTGCGTCACCCCCGGGCCGCACCAGTATCTGTACGCCTCCAACTCCAATCCCGATACCAGCGATTCACGATATTTTCCGGTGTCGGGCGAAATCTACAAGATGGAGCTGGATGGCACGGTCCTTGGCAAGTTCGGAACGCCCGGCAAGCTGCTGGGCGAATTCAGCACCACGCACTGGATCGACTGCCGTCACGAAAACGAGCTGCTGATCGGGGAAATCACCAGCTGGCGCGTACAGAAAATCATTCTGCATCCCGGCTCGGCTTCGGCCCGCGCCTCGAAGTAGGTTTCCACTGAAACGAATTGAGAAAAAGGATTCTGGGAGATCGCGCATGAATTTTCGCTTAAAGATTTCGATGTTGATGCTGGCGCTGCTGGGCGCAGGCGCCGTCTACGCGCAGTCGGAGCTTTCCTACGACACCAACTCCGCCTTCCTGAAATGGCCGGAGCACATCTATATGGGAGAACCGGCCGGGGTGGCGCACAATTCCAAGGGCCACATCTTCGTTTTCACGCGGACCGGCTCGGTGAATCTGAGCACGGGCACCTCGCGTACGTTCGCCCGCGGCGGTACGCGGCTGTTCGAGTTTGACCAGAACGGAAACTACGTCCGCGAGATGGGCCAGGAAATTTACGGTTTTGTATGGGCGGAAAATGTCCGCGTCGATCCCCAGGACAATATCTGGGCCGTCGATTCAGGGTCGAACATGATCATCAAATTCGATCCGCAGGGCCGCATCGTGATGACCTTCGGCAGAAAGCCCGAATCGGTTACGGTTCCATCCATGCCCCCGGAATCCAGGCCGGCGCCTGCGGCGAACGCTTTCGGCGGACGCGGCCCCGGAGCCGGCGTATTGGGAGATAACTTTGGTGCTCCGGCGGATGTTGCGTGGGACGCTGCCGGCAATATCTTCGTGGCCGACGGCCACGGCTCGGCAGGCAATGCTCGCATCGCGAAGTTCGATAAGGATGGCCGGTTCGTCAAAACCTGGGGATCCTATGGCAGCGCCGAAGGCCAGTTCAATACTCCCCACGCGATCGCGGTGGATGCCAAAGGCAACGTCTACGTCGCGGATCGCGGGAACAAGCGCATCCAGGTATTCGACAACGACGGCAATTTCAAGACGCAATATACCGGCATCGGTTCGCCCATGGCGATGTGCATCACGCCGGGGCCGCATCAATACCTCTATGCTTCCAATTCAAACGACGCCGGCAATTTTGATAACGGCGAAATCTATAAGCTGGAGCTCGATGGCACCGTGGTCGGGAAATTCGGCTCCGCCGGCAAGGGACCGAAACAGTTCGGCACGGTTCACGCGATCGATTGCCAGAGCGAGAACGAACTGTACGTCGGCGAGGTCCTCAACTGGCGCGTGCAGCGCGTTACGCTACATCCCGGTGGCGGCAAGAGCTCGCGCTAAGAATCTGCTTCCCGGTGGATTCCTGAGCCAAGCGCATTCCTACAGCATTCGCAGTATTTGCAGGGTGGATACAAACGACTGCTCCAGGCTATTGACCCACCGAACACCCGGATTTTATCGTCCGGATCGATAGACAAGAAGATCACAATGCCACCGGGAAGAGGGCCGGAAACGAAAGTCTATCCGGCCCTTTTTCGTTTTATCTCCCGCTCTCCCTCGCCTTCACACGTTGGTTCCCTGCGATTGCGCGCTCGTTCCGCCCGGTGTAGATTATGCTCGGCCTGGAGCGGAAGGAGCCACGCATGAGCGCTCGCGAAAAAGGGCGGAGGCAATTTCTAAAGAAAGCAGTCCTCGCGGGATTGTCCGCCGGGGCGATCGGAACCTCTGCCGGAGCGCAGACGGCCGAACCTGGGAACACCGCTCCTGATCTTAAAAAATTGCATGCTTACGGCGAGCGTTCGCGCTTCGAAACCGCGGCTCGCTCGGGAACGATGGGCGACATGTACCCGCCCGGAGGCATGCCAGCGGGAACTCCCAGAGATTTCGGTCTGCGCACGCCGTTGCAGGACACCGTGGGATTCATCACGCCGTCCCCTTTGCACTACGTGATTTCGCACGCCCATGAGCCGCCCGATATCGACCCGCACGAACACCGCCTGATGATTCATGGAATGGTGGACCGTCCCGTGATCTTTACGGTGGAGGACCTCAAGCGGTTGCCCTCAGTCTCGCGACCCCATTTTATCGAGTGCAACGCCAACAGCTCGACGGCAGGTCCCGGTGGCGCGGCCCGCGTGGCCGTGGAAGCTACGGTGCGCGAGACGCACGGCTTCACCAGCTGCAGCATCTGGACCGGCGTGCCGCTCTCGCTGCTTCTCGATCGGGCAGGCGTGCAGAAAGGTTCCACCTGGATCATCGCGGAGGGCTCCGAAGAAGGGAAGCATGCGAAGAGCATTCCCCTGGAGAAGGCCCTTGATGATGTCCTTGTCGCTTACGGCCAGAATGGCGAGGCGATCCGCCCCGAGCAGGGCTACCCCCTGCGTCTGGTCGTGCCCGGCTGGGAAGGCATCAACAACGTGAAGTGGCTGCGCCGCATCAAGGTGGTGGATCAGCCGTACATGGGAATGATGGAATCGACGAAATATCCGAGCTTGCGGCTCGACGGCAAGGCGCGCTGGTTTCAATTCGAACTCGGGCCGCGTTCGGTGATCACGCGACCGTCCGGCGGACAGAAGCTTCCTGCGCCCGGATTCTACGAGATCAGCGGGTTAGCCTGGTCTGGCCGCGGCACAATTCGCAAGGTTGAAGTATCGACCGACCGTGGCCGAACCTGGAAAGAGGCCCAAATACAGGGCCCGGCTCATTCCAAGTCGCACACACGGTTCGGCATGGATTGGACCTGGGATGGGGAAGAAACCATCCTCCAGGCGCGCTGCTTGGACGATCAGGGCGAAGTCCAGCCCACGATGGCTGATCTCGCGAAAATTTGGGGCGTCCAGCTCGATTTCTTCAGGAGCACCTCGATTGTGATCGGTCACTTCAATGCGATTCAGCCCTGGAAGGTGAACCGGGATGGGAGCGTGCAGAATGCCCTGTTCGCCTAGGGCGGTCGTGCCCCTGATCGGAATCGTGATGTGCGTCATAGCGACCGGCGCGCAGACGCGCGATTATAAAAACGTAGGAAGGTCGCCTACGGAGGCGGAAATCAAGGCTTGGGATATCACCGTCGGGCCTGACGGCAACGGGCTGCCTCCCGGGAGCGGCAGCGCGAAAGATGGCGCCCCGATTTTCGCGGAAAAGTGCGCCAGTTGCCACGGCCAGAATTTGCAGGGGAGTCCGCTTGGTCCCGCGCTCGTGGGAGGGAGTGGCACCCTCACCTCGATACAGCCCAGGCAGACGGTAGGCAGCTATTGGCCGTTCGCAACCACCGTCTGGGATTGGATCAACCGGGCCATGCCGCGCGGGCACGGTGAATCGCTGAGCGCTGGAGAAGTTTATTCGCTCACGGCCTTCCTCTTGTACAAGAATGGCATCGTACGGGAAACCGACGTGCTCGACGCGGGCAGTCTGCCAAAAATATCGATGCCGAATCGCAATAATTTTGTTCCGGTGAACACGAGCGAAATTTGGGAGCACAACAAGCGCGCTTGCCATACCGGGACGTGCCCGTAGATGAGGACCCCGTTGCGGATGCTTGCGCTTTCCTTCGGGCGACAGCAAAGTAATTGCGGGGTATGATCGAACGTTCCATGAGCGTGGCCGAAACGCGTAATCCGCGTAGCTGAAAGGGGAAAACCGAATGCAACAACTCAATGAGAACACGGTGGTCGAAGCCGTCCTGGCGCAGATGGCGTCCACGCCGAACCCGCGATTCAGGGAAATCATGAATGCAGCCGTCAGGCACCTTCATGCGTTTGCCCGCGAAGTGAATTTGACGCCGGAAGAATGGCTCGAAGGCATCCGCTTTTTCACCGAAGTGGGGCAGAAATGCACTCCGTATCGCCAGGAATTTATCTTGCTTTCGGACACGCTTGGCCTGAGTTCCCTCGTGGGCCTGATGAGCGACGCACGCACACCCGGCATGCACACGGACGCAAGCCTGCTCGGCCCCTTCTATCGCATGAATTCGCCGGAATTCAAGCTCGGTGATTCGATCGTCAAGGAAATCAGGGGTACTGAGGTCGTGATGTATGGCCAGGTCACGGATTCCAACGGAAAGGGAATTCCCGGAGCGTCCGTCCAGGTCTGGCAGACAGACAAGGAAGGCGATTACGACTTGCAGAAGCCGAACGCCGCCACCGACATGGACCTTCGCGGCACTCTCCACGCCGACGCCGAAGGCCGCTACTATTTCCGCACCGAGGTTCCCGCAGGCTATTCGATTCCCATGGACGGCCCCGTCGGCGAGATGATCCGCGCACAGAAACGCCACGGTTTTCGCCCGTCGCATATTCACTTCCTGATTGGCGCGCCGGGCTACAGAGAGGTCGTAACCGCTCTCTACATACACAACGATCCGCACATCGATTCCGACACCGTCTTCGGCGTGACGGATTCTCTGATCGTAAGGGTCAACGAATCCGATCCCGCGTCTCCTCTGCCGCACCTGCCCAGCATCAAATATGACTTCCAGCTGGCTGCGGCAGGGAAGGGTGAAGGTTCGGGCCGCGTTGGCGCCGATCCGTCGCAAATAACGAAGAAGCCGACGGAAACCGCACCCTCGCTGACCTGACACTTACCTGACAATGAGCTGAAAAGGGCTCCTATGACGAACACCGTTGCATTGCGGAATCACTTCGGCGGCGAATGGAAGGCGTCGACGAGCGGCGAATCTCTCGGCGTTATGAACCCGGCGACGTCGGAGTTGCTCGCGCGCGTGCCGCTCGGTGTGCCCGGCGACGTCGACGCGGCGGTTCGAGCCGCGGCTGCGGCTTACCCGGACTGGCGCCGCACTCCTCCGCAGGATCGGATTCAGTATCTCTTTAAGCTGAAGCAGTTGCTCGAAGACAACGTCGAGGAGATCGCTCGAATTTGCACAAAGGAAAACGGCAAAACCCTCACGGAATCTCGTGCCGAATTGCGCCGGGCCATCGAGAACGTGGAAGTCGCCTGCGGCATTCCCACGCTCATGCAGGGTTACAACCTGGAAGACGTCGCCAGCGGGATCGACGAGACGATGATTCGCCAGCCGCTCGGTGTCACGGCGGCCATCGCGCCCTTCAACTTCCCGGTGATGATTCCTTTCTGGTTCCTGCCCTACGCGATCGCCTGCGGAAACACGTTCATCCTCAAGCCTTCAGAGAGAGTGCCGCTCACCTCGCAGAAGGTCTTCGAGTTGATGGAAAAGCTGAAGCTTCCGCCGGGTGTGGTGAACATGATCCACGGCGGCAAGCCGGTCGTCGACGCGTTGCTAGCGCATCCCGACGTACGGGCGATCAGCTTCGTAGGATCCACGCCGGTGGCGAAATACGTCTACGCGCAGGGCGCCGTGTACGGAAAGCGCGTCCAGTGCCAGGGAGGCGCGAAAAACCACGTCCTGGTGCTGGACGACGCGGATCTCGAGACATCGACGCGCATCATCAGCGACAGCGCTTTCGGCTGCGCGGGTCAGCGCTGCCTCGCGGTGTCGGTGGCCGTCGTAGTCGGCGAAGCCCAGAAGAAATTCAAGGAATCCATCGTCAACGCGGCCAGCGCTATTCATGTAGGAAACGGGCTGGACGAGTCCGTGCAAATGGGGCCCGTAATCACGCCCGAGAGCAAGGCTCGCATCGAAAGCCTGATCGCCAAAGGCGCGAGTGAAGGCGCGCAACCGCTCCTCGACGGCCGTTCCGGCAATGGAACGGGAAACGGCAAAGGAAATTTCCTCAAGCCGACGATTCTCGACAACGTGCCATCTTCGAGCTCGCTTTCCACCACCGAAATCTTCGGCCCGGTGTTGAGCCTGGTGCCCGCCAAGACGCTTGAGGAGGGAATTGAGATTCTTTCGCGCAGCCCTTACGGCAACATGGCGTCGATTTTCACCAGCAGCGGCGCCTCCGCGCGGAAGTTTCGCTACGAGGTTCCCGCCGGAAACGTGGGGATCAACATCGGCGTGGCCGCGCCCATGGCCTATTTCCCGTTCAGCGGATGGCGCGACAGCTTCCTGGGCGTGCTTCACGGCCAGGGGCGAGACGCGATCGAGTTTTACACGGATAAGAAAATCGTGGTCGAGCGCTGGCCGAAGGCGTGGTCCCGCAAGTTCTAAAGCGTTTTAATTTCTCGTTCGCTCGTTAAATGAGGGAGACCCGCAGGTCTCCCTCTCACCCCCACCCCAGGATTCCAGTCCAGGCGCGTACGCGGCAAAACCAGCCCATCCCAGAACAAGAGCGCATTGCAGAATGCAGGAGCAAATGCGCTGCCAATCGCCCGCTGAGACGCTTGAATGATCCAGTGCTGTCGCCGCGAGACTTACATCAAGGCTGACGATCGCGGCGCCGCGCTGTCACATGCCGATATACGGTTTTCTGAAACTCCGCTCGGCGGTTCTACGATCTCCGGAATCTCACATCAGGGAAACATGCAACGCAACTCGTCCCGCTCTCGAGGTTGAAAAGCCTCGGCGCGGTCCGTATGCTAGTGCCTCTAATGAAGATCGCGCTAGCCCAGTTCAATCCCACCGTTGGCAATTTCGAAGGCAATTCGGCACGCGTCCTGGAACTGGCTCGCACGGCGCAGGCGGGTGGGGCGGAGATCGCGGTGTTCTCCGAACTTTGCCTCTGCGGCTATCCGCCGCAGGACCTCATCGAACGGCCCGCCTTCGTTCACCGCAACCACGAAGCACTCGCGCGCCTGGCTCAGCTTGTCCCGATCCCCTCCGTTGTCGGATATGTCGGCAAGGCGCAGGACGATACGGGCAAACCCGTCGCGAACTGCGCGGCCGTGATCGGCCACGGGAAAATCCTGTTCGAGCAGCGAAAGATGCTCCTGCCCACCTACGACGTCTTCGACGAGTCCCGTTATTTCCAGCCCGCGACTTCCCAGCACGCCTTTTTTCTCGGCGCCGAAACTCTGGGTATCACCATCTGCGAGGACATCTGGAACGACAAGAATTTCTGGGCGCAGCGCCTCTATGAACGTGATCCGGTCAGCGAGCTGATCGGGAAGGGAAGCTCGGTCGTTTTGAATATTTCGTCCTCCCCGTACACGATCGACAAGCGCGGCGTTCGTCACGACATGCTGAAGGCCATGGCCAAGCGCCACGAGGTTCCGGTCGTGTACGTCAATCAGGTGGGCGGCAACGATAGCCTGATCTTTGACGGCTCGAGTGTCGCCTTCCTCCCCGACGGCCGGGTTGCCGCGCTCGCCAAATCGTTTGAAGAAGATCTCGTGTTTTTCGACACGGTCACCGGAGTGGGAGACATCCACCCGCAGATCGATGACGAGCTTGAGGCCGCCTACCGCGCGCTCGTGCTTGGCACTCGCGATTACGTTCGTAAATGCGGCTTCCGCAAAGTGGTCATCGGCCTAAGCGGAGGCATCGATTCCGCTCTTGTAGCGGCCATCGCCACAGACGCCCTCGGCGCTGCAAACGTCATTGGCGTCAGCATGCCCGGCCCCTATTCCTCGGAGGGAAGCATCCTGGATGCGCGAAAGCTGGCCGCAAACTTGGACATCGAGCTTGTGACTCTCCCGATCAGCGAGACGTTCAACAGTTACCGGGCCACGCTGAAAGACACTTTCGCGGGTCTCGAGGCCGGCGTCGCCGAAGAAAACATTCAGGCGCGCATCCGCGGCAATCTCCTGATGGCGCTCTCGAATAAATTCGGGTCTCTGGTGTTGAGCACGGGCAATAAATCCGAAATGGCGGTGGGCTACTGCACGCTCTATGGCGACATGGCGGGCGGCCTTGCCGTGATTTCCGACGTGCCGAAGACGATGGTATACGAGCTTGCACGGGTCGCCAATCGCGCCGGACAGCGCATTCCGGAAGCGAGCCTGACGAAACCCCCCTCCGCCGAGCTTCGCCCGAATCAAACGGATCAGGACAGCCTACCCCCCTACGATGTTCTCGATCGGATTCTCAAGTCCTATGTCGAGGACCTTCGCAGTCCGGAAGAGATCGCCCAGCATTACGGATTCTCCCTGGACCTGGTGCGCGGTGTCGCGCTCCAGGTGGATCGCAACGAGTACAAGAGAAAGCAGGCGCCCCCGGGGCTGAAGGTCACCTCGAAGGCCTTTAGCGTGGGACGGCGTTTCCCGCTCGCGCAGAAATTTGCCGTATAGGCGCAGTCAGGTTCAAACGCTTTTCATGCGGGCGGCATCACAACCGGGAAAACGCGGATGGCACGTTCGATTCCGCTACAAGAGAGAAACCAAGGGAGACCGGCTCAAATGCTTACAAGAAAGCTGATTCTCAACACGGTCGCAATACTGCTCAGCGCGCTGCCAACCCTCGCGCAAGGTTCCAAGGCTACACCGGCGGCCGCCTCGCCGACCGCCGACCAGGCGCAGATTCTCAAGACCACTGAAGCCTTCGTCCGCAACCTGTTTGCCTGGGGCGCGGATTTCAAGGTAAAGCTCGGCCCGCTCGCCCAATCGACCGCGTCCGACTACTATCTGGTTCCCATCGAGGTCACTCTGAACGACCACAGCGATAACGGCGAAGTCTACGTCAGCAAAGACGGCAAAACGCTTTTCCGCGGCGACATGTTCGATATGGCCGCCGATCCCTACGCCTCCGCCCGCGCCAAGATGCACATCGAAGGGAACCCGGTAAAAGGCCCCGCGGATGCGCGCGTAACCCTCGTCGAATTTGGCGACTTCGAGTGCCCGAATTGCCGCCAGCTGGAACCGGTTCTCAAGGATTTCTTCGATCAGTACAAATCCAAGCTGCGCTTGGTATTCAAGGATTTTCCGCTGGAGCAGGTCCATCCCTGGGCCAAGACGGCCGCGATTGGCGGACGCTGCGCGTTCCTGCAGTCACCTGATGCTTTCTGGAAGATGCACGACGCGATTTACACAAACCAGGATTCCATTACCCCCGAAAATGTGTGGGATAAGCTGAATGAATTCGCCGTGCAGTTCGGGCTGAACGGGGACACCTTCAAGGCTTGCCTCGCGTCACCGGAGGCCGCAAAGGCCGTCGAGGCGAATCAGCAGGATGGCGCGGCGCTCAACGTTAGCGGCACTCCCACCGTATTCGTCAATGGACGCCCGGTGGCGGGTGGAGACCCGAACGCGCTGCGCCAGCTCATCGACTTCGAACTCGCCGCTCCTTCGAAGTAACAAGCGCCTCAGCCGGACGTGGCAGTTGCTTTCAAACGAGAGACCCACTTCTCGATTTCCCGACTTTCCTCGCCCGGCACGAGGAAGGCATCCCAGTCAATATCGGGGAATCCCATCCGCGTCGCGTGCGCCCGCAATTGTTCCTGCAACGAGGAAGCCTTGGCGCTCCGGCTTCTCTGAAGCGCATCGAAAATCACCCGGTGATCCTCCACCCGCCATTGATAAGAAGCTAATTCCTGGCCGATACGTTCGCGCAGGGCTTGTGTGGTCGGCGGCTGGCAAAGCGCCCGTAAAATAGCACGCTCCGCCTCACGCAACTCTTCGCCGGAGTAACTGTGAGGCATTCAGGGATTGTAGACGCAAAGGGAAGAGACACGCCAGACACCCTTCTGGCGAATCCGTGATGGATCGGCAGCTGGATTGATCGACAGCTAGGCCGCGGCCGTTACCACCGGGCGGACAAAGTCGAGCCGGTCGATGCTGGCCGCTACGCCGTAGACGGGTCCCAGATCGCCGTCAATTTGGGAGACGCGCAGCACTCTAGCGCTCGCGCGTACCAACACCGATTTGCCTCGTTCCCGTTCCGTTGGCAGTGCAAAAGTAAGCTCCATGCCAGCGCCCGACTTGAACGGAGTGGTGGAGTGAAAGTACAGTCCAGAACGCGAAATGTCCCGCAGTTGCGCGGTGTGGAATTCCGTAGGGCGATGACGCGACAGGCATACCTGCAAGGGTAAATAGACCTCGTACCGCCGTGCTTTCCTACGCTCTCCCATAAGTCCCCCCAGTCCCCTCACCGCTGCACGGTCAAGGCCACCACTACAGAGGTAAGCCCGATTGATTTCATGCGGGTTATGGTGGTTCTAGAACTCCAGGAATGGAAAAGATCGGGAAAAAATTCCCGATGCAGGAATTTAATGCAGAGTCCTAGGACTTCAGCGGCTTTCCAGGTGCTACGCCCTTGCCCGTTCGCACTTCCGATTGGGGCGGATGGCTGATTTCGGCTTCGATCGCCCGGACATATTCGGGGGAAATTTCCAGGAATTCGACCCCGATTCCCACCCCGGCGAGACAGTACCGTACCTCGGCTCGGGTAGTCACTTCGACGCCGGAATGGGCCAGTTTGAAACTCACAGTCAGCACTGCGCCCACGGGGAAATTCTTCGTTGTGTTGATGAACATCCCGCGGGTGCTGATATCGGGCGGCCGTGTAGCAACCTCCTCGCTGTGGCCTTCGTAGGTAACGGAGAGATCGCGCAGGCTGGAAAAGCGGTACACCAGCCGCGATTGGTTGGGCGGTATCTCGGAACTCATTCTCTGACGGCTCCTTGCCCAGCGAGGGAACGTTTTCGGGGTTTTGCCGCGACTGGATTGGGCGCCTTCGCGCCGCAAAACGGACAAAACAGGAAGGAAGACGAAATGTCCGTGCCGCATGTCTGGCAGCACGACGAAGCAATCGGTTCGACGGGAATCACGCGCAGGACTTCTTCAATCGTCGTCACACCCTCTCGCACGCGTTCGAGCGCGTATTCCTGCATCAGTTTCATTCCATTCTGCCGAGCCAGCTCGCGGATATCTTCGTTGCGCGCTCCGGAACGGATCGCCGAGCGAATGGAGTCGTTAAATGTCAGCAATTCGAAGATGCCGATGCGTCCTTTGTAGGCGGTCAGGTCGCACAGTTCACATCCCACCGGAACGCTTTCCATCTCGGGAGGCTTTGCCACGCCAGCGCCCTTGAGCCGTGAAACGAATTCGGGGCTCGCGCCTACCACCTTATGACATGCGCACAACCTCCGGATCAGCCGCTGCGCAACCACTCCCGTAAGGGATGATGCGATTTGAAATGCAGGCAGGCCTAGATCGATCAAGCGCGTGATTGCCGAAACGCTGTCGTTGGTGTGCAGCGTGGAAAGCACGAGCTGGCCGGTCTGCGCGGCCTTCATGGTAATCTCCGCCGTTTCCTGGTCCCGAATCTCGCCGATCATGATCACGTTGGGGGCCTGGCGCAGCGCGGAGCGCACGCACGCGGCATACGTATGCCCGGCCTTGCTATTCACCTCGACTCGGTTCAACCCCGGCAATGCATATTCGATCGGATCTTCCACCGTAACGATATCGATGGAGGGCTTCCGCACGAAGTTTAGCGCCGAGTAAATCGTCGTGCTCTTGCCTGAGCACGTAGGACCGGTGACCAGGATCATCCCCTGGGGTAGATCCAGCATCTGCTGGAACGCCTCCGCGATCTCCGCGGGGAAGCCGAGTGCAGCGAAGTCCTGCTGCGGAGCTTCGGCGTCCAACAGCCGCAGGACGATCTTTTCCCCATATTGCGTCGGCAGTGTAGAAACGCGGATGTCCAATCGGCGATTTGCGATCTTTACAAGAAACCGTCCCGCCTTGGGAGCGCGGCGTTCGGCGATATCCATATCGCACAGAATTTTGATGCGCGACACCACCGAGTTTTGCAGCGATTGCGGAATACGCTGATAATCGCGCAGCAGGCCATCTACGCGAAAACGCACCACCGAGTCGGCGGCTTGCGGTTCGATATGAATATCGGTCGCCTGCTTTTCCGCCGCTGCCGCGATGATGGAAGCCGCCAGCCTCACGGCCGGTGTGGACTTCTGCAGAAGTTCCGCCTGCATCCCGTGAACCGCTTCCACATTCCGCCGCAGCGAACTTGAGGAGATGAACTCCACGCGCGGGTCGCCAGTGTTTGTGGCCGCATCCGCAGTTCCCGCTTCAGCGGGTGCCTTGCGATACCACTTCTCGATGGCTTTTTCGATCTCGTCGCGGAACGCGAGCCGCGCCACGATTTCCATCCCGGTCGAGAAGCGCAGTTCGTCGATGATCCGCAGGTTCTGGGGTTCGGCCATCACCATCACGAGTTTGGTGGTGCCTTGCGTTTCGATGGGGAGAGCGCAGCATCTCTTTGCGAGCGCCTGCGGCACCAATGGAAGCACGCCCGGGTCGATGCGGACCTTTTCGCAATCGAGGTAAGGAACGCGCGTGACTTCGGTCAGAGCGGAGGCTAAATCGGGCTTCGATACGAAGCCGCGCTCCAGCATGAGTTCGCCCAGATGGACGAGCTTGCCTTCCTGATCCTCAATGGCCTTCGTGAGGTCGGCGGAAGATATTTGTCCGCGGTCGCGCAGAACTTCGCCGAGCTTTTTTCGCTTCATGGTCAGGAATCCAGTCTTCACAACGAATCGAGTCAGCTTGCGAGGTCTCGCGAAAACATAGCGAGAGCTTCAAAACGGCATAGGATTTCCGAAAATTGCGGTTGCTTCCGGTTCCGTCAGCATGCCCTTCTTGATCATCAGTCTCACCAGCCGCACCAGCGATTCCCGATCGGAGCCGTGAGGCAACATGGGCTGTGGCTTCGCAGGCGGTGCTGCGGCCACGGGATGTTCCTCGCGCTGGCTGACTTCTTCACCCAGCCAGATGGCCAGGGTCTTGCGCTGTTCTGGCTTTATGTCGTCAAACGCGATGCCCATTCCAAGCCCGGATTGCGAATACACCACGATTCCGGTGGCCTCAAAGCGGTGACTGCCCTCGCGGATCGTCACGCGAACGTGGGAGCCCGCGTCGAAGGGAACCAGCGTATCCACGAAACACCCGCCGGGCCCGAGGTCCGTGGTGCGAGTCGAAAACACCGCGCCTGTGCCCAATTCCACCACGTCTGCCGCGGCTATAAACGGGTGCCGGTTGGATCCGCGCCGTTCCGCCTGGCTGGCCGATGTCGCACCCTTCAATTTTTCGTCATGGTCGTACATTCTGCCACCTGCCTTCGGCAAGTATTTTCCCGCACAGTATGCAATCGGCGGGCAGGCCCACTTGTTGACTCTATTGTCTCTACCCAAGGGAACTCCCTACAAGTGCAATCCCTGTGAGATTGTTCAAAGTTGAACGGAGGCCTCACACAGAAGAGACTGATTCGTTTGAGGTTGCGGCGGTGCTAGGCTCTTCCCTCACGGATTCTGAGTATCTTCCCTTATAGACGAACCGTCCGGCCCTCAACTAGACTGTCGCAACAAGGAGGGCGAATGTCAGCGATCGAATACGGAAGCTATTATTGGTGCGTTCTGCTCAATCGCGAGCGCGACGGCGAGCACGGGCAATCGGGGGATTCGATTTATCTCCATGCGGATGAGATGTCGATTGAAGGAGGCACCCTCACGTTCAAAAGCGCGGGCCGGCGCCCGGCAGGAACCGACCCCAAGAGCCATAACGACTCCGGCGGAAATGGAGAGGGGAAGCCCAAGGAAAACTCCGAGAACAAGGAAATGATCTATATCGCTTTTGCGCCCGGATCGTGGAAGATGGTCTATGCCGCCAAACTGCAGGACGGCTCCCCGGCGTCTGTCGAGCATTGGAACAAGGGGCAGGCGGGGCAGTCTCAATCCGGTAACCTCCCGGCAAATGCGGGGGCCAGCGGTTATGTTCCTAACGATTCGGTGCAATCGCCTCAGCCGTTTGTTGCGTCTAATAGCGAGAAGCTTTCGCGATGAGGAAATCATCGAATATGGCTGTGACAGACGGTAACGATCCGACAGTGTTCTCCAAGGCCGTCCGCGGTGCTTTGCGG
>CAZRKW010000087.1:0-14547 GCA_964600355.1 uncultured Acidobacteriaceae bacterium
TCGAACGACTGCGCCCCCAGGCTGATGCGATTGAAACCGGCCACCAGCCAAGCCGCCGCCTTCTCCGCAGTAATTGTTTCCGGGTCAGCTTCCAGCGTAATTTCCGGTTGCGCCGCAAGCCCGGACGCCGCAGTCCCGGCCATCAGGAAACGCGGGCGGAGACGATCCACCATCTTCGCCAGGTCGGAGGGCTCGAGGAGGCTAGGCGTACCGCCGCCAAAGTAGACCGTATCGACCGCATTCTCCGTAGCACCGGCGCCGCCGTTCTCTTCCGCTGCCAGCGCAATCTCGCGGCACACCGCATCTGCGTACAAGCCGTAGCGATCGCGCGAAACCACACCCGTGTGGAAATTGCAGTAGGTACACTTCGTCTGGCAGAATGGCACCTGGATGTAAACGCCGAGGCTCACACGATTTTCATCGCGGCAATATCTGCCCGGGGTTCCGAAGCGAACGAATTCTTCCTGAGAAATATGCGGCCGCGCCACTTGTAATCGCCATCGTCGTAAACACCCAATGCGGTGGAGCATTCATGAAAAACGCGGCTGAGAGAAGCAGGCTCGTAACGGCGACAAGCGAATAATGCAAAACCGACAGGCGGGTAACACTCCGCTTAGTAGATGGAGCTAGCTCGACCTCGGGTCCAAGGAGCGAGAGCACAGTAACCAAAATGCTACCACAGGTGCCGCCGCCGAAGCGCGATCGCCGAAGCGCGATCGACTTTACGCCCGGCGCTGCGTCCGGTAGAATCTCTCGTTTGTCCTACAGGATGAGGCCCAACTGAACATGCTGCGATTTGTCACTGCCGGGGAATCCCACGGGCAGGCCCTGCTGGCCTGGCTTTCCGGCCTGCCGGCGGGCGTCCCGGTCGATCTCGAGTTCGTGGGGCGCGAGCTTCACCGCCGCCAGCTGGGGTTCGGGCGCGGAGGACGCCAGCGTATCGAGAAGGATCAGGCAGACTTCCTTGCCGGCGTGCGGCATGGCAAAACCATTGGGGCGCCCATCGCGATGCGTCTCGAGAATCGCGACTGGAAAAATTGGGAGAAAGCTCTCCCGGTGGAAGATAGCGATGGGGCCGACGATGCCCAGCGCCACCTGACCGCGCCCCGCCCCGGCCACGCCGATCTTCCGGGGGCGCAGAAATTCGATTTTCATGACGCGCGTTACGTGCTCGAGCGGGCCTCTGCCCGCGAAACGGCGGCGCGCGTGGCGGCAGGCGCGGTGGCGAAGTGCCTGCTGCGGGAATTCGGCATCGAGGTGCTCAGCCACACGGTGGCCGTGGGCCACGTGCGCCTCGAACGCGACGCACGATGGGAAGAGATCGTGGCGGTTTGCGAAAACCTCGAATCGCCGCTGCGCTGCATCGACCCGGGCACCGAAGCGCGCATGAAAGCGGAAGTCGATCACGTGCTGCGTGCGGGCGATTCGGTGGGCGGAATCTTCGAAGTGGTGGCCCGCGGCGTGCCCGTTGGCCTCGGCACGCACGCGCAGTGGGACGAAAAGCTCGACGCGCGGATCGCGCGCGCCGTTATGTCCATTCAAGCGGTAAAGGCTGTCGAAATCGGCACTGGAGTCGCCAACGCCGGAAGTTATGGCTCCGAAGTGCAGGACGAAATCCGCTACGATGATACGCGCAAGCGTTTTGACCGCTCCTCCAATCGCGCGGGCGGCTTGGAAGGCGGCATCACCAATGGGCAGGACGTGATTGTCCGCGGCTACCTGAAGCCCATCTCGACGCTGCGACGCGCCCTGCTGACGGCGGACATGAACACCAAGGAAGCAGTGAAAGCAGCCTATGAGCGCTCGGATGTTTGCGTGGTGCCCGCCGGAGGCGTCGTCGGCGAGGCGATGGTCGCCTTCGAACTGGCGGCGGCATTCCTGGAAAAGTTCGGCGGGGATTCCCTGGGCGAGACGCGCAGGAATTTCGACGGCTATCAGCGGCAGCTCGATAACTTTTAGGCGGCAATTTCAATAAGGAAGATCAGGAACAAGGCACGATGATTCATCCAATCGTTAAATACGGCGACCCGGTCCTCGAAACACCGGCCAAAACGGTTGAAAAGTTCGACGAGGAGCTCCAAAAACTCGTCGAGGACATGTTCGAGTCCATGTACGCCGCGCAGGGTGTGGGCCTCGCTGCGCCGCAGATCGGCATAGGGGTGCGGGTCGCGGTGATCGACGTAAGCAATGGCAAAAATCCCGAGGCCAAGCTCGTGCTCGCGAATCCTGAAATCATTCATTCCGAAGGAGCCCAGCGCGAAGAAGAAGGCTGCCTTTCGGTTCCGGGATTTCGCGGCAACGTCGAGCGGCCGCAGTATGTGACCGTGCGCGCGCAGGACGCAGCCGGCAAGGACTTTGAAATGCGCGGCGAAGGCCTGCTGGCCCGCGCGTTCTGCCATGAAATCGATCATCTCCGGGGCGTTCTTTTCATCACCCACCTCAGCATGCTCAAGCGCGACATGATCAAGCGCAAGATCAAAAAGATGAAAAAAGCCGGCGAGTGGTAAATCGCCATGCCGCTGCGAATCGTCTTCTGCGGCACCCCCGCTTTCGCCGTGCCCGCCCTGCGCCAACTGATCGTCCAGCCTGATTTTGAAATAGCAGGAGTCATCACTCAGCCGGACCGGCCGCGTGGCCGCGGAGGAGAGATATCGGTCTCCCCAGTGAAGAAGGTCGCGCTCGAAGCGGGCCGGCCCGTCTATCAGCCGGAACGGATCAAAGAGGAAGCCGCTCAGCAATATTTGAAGAGCATCGCACCGGATGTGGTGGTGATTATCGCCTACGGGCAGATCATCCCCGCGCGGCTCATTGCGATGCCCCGGCTGGGATGGATCAACCTTCACGGTTCCCTTCTGCCGAAATACCGTGGCGCGGCCCCGATCCACTGGGCTATAGCCAATGGAGAAACACGCACGGGCCTCACGACTATGCAAATCAATGCCGGCCTCGACACCGGCCCGATGCTGCTGAAGTACGAAACAGAGATTGGACCGGATGAGACGTCTCCCGAACTCTATACGCGGCTCGCGGAGGCCGGCGCACCTTTGATGGTGGAAACGCTTCGAGGGATCACCGGCGGCGCGCTTGTTCCCATCCCGCAGGACGATTCGCAGAAAACGTTCGCGCCGTCCCTGAAGAAAGAAGACGGCCGCATCGACTGGTCGCTCGATGCGCAGCACATTTACGACCGCATGCGCGCGTTCCAGCCGTGGCCCGGCGCGTTCACTACTTTTCGCGGAAAGACGTGCCACGTGTGGGGAAAGCCTGCGAAAGAAGCGTCTGAAACCACCGCTCCTGGCGCCCTGCTGATCAAAGGCAGTGAAGTGCGGGTCGCCGCGGGCAACAGCACCTCGCTAGAATTGGAATCCGTACAAATGGAAGGACGCAAGAAGGTCACTGCGCGCGAATTCGCAAACGGCGCGCGGCTCGTTCCCGGCGATAAATTTGGCAATTAGCACAGCGCGGAAAATTGCGTTCGAGACCCTGCGGCGCGTGGAAGCCGAAGGCGCCTACGCTAGTGAGGTGCTGCACACGGTGCTGGGGCCTGGTATCAAGAACGAAGACGCTGCGCTGGCCACCGAACTCACCATGGGCGTGCTGCGCTGGCGTGGCCTGCTCGACTTTCTGCTCGAACGCCAACTGAAGAAACCCGTCGCACGGCTCGATCTGGCGGTAGCCATCGCGTTGCGGATCGGCCTGTATCAGCTGCGATTTCTCGATCGAATCCCGGGGCGCGCGGCGGTGAACGAATCGGTAGAACTCGTCAAACACGCGAGAAAAGCGTCTGCGGCTTCGCTGGTAAACGCGGTGCTGCGCAAGTTAGCCGCCGAAGCTGACGCGCCCGCCGCGCGATTCCTGCCGGCGGATTTACCCGCCGCCAAACGCCTGGGCATTTTGCATTCGCATCCACTATGGATGGTGGAGCGCTGGCTGGCGCGCTTTGGCGAGCCAAAAACCACAGCTTTGCTCGAAGCAAATAATCGCACGCCTCGCCTGAGCTGCGCGCTGCATGATCCCTCCGACCGGGAACTCGTTCTGGCGGAGATCAAGAAAGCCGGCATGGCGACGGACGAAGGCCGGCTTCTGCGCTCGGCGTTCGCCGTGAGCGGAGGGAGTCCGGCGAGGACCGTGGCATTTCTCACGGGGCAAATTTCGATTCAAGATGAAGCGTCGCAGGCCGTTTCCCTCCTGCTCGACGTGCGCGACGGCGATCGCGTCCTCGATCTTTGCGCCGCACCCGGCGGAAAGACGGCGACTCTCGCGCGCGGAGCCGATGCAAAGGGCACGGTGGTAGCGGCCGATCTGCATCCACATCGCCTGAGGGCGATGCGCGAACAGCTCAAGCGGATCAACCTGGCGCAGGTCACTCTGATAAATCTGGACGCCACCAAACCCCTGCCCTTTCGCATCGGTTTCGACCGGATTCTCGTGGACGCTCCTTGTTCCGGGACGGGCACGCTTTCGCGCCATCCGGAGATTCGCTGGCGGCTTCGTCCCGAGCAACTGCCCGAGCTTCACCAATTGCAGGTGGCTATTCTTTGCAGAGCGCTGGAGGGCCTCGCCCCCGGCGGCAGGCTTGTGTATTCCACCTGCTCGCTCGAACCAGACGAGAATGAAGAAGTGGTCGCGTTGGCGTTGCGGGAAAACCAATCGATCAAGCACGTGGCGGGTCCCACGGTAAGCGCAACGCTCGAAAAATACCTCGCGCCCGGGGTTCAACCCTCAGAGTTAATCGACGCTTCCGGGCAATTCAGAACTCTTCCTGGCGAGCAGGCGACAGACGGGTTTTTCGCCGCCGTCCTGGAGCGGCATTGAACCACGCAAACAAGCGAGGCGATTTCAGGCTTGGAACCTTGCGGCGTTCCAATCCCGAAAAGATGCTAGGCTCGTTGGCGAAAGGTATGAAACAACGATGACAATCCGCGAACGCGTGCAATGGGTGTTCCGAATGTCCCTGATGCTGTTCATTCTCGCGTCGGTGGCATTTCTGAGCGCGCTCACGGCCATGCGCTACGCCGTGCAGGGCCGCGAGGTGCAGGTGCCGGACGTTACCGGCAAGCGCTCAAGCGAGGCGCAACATACACTCTTGGCGCGCGGCATCGGGATGAAGGTCGAAGACAGCATTTACAATCCCCTGCCCAAAGACGCCGTGGTGAGGCAAAGCCCGCCGCCCCAAACGACGGTCAAGAAGGGCCAGTTCGCGCACGTGGTCCTGAGCCTTGGGCCGCAGAGGGAGACCGTCCCGCAGATCGATGACCGAAGCGTGCGCGCCGCCAAGGTAGAACTGTTGCAGTCGGGCATGCAGGTGGGCGAAGTCTCAAGCGTATACTTGCCGGACACTTCGGAGGACCTCGTTCTGCAGCAGGATCCCGCGCCGGGCAGTACCGATGCGGCCACGCCGCACGAAAACTTTCTGGTTTCGCTCGGGCCCCGCCCCGCCACGTACGTGATGCCCGATCTTGTGGGACTCCCTCTGAACGAAGCTTTGTCGAAGCTGAACGGCGCCGGACTCAAGGTTGCGAAAATCGCGACCCCCTCCGCGCCGCCTTCCGCCCCCGGTGCAGTGCCAGGTGTGATTGCCGGATCAGGAAGCGGTAACATCGTTGTCGCCGAAACGCCGGGGCGGGGTCATCCTGTGGATGCAAATACCATGATCACGCTGCAAGTCGGCCAATGACGCTGGCTCTCTGAAACTGGTGCCTCCGGGCGCAAGAGCCTTCCCCAACCCGCAAACCCCCTGTGCTAGAATTTAGCCTTCATGGCCTACGCAAGAATCGAGATCGCCCCGTCTATCCTGGCTTCCGACTTTGCCAGGCTCGGTGAGGAAGTTCGCGCGGTGGAAGAAGGCGGCGCGGACGTGATCCACGTGGATGTGATGGACGGCCACTTCGTCCCCAACATTTCCATCGGGATTCCGGTGGTCGAGTGCCTCCGCAAGGCAACCCGGCTGCCCCTCGACGTGCATCTGATGATCGACACGCCAGAGGAGTATATCGACGAGTTCGTTCGCGCAGGCGCCAACCGCGTGTTGGTTCATGAGGAGTCGACCGCGCATCTGGACCGGGCGCTCACTATGATCCGTGAGGCGGGCGCGGAGGCGGGTGCGGTCATTAATCCGGCGACGCCCGTGGCAATGCTCGCAGACGTCCTGGATAGAGTCGACACGGTGCTGGTGATGTCCGTAAATCCCGGCTTCGGGGGACAGAAGTTCATCCCCCATGCCTTCGAGAAAATCCGCCAGCTCGACCAGTGGCGCTCAAGGTATAATGCGCCCTTCCGAATTGAAGTAGATGGCGGCGTGGATATGGAAAACGTCGCTGAACTGGCGCAGGCGGGAGCCAACACGTTTGTCGCCGGAACGTCGATCTTCCACACATCCAACCCTGTGGAGGCGACTCGCCAGATGCGCAAGCTGGTAAACAACGCGATCAGTCAAAAGGTCTAAAGACGGGGTTTAAGCCAAACCGCATGCCGAAAATACTCAGCAAGAATCAGCTCCTGTTAGCAGTAGTGGCTCTTTCTCTATGCGCATCCGGCTATAGCGCGTACGGCCAAGGCTCCTCCACGCCCTCCGCGCAGACTGGGTCATCCGGAGCGGCCCCGCCTCCCCCGCCGGCGCCCGCAAAACAGTCTTCGCCGAAGCCTCAGACCGTGCAAAAAGACAAGATTCCCGGCAAGGGCAAAGCCGTGCCCGCCGAACCTTCGGCCGAGCCCGACAAAGTGCTGTACGACCGGGCGATGGTGGACCTGAAGAAGTCCAGGTTCATCGAGGGCCGTCTGGCGCTTCAGACTCTGATCAACACGTATCCGGACAGCGAGTACCTTGCCAAGGCCAAGCTCGGCGTGGCCGATTCCTATTACCGCGAGGGCGGCACCTCCAACACCACCCAGGCCGTTTCGGAATACAAGGACTTCATCACGTTCTTCCCTTTTCTGGACGAAGCAGCCTACGCGCAGATGCAGATCGCCATGGCGCATTACAAGATGATGGAAAAGGCTGACCGCGATCGCACCGAGGCGGACAATGCCGAGGACGATTTCCAGACGTTTCTGCTGAAGTATCCCCAGAGCCCGCTCGTTCCCAAGGCCGAGCAGCGGCTGCGCGACGTGCAGGAAGTGCTAGCCGCAAGCCAGTACCGCGTGGCGCGTTATTACTATTTGAAGAACGATTTTCCAGCTTCCGCCGCGCGCTTGGTGGACCTGAGCCAGCGTTATCCGCTTTTCAGCCAGAGCGACAGCACCCTCTGGATGCTGGGCGACGTGTATTCGCGCGCCAAGCAATTCTCCAGGAACGAAGACGACAAGAATCACTGGGCCGACCTTGCGGGCGATTGTTACCGGCGCATCGTGACGAATTATCCGCTTTCCAAGCTGGCGCCCGATGCCAAAGCCCGCTTGACGGCAATGGGCATGCCTGTGCCGCCACCCGACCCGAGTGCGGTGGCGGAAATGAAGAAAGAGCAGCTGTACGAGAAGCAGCACACCCAGCACGCCTTTGTGCGTTTGCCGATGGAAATGCTGAAATCAATGCCCGACGTGGCGGCGGCAGCGCACAGCGGCCAGCCCAACCTGACGCCGCCCGACGATGCCGTTTCCGCCACGGACGTGCTGAAGCCAGGCGCTGCCGGTCCGTCGTTTACCCTGGCAATGCGGCCCTCGGCGAACCCCGGCGCGGGTGCCGAAGCGGCGGATACCGGGACGCCGGTGGAAGCGGTACCGGTGGGGTCCGATTCGTCATCGGGCGCACCCGGGAACAACCTGGGGGTACAGATCATCGAAGCTCCCAATGGATCCGGCGGCGACGCGGCCCCGGCAACTCCGCCTCCCCCTGCTGCGGAAACCTATGCCCCTCCGGCAGCGGCCGATCCATCTGCTCCACCCACGATTACCCTTCAGCCCACGACGGCAGCGAGCGCTCCGCCAAACGCTACCCCCGAGCCGCCTGCCTCGACACCCCAGGCTTCCGGCCTCACGCAGGCAACCACCGGCACCAGCGGAACAATTGCTCCAGTAACAGTGGCTCCGGAGAAAGCCGCCAAGGCCGACAGCAAGACCGAATCGACCAGTAAGAAAAAGAAGGGCATACATAAGGTGATACCCTTCTAGATCGATTGTTTACCCACTGCTAACAACTCCGGCACGCCGGTACCTTGGGTCGGTTGACGCTATCGTCGCGGAATGTTTAGCTGTATCGATAGCAAAAGGGGCGGGTAATCGCGTACGAGTGTCGAATCGCCCCCTCGGGGAACCCAAGTGCCTAGAATTCTCGTCGCGGACGACAACACCAATATCCAGAAGATGGTCGCGCTGGCGTTTCACGATCGCGGCATCGATGTCACCGCCGTAGGCAACGGTGAAGCGGCCGTGCGCCGCTTGCCCGAATTGAACCCGGACTTGATCCTTGCGGACATCTTCATGCCCGTGCGCAATGGCTACGAGCTCTGCGAATGGGTAAAAAAAGATGAGAAATACGCGCATATTCCCGTAATCCTGCTCGTCGGGGCTTTCGATCCGCTCGATGAAAAAGAAGCGCGCCGCGTCGGCGCGGACGGCGTCCTGAAGAAGCCCTTCATTCCTCCCGATCCGCTGATCGCGATGGTAACTGCGGCGCTTGAAAAGCACTCGAAGCTTCCCGTTGAAAGCGTCGCGGTGAAGCAACCGGCGCCCGCAACGCCCCCTCCGGTGGCAGCCCTCCCTGTACCCGCCCAAGTCGAGATGGCACCCGTCCCCGAATATCCGGAACCCAGCGTTGACGATGCCTCTCTCGCCTACGGTTTCGGCAGCGGACGCCGCGCGCTCGATGAAGAAGACGCGGGCGAGCCTGCCGTGCCTCTCGCACCCACAGCCGAAGGTGGACAGGAAGTCGAGGAAGAATTCGAGGGCGCGTCGACCACCAAAGACTGGCGCCGCTCGGCGATGGAATTTGAGATACCGGAGGAAACGTCGCGGAGACCCGCGTTTTCATCGGACGAAGACATGGGATCGAGCTTCCCTTCCGAAGCGGATGTGCCGCCGCGTCATGTGCCCATTCCCGAGCCGGTGAAACGGGTCGAGGCGGTAGCGCAGGAGGCTCCGGAATCGGCACCGTCTATTTCCTGGCCGCTCGTTGCGAAAGCGGAATTGGAAAACGAAGCCGCGCCGGCGCAGCCATTGCAACGAGCGTCCGAAACGGAAATCCAGGAAGCTCCGGCTGTCGAAGCACAAACAGAGCCCGAACCAAGCTTCGCATCGAAGGCCGCCCACTGGATGGATCTGATGGCCTCGCCGGCGGAGAAGCCGCAGGGCAACTGGTTCACCTCCATATTCAGTGCGCGCAAAAATACCGATCAGGAACAATCCCCCAGCGAATCTCAGCTTGAGAAGACCGCGGTTTCCGGCCAGGAACCGTCAATCGCAAGCGAGCCCGAAGTTCGGAACGATGTCCAGATTGGGGCGCACGTTGAGGCGCACGTTCAGCCTGCCGCGGAAACGTGCGCCGAAGAGTCCGGCCGGGCGTTGAATGCCGCCACTGAAACGATCCCCTCCCACGACGTGTTGGAACCCCAGGCCGCAGAATCCACCGTGGTGGCGGCTACGGAAGAAGACGAACCTTTCTTCGCCGATGAGCCGGAATCAAATCAGCCGGCGTTTGCGATACCGCCCTCCGCAAGCGAGGACCCGGCGATCTCTTCGGAGCCGGAGATTCGGGCAGAAATCGCGCCCGAAGTTCATGCAGACGTTCAGGCAGAAGCTCAGGCAACCGCGCCGGCGGACGTTACAACGGAAGTAGCGGCGCCCGTTCAGATAGACGCCTGGAAACAAGTGCAGATAGAAGCACCCAAAGAAGAGGCGAAAGAACTGCAGAGCATTAACGAGCCGGTATTCGACGAACCCGTATTTCCCGCGGAAGAAATCGCGGCCGGGATTTCGGGAGCCGTCGATAGATCCGCCGCGGCGGTCTCGGGCGAACTCGTTGCAGAAGCCTCCGATGAACCGACATTGGCGAAGGACCCTGCGCTCGTCGAACCTCCCGCCGTGCACGTGACACCCGAACCTTTACTCGTCGACGAAGTGCCCGTTGGCCGTTCGACCTATGGCGCGCGGGAACAGGAAGTCGCGCCGTTATACTCATTCCTTTCGGCAATGCCGAAACCGGCCGTTCCTGCCCCAGTTGCCGAGGAGCCAGTCACCGAATCCGCGGCCGCCCCGGAAGAACCGGTGCAGGGCGACGAAGATCGTGTGCTCGAATTCTCGTCGTCAAACTTTAGCAGGCCAACCCCCGTAGCGGCCGCGCCGCATCGCGAGCAACTCGCGCACATCCCGTACCTGAATCCCCCGCCGGACTTTCATCAGCCCTCCGGCACTAAGGACGGCGATTCGGCACCCTCTGCGACGGTCGATACGATCGTGCAGAAGGTCCTCGAAAAGCTCGAGCCGCAGATCCGCGAACTCCTGTCGCAGAACGTTCTGAAACCGCTCGTTGAAAATATGCTGCAAAGCGAACTCGAAAAGAAGGGGCGCTAGCCCCTCCCGCAAAACCAGGATTCTGGCTCTTCCCGGCTCGGCGCCTCCGCCCTCGGTATTTGACGCCTCCCACAGTCGCCGCTTATATTGCTTATATCGCTTAATATTAATTGTTCCGCCTCACAACGAAATTCAACCGACACAGGGGAAGAATGCCGCGAGAAATACCCAAGGCGTATGAGCCGCAGGAGATCGAGGAGCGCTGGGCCAAGTCCTGGTTCGACGAGAAGCTGTTTCGCGCCGAAAACTCGGGAAACGGGCCGATGTTCTCGATCGCGCTGCCGCCGCCCAATATCACCGGCTCCATCCATATCGGCCACATGCTCGAGCACACGCAGATCGACATGCTGGTCCGCTGGCACCGCATGCGCGGACACCGCACGCTCTGGCTCCCCGGGATGGACCATGCCGGCATCGCCACGCAGTTTGTGGTGGAGCGTCAGCTGGCCAAAGAAAAAATCCGCAGGCAGGACCTCGGCCGCGAGGAATTCGAGCGGCGCGTGTGGCAATGGAAGGCGGAGAGCGGCGGCGTCATCAAGGAGCAGATGATCCGGCTGGGCGCGTCCTGCGATTGGACACGCGAAAAGTTCACGCTCGAGCCGGCGCTCTATCGCTCCGTGCTCGAGGCGTTTCTGCGGCTCTACCGCGAGGGGCTGATCTACCGCGGCCGCTACATGGTCAACTGGTGCCCGCGCTGCCAAACGGCCATCAGCGACCTGGAAGTGGTGCACATCGAGCGGCCCGGCAAGCTGTGGCACATTCGCTATCCGATCGTGGGCGCGCCCGCCGGCGGCGTTCAATATCTCGTTGTCGCCACCACGCGGCCGGAGACGCTGCTCGGCGATACCGCCGTGGCCGTGCATCCGGACGACGAACGATATCAGGCGCTGGTCGGCAAGTTCGTACTGCTTCCGCTCATGGACCGCGAAATTCCCGTGATCGCGGACACCTACGTGGACCGCGAGTTCGGCACCGGAGTGGTGAAAATCACGCCCGCGCACGATCCCAACGACTTCGAAGTCGGCAAGCGCCACAACCTGCCCGAAATCGACGTGATGACCGGGGATGCGCATATGAGCGAGGCCGCGGGCAAGTACGCCGGGCTTGACCGGTTCGTCGCGCGCGCGCGCATTGTGGAAGACCTGCAGGAACTGGGCCTTCTCGAAAAAATCGAGGACATCACGCACGCGGTCGGCGTCTGCGACCGCTGCAAGTCCGAAGTGGAGCCGCGCATTTCCACGCAATGGTTCTGCAAGATGGCTCCTCTGGCGGAGCCCGCGAAAAAAGTGGTGCGCGAAGATTTGATAGAGGTCGTGCCCGACAACCAGCGAACGATCCTGCTGAACTGGCTCGACAACATTCGCGACTGGTGCATCTCCCGGCAGCTCTGGTGGGGCCATCGCATTCCGATCTGGCATTGCGCCGATTGCAAGGAAATGGTGCCGGCGCTCGATACGCGCGTGGAGGTGGTCGATGGACGCGCGCGCGCGGCCAGCGTCCCCACGGCCTGCCCGAAGTGCGGCGGCGCAAAGCTCACGCAGGATACCGACGTGCTCGACACCTGGTTCAGCTCGGGACTGTGGCCATTTTCGACGCTCGGCTGGCCGGACGACACCGAAGACCTGCGCACGTTCTACCCCACCAGCCTGCTCATCAGCGGCTACGACATTTTGTTCTTCTGGGACGCGCGGATGATCATGATGGGGCTGCACCTGACCGGCGGCGCCGATCTATCGCAGCGGATCCCCTTCCGGAGGCTCTACCTGCATTCGCTGGTGCGCACCGCCGAAGGCGCAAAAATGTCCAAGACCAAGGGCACCGGCGTCGACCCGCTCGAGCTGACGCAAAAGTTCGGCACCGACGCGCTCCGCTACATGCTCGCCAGCATGGCCGCGCCGGGCACCGACATTATTTTGAGCGAGGATCGCATTCTCGGCGCCCGCGCGTTCGCCAACAAAATCTGGAACGCCGCGCGGTTCCTCTTCGTGAACCTCGAAAAAGTGGAGTCGCAAGGCATCGAAATCGAGGAAATCGCCGCGCCGGAAATTCGCGCGAACGCCCCTTACGCGGTGCCCGGCGAGGGAGCGCTCGCTCACCGCTGGATTTTCTCCCGGCTTGCCGGTGTGTCCGCGCAGGTAAACGACGCGCTCGAGAATTTCCGCTTTCACGAAGCGTCGCAACTGATCTACCACTTCTTCTGGGGCGATTTCTGCGATTGGTACATCGAGTGGGTCAAGCCGCAGATTACGTCGGCGGACCGCGCCGTCGCCGTGCCGGCGTGGCGCAACATATTCGCGGCCCTCGAAGCCGCCCTCCGCCTGTTGCACCCGATGATGCCCTTCCTCACCGAGGAACTGTGGCACCGGCTGCCCCAGGCTCCCGGCGCTCGATCGATCGCGCTCGCGCCGTTCCCCGAGCCGCGAGCCGAATGGACGGACGGCGCCGTCGAAAAAAGCATGGCCTACCTGCAAACCGGGATCGTCTCGGCGCGGAATCAGCGCGCGGAACTGAAGATCGCCCAAAAGGAAAAAGTGCCCGCGGAAGTGCTGATCCTTGACGAGCAGGAACGTAGGCTAGTGGAAGACAACCGGGACACGATTATGCGGCTCGCTTCCCTTTCGGAATTGCGGGAGGCACCGCGCCCGATGGCCGGTTCCGGCGGCGCGTCGGTGGCCGTGAGCGCGGATCTCGATATTCGCGTCCTCTACGAGGCCAAGGTTGATCGCACTGCGGAGATCTCGCGGATTCGAAAGGAAGTCGAGCGAATCGAGAAAGATGTTGAATTGAAAAAAAAGAATCTCGCCAATGAAAGTTTCCGCAGCAAGGCCCCAGCCAAAGTCATCCAGGATCTGGAAACGACGCTCGTAGAGCGCCAGGCGGAGTATCAGAAACTGCTCGACCGATTGAAGCAGCTTGAGTAGCTGCGATCCGCGGGCGCCGCTGCCCATGCATTGCAAGCGAATCCCGGGCTCAATACCACAACGCTTCTAACGCTCTGGCTGGCCGATCAGGAAGAACCCGCGGTGGCTCTGTTGACGCAACACGAAGCCTTGCCCACTCCGGCAAACCCCGTCAGGCTCGGCATTCAGGAGATCTTCGCGGGTAACGCGCTGCGCAACAAATGGAATGACCCCGGCGGCGATCCCCGCAACGCCCGATAACATTCTTAAGGTTGACACGTGCGTGGTCTTCACTGCTGGAACGAAGATCGTCGATCAAGCCAATCCCCTCTTGTTCCCGACGTAACCGATCGAATCCCATCTACGTCCAAGCAGTAACGAACCGAATAGCCCGAGCCTTGCGGGAAAGGAACGGCACTCACCGGCCTTCTTGCAAAGTGGGGTACTTTTATGTAAAAGTCGCACGTCGCGGGGCGGGATAAAATCCTTTTCAGGGTGACCTCTTACAGGAGAGTAACGATGAATTCCAGAAAGCTGGCTTTTCTCTTGGCGCTCGGAACGGCGCTGGCGTGGGGCGGCAACGCCTATGCCCACCACTCGTTCGCGGCGACCTACTTTGTCGACCAGACCGGCAAGATCGAAGGAACGGTCAAGGAGTTTCTGTGGCGCAATCCGCACTCCTTCATCAAGATTGACGCGCCCGACGACAAGGGCGTCATGCAGACCTGGTCGATCGAATGGGGCGGCGGTGCGCAACTGAGCCAGTCGCACGTCACGCGCGACACGCTCAAGCCCGGCGATCACGTGATCATCACCGGCAATCCGGGGCGCGACCCCGACGAGCACCGGCTGCGCATCAAGTCCATCGTGCGCCCGGCCGACAACTTCAAGTGGGAAGGCGTCGTCCAGTAGATTTACGGCCAGTAGAGTATTCGGCGAAGAATCGCCCCTCCGGCAGTGCCGGCCATATGGCCCAGGCACTGCCGGGCCGAATTCCCCGGCAGTCTTCCGTCGCTCCCGCTTTTTTCAGCTTGCTCTTTGATTCCGCGCATGAACACTTTCTATCTGAAATTTAGACGTTCCTTTTGGGTGTTGTGCCTCGCTGATAATGTCCCCTTTTGTCCTCGATAGAAATGTCCCCTTA
>CAZRKW010000088.1:0-14313 GCA_964600355.1 uncultured Acidobacteriaceae bacterium
TCCGGCACAACGCTGCTTCCAAACTGAAACAGGTTATTCACCACGTGCACATCCACCTGGGGACGAATGAAAATCCCTCCCTTAACGTAAAACCGCACGCCTCCGGAAAAATGCACCTGAAAATGATTGGAACTCTCAACGTAGTAATTCGAGTTGGAGCATCCCCCGAATGAATCGCAGTAATTCTGATTCACGTAGTAGCGGAGATTCATTCCTCCCAGCCCCGCCTGAAATTCCGGTACGACCATCCCCGACGATAGCGGCTGGTAAATCGCGTTGAAATCGTACAGCAGCGGACGGTAGTTCAGCCCCGCGTAGTTGCTCTGGGATCGGAAACTGGTTTCAAATCCTACTCCAAAGTGCGGACGGAACATGAAATCTCCCCCGACGGTTTCGAAAAGCCCGCCCATGCGCGGCGTGTTATAGAAAGTCCCATTCCCGAACGTATCGATCGGCTGGCCGTTGGAGCTATCGACCGCCGTTCCCAGACCAAAGTACACGCTGGCACCCTGTGCCTTCGCCAGCTGCGTGGATCCAACCAGAAGCAGTAAGAGTGTGAGGATGATGCGGATTTGGTATTTCACGGCTTGATCTCCTTATTTAATTTAAAAAAAGTTTCAACGTTTATGAGCTGATTCACTTCCTCGCAGATACTGCGATTCGTTAGGCTGTCCGGTTCCACAATCTGCCGGACAAGCAAACATCCCGTCCAGCGCTTGAACAAAGACACAAAAGCACCTTGATAAATAGAGGGGAGAAGTGCTTCTCGAGGTTGCACAAGGAATTCCTGTAGAACGCGGCTTATTTCAAGGTAGTGAATTCAAGCAGGAAAACGCTGAGGTAGATGGCGGAACGCTATCCGCTTGCTCTACTTTGATTTAGAAGGCTTTCGAACGGCTTTCCCGGCGGCGGTTTCCAGAGCGTCGCCAATGAGGCAGGCTGACTTCCATTCGTCAAGGAACACCGCGCCGATGCTTCGGTAGAACTCGATGGCGGGCTTATTCCAATCCAAGACTTCCCACCGCAGGCAGAAATACTTCTCGTTCCAAGCGAGCCCGGCCACGTGATCGAGCAAGGCGCTACCGATACCCCGGTGCCGGAACGCAGGACGCACAAATATATCGTCCAGAAACAGCCCCGCCCGCCCCTGAAACGTAGAATAGAACTCGAAGAACAGCACATAACCCGCCACTTCCCCATCCCATTCCGCGAGCACCGCGCGAAATTTCGGATGAGCCCCAAACCCATCCCGCGCCAGGTCCTCTTCGCTCACCACCGCCTCATGGCTGACGCGGTCATATTCCGCCAGTTCATGCACCAGCGTATTCAGCAGCGGTACATCCGCAATCGTGGCAGCCCGGATCGTGAGCATCGGTGAATCCCTGTAGGTATCGGCCCGCACATTATAGTTCATCGCAGGGAAACAAGTCGCGGCCAAAGGAAAGGCCCGAGAAACAACCATATGATCGTCATATCGCTTTCTGCCCCAGCCTTTCTCTGATAACATAAGCGCTTACGATATTGAAAATTCTATAGTCTGGAGTACGTCAGATGGCACTTGCTTGTGAACTTTGCGGTAAAAAGCCCAGCTACGGGAACACCATCAGCCACGCCCACAACGTGACCCGTCGCCGCTGGAATCCCAATCTCCGTCGCGTACGGGCCGTGGTCAACGGCGCGCGAAAGCAAATCCGCGTTTGTACTTCCTGCATCCGCTCCGGTCGCGTAACGAAGGCCGTCTGACATCGGTCTTCTTCGGAAGGAGTTCCGATTGAAGCGGCGATTTCTTGCCATAGCGTCGATGGCCGCGATGGCCGCCTGCCTGCTCGCGGCGTCGTGCCAGAAGCAACTCGCCCCGGGACCCGATGTCTGGGCAGTAGTAAACGGCAAGCAGGTGCTGCAGGCGGATGTAGAGAAGGCCTATCGCTCGCGCGTCAACGCCGACGCGCCCAATCCCTCGCAGGAAGAATCCCTCTCCCTCAAACTAAGCATCCTGGACGAGCTGGTCAACAGCGAAATTTTGCTCGAGCATGCCTCCAAGATGAATCTGGTCGCCTCCGATGCCGAAGTCGAAGATAAATTCACCGAATCGAAAAGCCCCTACACAGAGGAAGAATTTCAGAAGAAGCTCCACGACACCGGGCTCACCGTCGACGATCTGAAGGGCGAGATTCGCCGCCAGGTCTCCATCGAAAAGCTCCTGAACCGCGAAATTCTCGCCAAGATTTCCATCACCGATCAGGACGTCAACAACTTTTACAACCAAAATCGCGCACAATTCAACGTCGCCGAGCCGCAGTACCGCATCGCCCAGATCGTGGTCACGCCGCATCCGGATGCTTCGGTGCACAACCGCAAGAACGACAAAGCCACGAACGAAACAGAAGCGCGCCAGAAGGCCGGCATCCTCCAACAGAAACTCAACGCCGGCGCCGATTTTTCGCAGCTCGCCATGGACTACTCCGAAGACACCAGCGCCGCCACCGGCGGCGACCTCGGATTCATTCCCGAGTCCGCGCTGAACCAGTCCGACCCTGTCCTCAAGAAAACCGTTCTGTCAATGAAGCCCGGCGAATCCACTCCGCCCATCCCCGTAAAGGGCGGCGGCTATCGCATCCTGAAGCTTATCGGCAAAGAAGCGGCCGGCCAGCGCGAATTGTCCGATCCCCAGGTGCAGCAGGGCATTCGCGACATGCTCCGCAACCGCAAGGAACAATTGCTCCGCTCCGCCTACATGACCGAGCTCCGCAACGAAGCCCACGTAACAAATTACATGGCCCGCCAAGTCCTGGAATCCGCCGGCAAACTCCCCAACTAAAACCCATCCCCCATCTCATAAGCGGACCTCTAAGTGGACCTCGTCAGGACAGGGCGCCGCGCAAAAAAAGGCCGTGAATAAAGGGGTTTTAAGGCTGAGGAAGGCAAACCGGCGGTCGAAGCATTGATGAGATAGGGTAGCCGCCTATTGCTGGTGCCAAGGAGATCGACAGTCGTCGCGTCGGCCGAGTTCAATTGCAGGAGCCATCGTCCACAAACTGGCCACTCGCCGCCATTGCACCCAGCGACTGACCGCAAGCCACGATACGTTGGTTCAAACGGTCATTCTGGAGTGCGTCCGGCGAAATGAAATTCATGTTGGCGCGCGCAGCTACATACTTGTCGCTCAAGTTCGCCATGCTCTGAAATACGTTGCTCAACAACTGATACGCGCTGCGATCTGAATCAGTCGAGACCGCGGTCAAGGTCAAACGCAGGTTGGTAGTCGATTGAGCTCTATACGGCGCAAGCATAGCAGCCGTCACCGGATATCCATTTTGATGGCGCTCGCAAGAGCTGTGTGCCATTCTCGAAGGGTCGCTGCTTGCTCTATTCCCGCCTTCAAGAACCCTTTTGAAAATCCCTGATTCGATGCCGGAGCGGGCGAGGACGCTGTTTTTGCGGCCGTGGCTGCGGGCGCGATGGTTGCGGAGCCGACAGGCACGCTCAATGCGATTTGGCTTCCCGCAAAACTGAGCGAGCCATTTACCGCATTCGCCAACGCTTCCAGGTCGGCGCAGGAGCGGCCGTTCGCTTGGAGCACGGGTACCTGCGTGGATTGGCCGTTGATGATAAGAGTGCGGTTTTGGCTACCGCTCTGTGACGACCCGATCCCAGGCACGATAAAGAATAATAGCCCCAGCAAGCACGCAATTGGACCGACCTTTCGGTCGAAGCGGACTTTGGAAACGTAGACGACCTCGGACATAGCTGCCTCCGCGCTGATACGTGAGTTTCTTAACTTGCGTCGGCCACAAGGATAGCCCAATGTCGAGATGTGATCTCAACCGCGGCAGACCCCTTTGGCGCCACGGACATGTGGAGTACTGGGCCGGTATGCGTCCGGTTTTCCCACTAACCAGGCATGTTCCTCTTTCTCCCTGCTGCTCTTTTCATTTACTCATTTGTTCGCCGATCACTTCGCCGCTAACGATGATTTCCACGCGCCGGTTCTGTTTCCGCCCTGCGACGGTGTTGTTGTCGGCGCTTGCGTCGGCTTCGCCGAACCCCGTGGACGAGATGCTGTTTGGTAATAATCCCTGCATAATCAGGAACTGCTGTACCGCATCCGCTCGTTGCTGGGAAAGCTTCATATTGAACTGGTGTGCGCCCGCATTGTCTGTGTATCCTTCGATCGCTAGGATCAGCCCCGGATGCGCCTGAATCAGGCCGAAAAGCTTGGCAAGCTTCAGCTGTGCCTCCAAGCTCAACCCGTACTTGCCGGACTCGAACAGCACATCGGGCATGTTCACCATCAAACCCCGCGGTGTATCTGTTGTCTGCAAGACTTCGTTCAGCTGCTGCAGGAATTGTGCGCGTAATGCCACTGTGGCCGCTTGGGCACGTTTAGCCGCTTCTTCCTTGACCACTAAAACCGCCTGTTGCGCTGCAGCCTCCGCCTCTATTTGCGCTTCCTTGGCCGCTGCCAACTCTGACTGGCGCTGGGCTTCCACCCTCGCCTGTGCGTCCGCTTCTGCTTTGGCTTTTGCGACCGCCGCTGCGGCTGCAATCTCCTTTTCTTTCTGGATGCGCTCCTCTTCTTCTCGTTGCACAGCCCGCTCTCGGGCATCCTCGGCAACCTGGACCGTCTGACGAGCCGCCGAGATCACATCATTCTTGCCGGAGTCCTGCGACAGCAAGCTCTCCGCCATCTGCAGGCTCGATTGTGCTTTCGAAAAAATTCCCGGGGCATACTGCTCCGCTCCCCGCGCCTTCGCAATCTCCACGGCATTGCGCGCCTGGTACATGGCTAGCGGCACTTTTTTCAAATCCGGTGTCAGCGCCAGCGGATCTTCCTGCTTGGAGTATTCGTTGCGCTTCATAAGCTTGTAGTAGGTGCTATCGGGATAGACTTTGCCCTTCGTATCCTTGAGTACGTCGTTCTGCAGAACGACGATTTCGCTGGGGAGGCGCACCGCATAATACGGTTCTGCAGTCACGATCAAAGCAAAAGTCTGGGATTGCACCCGGACTCCCAGCTGGCCTTCCCCGTTCTGATTAATGGGAATTTCCCCAAGATTGGTGGCGGTGCCGTCCGGCGTTACGGTCCACAACACGTACGTCAGAAACTCTGCCCCCAACATGGTGGGTTGCGGCACCCTTGTTACTTTCAATTGGACGGTCGTTCCGCCCGCCTTTGCCTCCACCTTGGTTTCGCCGCTCGCCTGCAAAGCGAACGCCGTTCCGACCATGTTGACCTTAGTGCTACCGCCGACGGAATAGCTGATTGCGACGACGGTTCCGCTGATCACGTTTGCAGCCGGTTCCAGCTGCTGCGGCTGCGCCATGCAAATCCCAGCCGCCAAGGCCACGCATACGAGCGGCAAAATCATCTTTTCCTTCCGTCCCATTTCCTTCGCCTCGATTCGAGGGAACCACTTCGCTTAGAGCAAGAGATACGCCAGACGTAGATTCCCGAGGAAAACGACAAAGCACCAATTTGCCAAGAATTATGTTTGAATTGCCAAACTCCATGTAACGAAGAGTGCGACAGGCTCCGACATTGGGCGTTGACCTTCTTCATCGAGGCAGCCCATTGAAACAGAACAGTTGGGCATCTGGCAGCGCATTACTTAGTAGCAGCAATCTTGGTTTTTAAAACGACTGGTATTCCTAACAGGTATTGGATCGAAGTCCTGATTTACGCTAACCGGAAACTGACCCGCTACCAGATAGGGGACATAGGCTCCAGCCCGGACTGCTGATCACGCGATGACGGCGAGCGCTTCACCCGCGTTCACGGCCTGCCCTTCCGCAACAAGCACGCGCTCCACGGTGCCGCTCTTGGGAGACCGCACCGCGTTCTGCATTTTCATCGCTTCCACCACCACAAGTCCTTGCCCGGCTTCAACCTCTTCCCCCGGCTTCACCAGAACCCGCACGACTTTCCCTGGCATCGGCGCAATCACCTGCTGGCGCCCCTGCGATTCGGAGGCTACCCCATCGCCACGCCTCCACCGGCGCGGATCGTGTACCGCGGCAACGTATTCTTTTCCGCCGACATACACGCGCAGTTTGCCGGCAAATGGTTCCACGCGCGCTTCGAAAGCATCGCCGCCAATCAGGATGGAAAATACTCCGGGGTTGATCTCGGCGGCGTCCGCCGCAACCTCCCGCCCGTCGATGACGCAGCGCCACCGCCCGCCCGAACCGGCGCCGTTCAACTCGATCTCGCGCATCCTGCTGTTGAATTCGATGTGGAGTTTCATGGCGCGTTCATCTCGCGAGATTTCCGTCGTCTCAGGAGCGCTCCGGCTCCCGGCTCACCTGTTCGCGGCGCCCTTCACGCTTCCACAGCGACGCAGGCGCAGCGCCATCTTCGCTCGTAGCAGGTGCAGTGCGGACCCGTGAAATTTGCCACAGCGCCGCAGCCAGAATCGCCGCATCCTCTGCAATGGCGGCGCGCGAATCTTCGCCTGCGGTTTTCGTCAAAGCAGGCCGCTGGAGAAAGTCGTCGAGCCACCGTGTGTAGATTTCTCCCGCCTGGAAATCGCGCGAATCCAGAATCCGCCGGAACAGCGAAATATTGGTCTTGATTCCGGTGGCGTAGTATTCGCCGAGCGCCCGCCGCAGGCGCGCCATTGCCTCCGCGCGGTCTCCGCCCCATACGATGAGCTTGCCCAGCAGTGGATCGTATTCGTTCGGCACGGTCCAGCCGGCGTAGACGCCGTCGTCCATGCGCACTCCCGGCCCGGACGGAACCCGCCGGTCCAGAATTTTCCCCGGCGACGGAAAGAAATTGTTGTCCGGGTCCTCCGCGTAAATCCGGCACTCGATGGCGTGCCCGCGAATGGCGATATCGCCCTGCTCGAACGGCAATTTCTCTCCGGCCGCGATGCGAATCTGCCATTTCACAAGATCGAGCGAAGTGACCATTTCGGTCACCGGATGCTCCACCTGCAGCCGCGTGTTCATCTCGAGAAAATAAAATTGCCGGTCCGCGTCCACCAGGAATTCCACGGTGCCCGCATTCGTGTATCCTCCGGCGCGAGCCAGCTTCACCGCCGCCTCGCCCATCGCCCGCCGCAAATCCTCGGACATCACCGGCGAGGGCGCCTCCTCGATCACCTTCTGATACCTCCGCTGCACCGAGCATTCCCGCTCGCCCAGATACACCATGCGGCCATGATGATCCCCGAGCACCTGAATCTCGATATGCCGCGGACGCGCCAAATACTTTTCGAGGTAGAGCCGCCCGTCGCCAAAGGCATTCTCCGCCTCGGATGTGGCGTCGCGCCACGCACCCGCCAGTTCCGCCTCGCGCTCGACGAGCCGCATCCCTTTGCCGCCTCCTCCCGCCACGGCTTTCAGCACGATCGGAAAGCCAGTCTCCTTTGCAATCGCGCCGGCAAGCTTCAAATTTGCGATGGGATCGAGCGCGCCCGGCACCGTGGGTACGCCGACTTCTCGCGCAAGGTGGCGCGCCGCTGTTTTCGATCCGAGCTGCGCCATCGCGTCCGGAGAAGGACCAACAAAGGTGATTCCAGCAGCCGCGCACGCCCGGGCAAACTCGTGGTTTTCCGCAAGAAATCCATAACCGGGATGCACCGCATCGCATCCGGCCGAGCGCGCCGCATCCAGAATTTTGTCGATAGCAAGATAGCTCTCGCGAGAGGGCGCCGGTCCCAATCGGTAAGCTTCATCGGCAAGTCGCACGTGCAACGAAGCGCGGTCCGCGTCGCTATACACCACCGCCGCCGGCACATCGAGTTCGCGGCAAGCCCGCAGGATGCGCACGGCAATCTCGCCGCGATTCGCTATGAGGATCTTCCGGAACATTTCGTAGCCGCCTCGACTCGCCCGCCGAAAATGGTAGCAGATCAACCCTCAGCCCGGCTCCGAATTCGCGCCTTCAAAAGTTGGCAAGCCGCGATCAAGCGGGCTATCATGGCCCCGCGGAATAAAAGGGAGAAGTCAGCAAATGGATTCGGCGCAACAACAATCGTGGAAGCAAGCCGCGGCAGAAGCAGCCGCCGGGCTCGTCGAAAACGGGATGGTGCTCGGCCTGGGAACGGGCACCACAGCGGCGCTTTTCGTCGCTGCGTTGGGGCGGCGCGTGCAGCAGGAAGGCCTGCGCATCTCCGGCATTGCAACGTCACAGCACACCGGCGACCTGGCCCGCTCCCTCAACATCCCGCTAACGACATTCGCCGAACACACCGAGCTAGATCTCACGGTCGACGGCGCCGACGAAGTCGAGCTGGGCACACTATTCCTAATAAAGGGCCATGGCGGAGCATTGCTAAGAGAAAAGATCGTAGCCGCGGCCAGCAAACGCATGGTGGTCATCGCGGACGAGACCAAGCTGGTCGAGCACCTGGGCAAACAGACCGTGCCGGTGGAAGTGGTGCAATTCGGTTGGCAGGTAACGGAGAGCAGACTGAAGAAACTAGGCGCAAAAACATCAATGAGGCTCACAAGCGGGGGCGAGCCGATGATCACCGACAACGGGAATTACATCGTCGACTGCGATTTCGGCATCCTGCAGAATCCCAAAGAAACCGCCCATCACCTGGACCACGTCATAGGCGCGGTCGAACACGGGCTATTTCTGGGAATTGCCTCGCAGGTGATAGTCGCCGGTCCCGCAGGAGTAAAAACCCTCCAGCGCGCAGCCGCCGCCAAGTAACGGTAAGGCAGCAGCCACGCAATCAGCGCCGCGCCCGTCAGATCAGTTCGTTACGTTAATTTCTCGCGGCGCAAGCGTGCGGATACACGGCGTCAAGAGCGCCCCAAAGCGCCTTCAGGCTGCGCTCCGCGGCACAAAGAACGCCAAACGAATCCGCATCCTTCTCGTTCGCGAGCCAGTTCCGCCAAGCGGCCCGGTGGCGCACATCCGCTTCTTCGTGGACCGCGAAATATTCCAGCGCCCGCGGTTCGGTGATCCCGTAGAAGCGCCGCAGACCATTGATCTTCTGCGTGGCGATTTCCGGAACCTGCGCCTCGTACGCGTAGAAGCACGCAACAGCCTGCGCCATCGACCCTTGCGAGACAACTTCCTCGTAAGTGTCCAGCAGCGCGGCAATCCCCGGAAAGGGCCGCGCGTTATCGAGCGAATCCTCGCTCACATCCAGCGACTCGGCAAACTGCCGCCAGAGCACCGGGTGCGGCGCCGTCGGATTGAGTTCCTCGGCGACATTCTCGTCGATCAATTGCGTAAGCTTGCCGGTGCTGCGCGCCGAAAGCTGCTTCAGATTCTCGGGAAACGCGCGCACGTGCTGATAATACTGCGCCGCATACACTTGCAGCGATTCCTTCGGCAGGCTGCCTTCGGTCCAGGCGCGATAAAAGGGATGTTTAAGCAGGTGGTGTTGTTCGATCAAGCTGTCGAGCATTTCCAGAACGGTTTTCGTCTTCACAGTCTTAGCCATTATGGTTACGGAATCTCCCCTGAATTGTTGGACTGGGATTAAACCGACCGCATCCTACTTGAAATCCTGTACGAATTCCAGTGCCAGTACCTTACTTTTTAAGGCACAGTCGCCCAACCGGCATCACAGCGGAATATTCCCGTGTTTTTTCCGCGGATTCGTATCCCGCTTGTTCTCCAGCGAACGAAGCGCCGCAATCAGCTTCGCCCGCGTTTGCGAAGGCTCGATCACCGCATCCACATAGCCCCGCTCCGCGGCCACATACGGATTGGCGAAGCGCTCGCGAAAGTCGTCGATCTTCTCGCGGCGCAGCTTTTCGCGCTCAGCCTCGGAGGCGCGGTCGAGTTCCCGCCGGTAAACGATGTTCACCGCCCCCTCCGGCCCCATCACAGCAATCTCCGCGGTAGGCCAGGCATAATTAATGTCCGTGCGAATATGCTTGGACGACATCACGCAGTAAGCCCCTCCGTAAGCCTTCCGCGTGATAACGGTAATTTTCGGGACGGTAGCTTCCGCAAACGCAAACAGCAGCTTCGCGCCGTGCTTGATGATCCCGCCCCACTCCTGCTGCGTGCCGGGCAGAAACCCCGGAACATCCTCGAAGGTGATCAGCGGAATATTGAACGCGTCGCAAAAGCGCACAAACCGCGCCCCCTTCACCGACGCATTGATATCCAGCACGCCCGCCAGAAACGCCGGCTGGTTGGCCACGATTCCCACCGGCCGGCCCTCCATCCGCGCGAACCCCACCACGATATTTTTCGCGAAGTGCTCGTGCACCTCGAAAAATCCGCCCTCGTCGACGATTCCGCGGATCACGTCCAGCATGTCGTAGGGCTGCTGCGGGTCTTCCGGCACCAGCGCGTTCAGCGCCAAGTTCGCGCGGTCCCAGGGATCGCTTGAAGCGCGGCGCGGCGGATCGTCAAGATTGTTCGACGGGATGTAGCTCACCAGCTCGCGGATCATCGCGAGGCATTCCGGGTCCCCGGCAGCCACAAAATGCGCGACGCCGCTTTTCGTGTTGTGCGTCATCGCGCCGCCCAAGTCCTGCATGGTCACTTCCTCGTGCGTAACGGTCTTGATCACGTCCGGCCCGGTGACGAACATGTACGAAGTCTCGCGCGTCATGAAAACGAAATCCGTGATCGCCGGCGAGTAGACGGCGCCGCCCGCGCACGGCCCCAGAATCGCGCTGATCTGCGGGATCACCCCGCTCGCCAAAGTGTTGCGCAGAAAAATATCCGCATAGCCCGCGAGCGATGCAACGCCCTCCTGAATCCGCGCCCCGCCCGAATCGTTGAGCCCGATCACCGGCGCGCCGACGCGCATAGCCAGGTCCATAATCTTGGTAATCTTCGAAGCGTTCGCCTGCGAAAGCGACCCGCCAAACACGGTAAAATCCTGCGCGAACACGTAAACAAGCCGCCCGTCGATGCGCCCGTACCCGGTGATGAAGCCGTCGCCAGCGGGCCGCTGCGCCTCCAGCCCAAAATCGTGCGACTGGTGCCGCACAAATTTGTCCAGCTCCTCGAACGTCCCTTCGTCGAGCAGCAGCTCGATCCGTTCGCGCGCGCCAAACTTCCCCTCTTTGCGCTGCCGCGCGTAGCGTTCAGCCCCGCCCCCAGCCTCGGCTTCCTCATTGCGCTTGCGCAGCTCCGCCAGCCGGTCCTCGTGGTTCCGATGCGCGCTCATGGCTGCCCCAAGCCAAACGAGCCGCGCCACTGGGGCGCCACGATAGCGCATGTCAGCAGCGACTGCCGGACGTTAGCTCTCATGTCACGCATATCGGGAATCTCGGGCATGTCGGTGAATATCAGGCGCCCCAGATTGTATCAGGACATTCGCCAAATGGACGCTGCCTGCCTTCGCCTTTCGCTGTCATCCTGAGCCCATACGCGCAAAGCGCGGATGGGTGAGGGACCTGCTTCTTCTTTTCTCCCCACTCTTGCGGGTGCCCGACCCTTCGGTTTCAAGGGTCGGTCTTCTAATCGCGAACCGCGCTAGCCATCGCGGTTGCAGATGAGAACAAATTGGCACAGCCACTCCTGGCCGTGCTCTTCCAACTGCAAGAGACACAGGAGTGCCTGTGCCACAAAAACCGCCAGCCATCCCTGTCCCCGGAGCTATTTTTCTCCACCCATGTCGTAAACTACCGCCACGAGCAGAACAACCATCGAAATCAACGAGCGCTTAATCCGCCAGGCGCGAAAGCTCCCCGGCCTCAAAACGAAACGCGAAATCGTAGAAAGAGCGTTGCAGCTGCTCGTGCGCCAGGAAACGAGAAAAGACATCCTGCGCTTTTACGGAAGCGGCATCTGGAAGGGTGACTTGAAAGCCTCCCGCAGAAACCGCATTTGATTCTTGCGGCCGGCTTTGCCCGCGCCTTTGCCTTTCGCTGTCATCCCGACAGAGCGAAGCGACGAGGGATCTCTCCCGATTTTTAGGGGGTCGGAGTTTCAACTCCGACACCACACCCAGGCGCGCAGCGCCTACCTCTCGCTGCGCCTTTCCCGCGAGCCTTCGCCTCTCGTCGTTTTCCGCGCCTTCGTCGTAGGCCCGCTTTTTGCGGAGGCGTTTCAAACCCGGCTGCAGATGATAAAATAGGTGAGTAATTTGAGGCAGGTTAATGAGCGGCGCATCCGGCCACCCGAAAAACCACGAAGAGCGGATCATCCGCGACAAGGGAATCTGCGGCGGAGAGCCTGTCTTTAAGGGCACGCGCGTCACCCTGCGCACCGTACTGGCCAGCCTCGCTGCCGGAGATTCCCCCGACGAAATTCTTGCCGATTTCCCCAGCCTGAGAACCGAGGACGTTCAAGCCGCCATCGCATTTGCCCTGTAGTTCGTGGCTTCAGCCACGACACAAACCCCGGCGCGTAGCGCCTACCTCTCGCGGTGCCTTTCCCGCGAGCCTTCGCTTGTAGCCTTTGCCTTCGTTGCCACCCAAGACTACAGGTTATGCGGAGACCCTATCGCCAACAGCGGTCATCGCCGTCGCATGAGCATCACCGAATTCGCGATCGAAATGAACCAATAGCATCTCAATAAAGCGACCGTGATACACGCCGTAAATCTCTTTACTGAGGTTGATTCCAGTGGGATTGAGAATATTGAGAACGAGTGCGCCGGACTGAAGTGTTGGACGCAGCCACGCCTTGTTGGCCCACTGTGCTGGGGTGTGAGTAAAATCACCATCCGAGTCGTAGGTCCACGTTTCAATTTTCCTTGCGTCTATCGCCTTCCTGATTGACGCGACCAATAAGCTAGGCTGAAGAGTCGTAACGCGAATCGCCATAAATGAACCTCCAGTTGAAATGTGTGCAGGGCTCCGTGAGTCCGGCTATATATGTATGCCGACTTTTCGGTTTCTTCGGAGAATGGTAAAAAATATCTTCGAATCCCCTTATCCCCGCGACTGCTATATGTGAGGTTCCGAGTTTGAATAAGATTGCAATGTTTTCTCCGAAAGCTCGATAAATCCGGCATCTACTAATAGGACTGTGACAGACCGGAATAGAGACGCCAAGAATGAGTACGCTACTCGGGGAGACATCGAGCAAGCGGTCGAGTCCCTGTCTTCGTCTGACGAATTGCGCCTGGAAAAATTCGCCTCCTACAAAACTAGGGGACTCGGCCGCAAAGCCGTGTACCGAGACCACGAGGACCTGCTAAGCGAGGCGATCAAGTCCACCTGGATCGGAGCCGAAGATCCTAACGCAGGCAGACGTTGGCGGAACAAGGACGTGAGCTTCGTGCAGCACCTTCTGGGAGCGATGCGCAGCATTGCCTCGCATTGGAAGGAAACCGTAGACGATTGCGAGGCAAAGCTTGATTCTGATTTGACTGTGGAGACTGAGGATGGCGAGATGCTCAGTCCGGTTGAGAATGCACCTTCGGACGAGCCAGATCAGGAACGGGTGCTAATTGCTAAAGAGCAGCTGGCTGCTATTTTTCGGCTTTTTCAAGGTGACGATGATGCCGCGTTGGTCATTGAAGGCATCAGAGAGGGTTGGACGGGAACTGAAATCATAGAGCGGCTCGCGCTGCCGAAGAATCGGTATGAAGCGGCTCTAAGGCGAATCCGCTATCGCTTGAAATGAGGAAGAACGGTGCCAAATAACAAAAGCTACGACGACGAACTTGAGCTTCTGATGTCTTTCCTTGCGGAGTCCGTCACACAAATGGATGACTCCCAGATCAAAGAAGAATACGGGAACGGACCAAAACCAAGAACAAAACAAATTCTCCGAGCGGAATTGAGCAACCTCCGCACACAAAAGCTGCGAAAGGCACGTATAGAGTACGAATCGGCCACAAGAAGCCTTTCCTCACAATCGTATGACCTTCCGCCTAGTAGCTCAGAGCAAAGGGCTATCTTGTCACGCATTCTTAGTCGACAGCCGGGGTTAGCCTCATTGGCGCTCACCGCTCAGCACCGAGAGTTACGGGATCTCTCGGATTCCGACGTCGAAAGCTTCCTAAAGCAACTAGCGGCGCTTGGGTTGTTGGACCCTTTTCTAGAAGGAAAGTGATGCCTCCTGTCTATAAACCACCTTCGGCCCTTCTCAAGGAACTGGGCATCACCCAACCGCAAGAAATTGATATCGAAGCAATAGCCCAGCATTGCGGTGCGACAATCCTTTACGAGCGACTAGAAGGCTGCGAAGCACGCATCCTCGGAAATAACAACCGTGCCCTGATCACGGTGAATTCTCAATCCTCAATAGGGCGAAAACGATTCTCCGCCGGCCACGAACTCGGTCACTGGATGAAAGACCGTGGAAAGGTCGGGTTCTCCTGTGCCGAACAGGTGATGATCGCCGAGTGGGATTCTGTAAATACCGAGCGCGGCGCCAATGAATATGCTGCAGACCTGCTAATGCCGCCGGAGATGTTTGAGAAGGAG
>CAZRKW010000089.1:0-8957 GCA_964600355.1 uncultured Acidobacteriaceae bacterium
GCATCAGTTCGGGCGTTTCGTCGCAGGCAAAGCCGAACATCAGGCCCTGGTCGCCTGCGCCGCCGGTATCGACTCCCATGGCGATGTCCGGGGACTGGGGCTTGACGCAGGACATGATGCCGCAGGTATCGGCGTCAAAGCCGTACTTTGCGCGGGTGTAACCCACGTCGCGAATCACCTGGCGGGCAATATTCTCGTACTCGAGGTGGCCCTGAAATTCCTTCTTGATCGTGATCTCGCCGGCGATCACCACGAGGCCGGTGGAGAGAAGGGTCTCGCAGCCTACGCGGCCCAAGGGGTCATGCTTTAAAACCGTGTCGACGACTGCGTCTGAGATCTGGTCGGCAATCTTATCGGGGTGACCCTCGGTGACCGACTCCGAGGTGAATAGGTATTTTTCGTCGTGAGCCAATACAGTTTCCTCCGGCAGTATGAAAGGCAATCACGGGACCAAATTGCGCTTTCGTGGGGGTGGATGAACAACTGACGCTAACATACGGCTCTTTTTGGTGTCAATGAATTGCACCGGAAGGGTTTAAACAAACAGTCACTGGCGCTTAAGAACAGGTGAAATGCGGGCCGTAGTACTGCTGGGACTCTACGTGGAGCATTCTGTTGCACATAAAGGGCTTTGGGGGAACTCAGGCGGCATCCCGGCGGTACAAAAGATAGGCTCGTATAAACGAGTCGATGTCACCATCCAGTACCTTTTGGACGTCCCCGCGCTCGACCTTGGTGCGGTGATCCTTGATGAGCTGGTAAGGCTGCATGACGTAAGAGCGGATCTGGCTGCCGAAGCTGATTTCCGGCTTGGAGGCGTCGAGCTTCCGGAGGGCGACGCGGCGCTTTTCAATCTCCTGCTCGTAGAGCTGGGACTTGAGGACCCTCATGGCGATGTCGCGGTTCTTGTGCTGGCTGCGCTCGTTCTGACACTGGACGACGATTCCGCTGGGAAGGTGGGTGATGCGGACGGCCGACTCGACCTTGTTTACGTTCTGGCCGCCGTGGCCGCCGGCGCGAAACGTGTCCACCCGAAGATCCTCCGGGCGGACGACGATCTCGATGCGGTCGTCGATTTCAGGGATGGCGAACACCGAGGCGAACGACGTGTGGCGGCGGGCTGCCTGGTCAAACGGGGAGATACGGACGAGGCGATGCACGCCGCTTTCTCCGGCCAGCATGCCGTAAGCGTTCTCGCCTTCGATCTGCACCGTTGCTGACTTGATCCCAGCCTCTTCACCCGGCGTGGAATCGAGAATTGTGGCGCGAAAGCCTTTTTCTTCGGCCCAGCGGAGATACATGCGCAGGAGCATTTCGGCCCAGTCCTGCGATTCGGTGCCCCCGGCACCGGGCTTTACGGTGACGATGGCGTTCAGGCGGTCGGTTTCGCCCGCGAGGAGCGTTTTGGTTTCCAGCTCCGCAAGATAGGTATCCGCGGCGGCTAGTTCTTTCGCGAGGTCTTCGAGAAGCGAAGCGCGCTGGGCGTCGTCGGACTCCTCTTGCGCCAGGTGGATATAGGTTTCGATGTCACTGGTCTTGCTGTCGAGGGTTTTCTCGGCGTTGACGCGGTCTTCGAGCTGCTTGCGCTCCTGGAGAACGGCCTGGGCTTTTTCCTGATCGTTCCAGAAATTGGGATCGCTGGTCTTCGCTTCGAATTCGGCGAGCTGCGCGCGGGCGGGTTCTGCGTCAAAGATAGCTTCGCACAAGATCAAGGCGTTTCTTGAGCTCGGCGAAGCGCTGCTGGAGGTCTTCTATGTGTTCGGCCATGTCGGATCACTCTACCTTACTGAATTCAGAACTGCGATTTCAGTTCGATTTCGATTTCGCACAAAACTCAAGAGAGATTCTCCGCTGCGCTCAGAATGACTGCGTTACTGCTTTAAGAGCGCTTTTCCCCGGTGTTCAGTTTCGGCGCGCGGCGGACAAAAATCAAGATTGCCAGCGAGACGATGACGCAAAGCCACGCGAACCAGTCGCCAAAGCGCACGTACGGGCTGAGAGCCGTGCGGAAGCCATAAGGGGCGTCGAGTTCCGTGCGCACGTCGGTCGGAAGCTCCGCGATTACCCGGCCATAAGGGTCGATCGAGGCCGTGAAGCCGTTATTGGTGTCGCGCAGCAGCCAGCGGCGGTTCTCAACCGCGCGCATGCGCGCCATCATCAAGTGTTGCGCCGGGGCTGATGACCGCCCGAACCAACCGTCGTTTGAAACGTTGATCAGCAGTTGCGCGCCGTGCAGCGTATATTGACGGACCTGCGCCGGGAAAATGGCTTCGTAACAGATGAATACGCCGAAGCTGCCTCCCGGCAACTTCCCTACCCCATACGCAGTGCCTGGCGTGAAATCCCCGATATCGGCGGTGAGGCGGCCCGCAAACCACAACAGGCGCCGGTACGGAACAAACTCACCGAACGGAACGAGGTGGATTTTATCATAGGTGAAAATTCGCCGGCCCGCGGGGTCGAGGAGCGTGGCCGTGTTGGAAGCACCCCACTTCCCCGCTGAATCGCGCTTCCAATCGACGATGCCGACGAGAAAATCGCTTGCTGAGTCGCGGGCAATCTTCAGCGCCCGCTGGGAAAAATTCGGGTCCTGCATGCTGAACGGAGCGGGGACTTCCGGCCACACGATCAGGCTGGGGCGCACAGGGGAATCCTGTGCGGCGCCCACGCTGATGCGATCGAGCTGATCAAGCTCACCGGCGTGAATCTGCATCCAGTTCGAGGGATACTCCTCGGACTGCGGAAAATTCGTCTGCACGAGATGGGCGACGTGCTGTGGGATCGCAACCGGCACGAAGTATTTGCCCCCAGCGCCGACCAGGACCAGCGCGCCGGTGGCTGCAATCGCGGCCTTCCAGATCTTCTGTTTGCCCGACAAGATCGCGTACGCAACGAGGGAACTGTAGCCCGCAATCAGGAAACTCAGGCCATAGACACCGGTTACGGCGGCCAATTGCAGGAGCGAAAGGCTTTCGGTCGCGGCGTAGCCCGCGAGATTCCAGGGGAAACCGCCGAGAATCAGATACGTTTTTCCCACTTCGATGGCGACCCACAGGAAGGGCGCCAGGACACAAGCATAAATCCTGTTCCGGCCGGGCGGCATCTTTCGCGAGACGTACGCGACACCCCACGCGAAGACTGCGGGAAAAATCGCAAACGCCACGCTGAGCAAGCCGAGAATGCCCGCGGAAAGCCACGGATCGACGTTGCCATACTGGTGCATGACGGTATCGATCCACGGCACCGATAGCGGGTAGAAGACGATGCCGTGCAAGAACCCGCAGAACAGCGCTTCCCAGGGACCGGCCTCGAAGCAAGCCAGTAGCAACATGCCCACAGCCGGCCACGCGAGAAGCGGCAGGTTGTAGTTCGGGAACGAAAGAGCAAGGGCGGCGCCGCTCGCCACTGCGAGCAGAAGCCGTACGTACCGGGGCAAAGTCATTCAGCGTTTGATGATAGCTTTGAAACCTGCGTGGTCAAGGGCGGACCTGGCATTGTCCGCGGCGTGCTCGTCATGATAGGGCCCTACCTGCACGCGATAGAAATGATCGGCGGAAGGGGCCAGAACGAAGGCGGGGAACTTTTTCCGCTGGAGCGCGTCGGCAATCGAAAGCGCATCGCCCTGCCGCGTGACGGCGGCAACCTGCAAGACGATCGAGCCCGTCAGCATTTTTGCCGGACCGGAACGCACAGGCTGCAGAGAAACCCGAGACAGCCGGGTCTGAGCAGGCGGGGGCGCGGGCTGAGAATCCTCCGTCTGCGGAGTCGCGGAAACGGCAGCCGGAACAGGCTTGGGCGCGGGCTCCAGATGATTGTTGGTCTTGTTGGAGTAAAAATCCCACTCGCCCGGCGGGGCGGCAGGGGTTTCCTCCGGCTTCACGCGTTCCTTTATAGAGGCCGGGGCCATGGCGTTCTCCGGCGAGTACGCGGCATGGACCAATCCCGAGTATTGCGACTTGCCCATCACGTAGCCGAGGCTGAAAAATACGGCGCACAGCAGCACCACGCCGAGAAACAAGCCTACGAGATGCCGGCTTTCGAGCACCCGGTCGCCGCCGCCGCGCCTTGCATTCCTTCTCGCCATTCGTACCTGCTATTTCGTTCCTAGTGTTTTGGCCCATTGCGCGATCAAGTCGATCGGCAAGGGGAAGATGATCGTTGTGTTTTTTTCGACCCCGATTTCCGTCAGGGTCTGCAGATAGCGCAGTTGAATGGCCGCGGGCTGCTTTTCGAGAACTTCGGCCGCGTCCGCCAGCTTGGTGGACGCTTCGAACTCGCCTTCGGCGTGAATGATTTTGGCCCGGCGTTCGCGCTCGGCCTCGGCCTGACGGGCGATGGCGCGCTGCATGTTCTCCGGGATATCGACTTGCTTGACCTCAACCTTCGTTACCTTGATACCCCAGGGCTCGGTATCCTGGTCAAGTATTTGTTGCAGTTTGGCGTTTACCTTTTCGCGCTCGGAAAGAATTTCATCGAGCTCGAACTGGCCGACGAGGCTCCGCAACGTGGTCTGCGCCAGCTGGGAAGTAGCATACAAATAATTTTGCACCTGCGAAAGCGCTAGATTCGCGTCGATGACGCGAAAATAACAAACGGCGTTCACTTTTACCGAAACGTTGTCGCGGGTGATCACGTCCTGCGGCGGAACGTCGAGGGTTTCGATGCGCAGAGAGATGCGCGTAAGCTTGTCGATCGGAAAAAAAACGAGGCGCAGGCCCGCGCCCTTGGCCTCCGGCAACATCCGGCCGAGGCGGAGCACCACGCCGCGCTCCCATTCCTTGATCACGTAGACCGAATTGAAAAACCAGATCGCGAAAATGGCCAACACAACTGCGAGACCAATCGTGGAAATGTCCAGCATCGCTGCCTCCTCCGAATCAACCTGCTAATCGCTACTCGCCGCCCCGGCGAACTGCGCGACGCCCCGCCTCAGAATGACGGTACGGCGCCCACAAAGAAAATGCAGATCCCTCGCTGCGCTCGGGATGACAGAACCTATGACGCCACGCTATGAGGCGATGGATTGCGGCGACGCTACCGGCTCGACTTCGAGCGTCAGCCCCACCACTTTTCGGACGCGTATCCGCGAGCCCTTGGGGATTGACTGGCCATCCACCGCGGCGGCGCGCCACAGCTCACCGTGTACGAACACCATTCCGGGCGCGGTCGCCGCGCCAATCGGTTCGGTGACCTGGCCTTCTTCACCGATTAATTCTTCTTTCCCGGTTACCGGCTTCCAGACGTGCGAGCGCAAGACCAGCCGCATTAGAAAGACAATGATGATCGCGAAGGGTATGGCCACCGCCAGCGCGGTTAACAGGCTCACTCCCTTGCCCGTCAGGGGCGAGCGGATCAGCATCAGAGCGCCCAGGGTCATCGACACGAGGCCGCCCAGGCCCAGGACGCCGTGCGTCGGGAATTTGGCTTCGAGCACGAACAGAGCCAGCGCAAAAGCGATCAGCGCGATCCCCGCGAAATTCACGGGCAGGAGGTGCATCGCAAAGAGCGCCAGCAGCAGCGCTATGCCACCCATCACGCCGGGGGCAAACAGGCCCGGATGGGTGAACTCGACGTAGAGGCCGAGTGCGCCGAGAATCAGCAGGATGAAAAAAACATCCGGCTGCACGATGCGCGAGAGGAACTTTTCGCGGCCGGTCATTTCGATGGGAGACACGACCGGGTGCGTCAGGACTAGCTGCGTGGTCGAGCCGTTGAAGCGGGTGATGGTGCGGCCGTTGAGCCTGGCAAGCAAATCTTCGGGCGAGTTCGCGATTAGATCGATCAGCTTGCCGTCGAGGGCTTCCTTTTCGGTGAAGGCTTTCGCGTCGGTGACAGCGGTGGAGGCCAAGTCGGCGTTCCGGCCGCGCTTGGTCACGTAGCTGCGGAGATACGCGTTCGCCTCGTTCAGGATTTTTTTCGCGAGCGTCTGGTCCACCTGGACGGGCTGGCCGCCGATGGCGGTGATGGGCGATGCGGCGCCAGTGTCGGTACCCGGAGACATCGCGGCAATGTCCGCGGAAAGGAGGATGAAGAATCCAGCCGATGCCGCGCGCGAGCCGGTGGGATTGACGTAGGTGACGACGGGAACCTGCGAGCCGAGGATCGCTTGAATGATCTCGCGCATCGAGGTGTCCAGGCCGCCCGGAGTGCTGAGCGTGATCAGGATCAGGCTGGCGTGCTGGCGATTCGCCTGGTCGATTCCGTTGACGATGTATTCGGCGAGGATGGGCTCGATCTCATCGTCGATGCCCAGTTCCACGACATTCTGCGAAACGTTGGAATCCGCTGGAGGCGCGGCGTGAGAAGCACTGAGCGGCACGCCTGTGGCTGCGGCCAGCAGCATGCAGAATGCCGCTAAGACGAAACGCAGTAGGCGGGGGGCCATCTCGGAAGCTAAGTATAGCAAGAATTAACAGGGGACGCCGAAACGGCAGCGCCGAGTACACGGACGCACATTTTCGGGGGAGACTCTTGCAGGAGCCTGAGAGAGATCCCTCGTCGCTTCGCTCTGTCGGGATGACAACGAACACCAACGGCAACGGCAAAAGCAAACCCAGCGACGAATGCGGCTGGGTCAGTTGGGGGCGGTTTTCTGTGGCTGGTCCTCATAGGACGGAGGGACTTTCAGCACTTCCTGCACGCGGGGGTCTTTGATCACCGAAGCAAATGCGGGATCTTTTTCCGCGGAGCGGAATTCCTTGTAGCCGTAATCGCGGGAGAGCTTCAGGTAGTGCGCCGCGTGTTCGGCATCGCCGGCCTTGGCGTAAAACTTCGCCAGCAAAAAGTTGAACAGCGCGGGGTCCGGGGCGGTGCGCGACTGGAGGACGGAACCGACGCCCCCTTTGCGCGCGAAGACATCCGGATCGAGCGCGAGCGCTTTTCCGAAAGCCACCATGGCTTCCGGATATTGCTTGTTGCCGTAATACGCGTAGCCCAGATTGCTGTAAACGACGGGCTGCTTCTGGTCGCTGGCCAGCGCCCGAGTGTAGTGCTTGATGGCCTTGCCGTAGCGGCCGCGCTGATAGTCGAGGGTTCCCCAGTTGTTCGAAGCGCTCGACAATTTCTTGTCGGCGGAGAGGGCCAGCCTATAGGAATGCTCCGCTTTGTCGAGCTGGCCGAGCTGCTGGTAGGCAATACCCAGCTTGTTGAGGATCACGGCGTCTTTCGCGTTGATTTGCAGGGCTATCTGATACTGGGCGACGGCCTCCGTGTAGTCCTTGCGGGCCATCTGGATATCTCCGCGCGTAAGGGCGAGTTCGCGGGGTGTTGCGGCGCGGGTTGTCTGGTTCGCCGAATCAGAAGGGCTCTGCGAGGGGTCGGACGATTGCTGCGCGACCGCACCGGCGGCGAAGGACAAATCGAATAGGAGCGCGACGAGCAAAGAGCGCGTCAGCGCGAGACGTGCGAGCGCCAGGAATCTAAGGGTCGAGCGAATCACGGCAGGCACCCTTTAAATATAGTTGCGCCGGAACATCGAAGCGGCAGGGGATGGAGCGCCGCGCTTACTGCTGCGGCGGCTTCGACCCGTCCGCGGGCTTCTTGTTCCCGCCGCCAAAGATACCAAATACTTTGCCCAGGAAACCCTTTTTCTTCTCGGGCTGTTCTCCATCGTCCTGTGCGCCCGAGGCCTGCCCCTGTTTCTCCGCCGTGGAGGCATTCGACGAACCGCCGGGGGCGGGAGGAGAAGAATTGTCGCCTTTGCCGAAAAGGCGGGAAAGCCACGAACCGGGAGTCGACTCGGCCGCTTGTCCACCGTGCAACTGGCAGTACTGCGTCGGCTGGCTGCCTTCGACAAAGTATTCATTTTGCGTCTGCGGGCAGCTGGCGGTGGCAAGCTGGCCGCTCTGCGGGTCCACGGTGGCTTCCATCACGCCATCGGGAGGCGTGAAGGGCTGCGTGTTGCGATACATGGGCTGGGTGACCGCGCGCTTCATGAACTCACCCCAGATGGGAGCGGCGGTGTTGCCTCCGGCGAGGCTGAGGTTGCGGTTGTCGTCGAAGCCGACCCACACGACGCAGAGAAGATTCGAGGTGTACCCGGCGAACCAGCCGTCACGCGACGTGCCGGTCTTGCCCGCGGCCGGGGCGTTGAATCCCAGAGCGCGGACGGGATAGCCGGTGCCGTGATTGATCACGTCTTCCATGAGGCTCGTGGTGAGGAACACCACGCGCGGATCGAGCACCGGGCGCGACTGCGGAGCGTTCGATTCCACGAGCTTGCCGTCCGCGGTGACGACGGTGCGGATGAAGATGGGTTCGGAGCGGACGCCGTTGGCTGCAAACGCGGTGTATCCCGCGGCGACATCGACGGGCGTCATTTCATACGCCCCCAGCGCAACAGCGGGAGTGGCCTTGATGTTCGAACCCAGTCCCATCTGCCGGGCTACATCCACCACACGCTGGTAGCCGATCAACTCTGCGACCTTCACTGTGGCGACGTTTAAGGAATGGATCAGGGCGTCGCGGACGGTGACCGTGCCGTAGAATTCCTGGCCGTAGTTGTCCGGCGTGTATTCCTTGCCGTCAAAATCGAACGTGGAGGGGATGTCGTCGACGGTGGTGGCCGGCGTGACCACCGGCTGCATGCCCTCGATGGCGTTGTCGAACGCGGCGGCATACACGAACGGCTTGAACACCGAGCCGGGCTGCCGATGTGCAAGGGCGTGATTGAGCTGGCTCTCGCCGTAGTCGCGGCCGCCGATCAGGGCGCGAATCTCGCCGGTGTGGGGATCGAGAACCACTACGGCGACCTGCACCTGGGCCGCGGGCTGGCCCTGCTTCTTCCACGCCGCGTACCGTCGCGCGAGAAGCTTGTCGACGCTCTGGATGCCAATCTGCACCGCTTCGGTGGCGGCGCGCTGCAGGTTGGGGTCGAGCGTAGTGTAAATGCGGTAGCTCTGGCCGGCCAGATCGCTCTCCGAGAATTTCTCGAGGAGATGGTCTTTCACCATGTCGAC
>CAZRKW010000089.1:9057-13997 GCA_964600355.1 uncultured Acidobacteriaceae bacterium
CGGCCAGATCGCTCTCCGAGAATTTCTCGAGGAGATGGTCTTTCACCATGTCGACGAAATAAGGGGAAGAGCTGCTGCTTACGCCGCCGGAGACAAATTTCAGAGGCGTGTTCTTGGACTTGGACTCTTCGTCGGCGGTGATGTACTGATCTTCGGCCATCTGCGTCAGCACGCGGTCGCGCGCCTCTTGAGCGCGGTCGGGATGGCGCTCGGGGGCGGAATAACGGTTCGGAGAGCGAATCATTCCCGCGAGGAAGGCGGCTTCACCGGGGCTGACCTCGCGAACGTCCTTGCCGAAGTAGGCCTGCACGCCTTCGCCGAAGCCGCGAATCGCAAAGCTGCCGCGATTGCCAAGATAAATGTCATTGGCGTACAGCTCGAAGATCTGGCGCTTGGAGAAGCGCTGGTCGAGCTCGGCGGCCATCAGGATTTCCTTCATCTTGCGGCGCCATTCGCGCTTGGTGGTGAAGAAGAAAGTGCGCGCCACCTGCATGTCTATGGTGCTGGCGCCCTGGGCCTTGCGGTTGCGGGTGAGGTCGTAAAAAGCGGCGCCGAAAACGCGGACCACGTCGAGGGCTCCGTGTTCGAAGAAGCGCTTGTCCTCGGCGGCGAGGACGGCGTTGACCATTACCGGAGGAAGGTCATCGAAGCGGACCACGCGGCGCTTCTCGCGGGAGCTGTCGAACAGATTGGTGATCAGCTCGGGTTCGATCTCCGCGAAATCGCGCTGCTGGCCGTCGGAAAGCTGGGCGATGCGGGAGATGCCGACGCTCGAAAAGGTGACTCGGAGGGCGTTGTTGCCCTGGAAGTAGGAGTCCGCGGAGGGCTGAATTTCGATGGTCGAACCCGTTACATGGAATTCGCCGGCGGAGCCGTCGACGGAGCTTTCCTGATACCCGGCGCGAAGCAGATAGGTGGCGAGGTCATTGGCGCGGAGCGATTGCCCGACGTAAATCCTGCCGGGAGCGGAGTAGACACGCGAGGTGTTCTGATAGATCTGCCCCGTGAGGCGCTCGTTGATCATGCGCCCGAATTGAATGTAGTAATAGGCGAACGTCCCGGTGGCGGCGAGCAGGAGGGCAAGGACGACGCCCAGCACACCCAGGCCGAACCGGGAAGACCAGAAGCCGCGCGAAAGTCGAACCCGCAATCAGTTGCTCCGATATACCTTGAAAAGCCAGGTCACCAGCTCGAGATGACGCGCACGTCGCACGCGGCTGGGGATAAGCGCGGTGCTTCCGGGTGACGCCTCCCGGAACCTGCATTTAACTGGATACCTATTCTAAATGCTATGGTTGTCTGCGTGGGGATGAAATTGCAGCGTGAACTGATAGACCGCCAGGTCGATGGGGACTGAATAATCGAGACCGATGTCCACGCTGCCGTTGTCCATAGCGATTTTGATCGAGTCTTTCTGGGCAGGAATGCCAAGTTCCTTGGCTTTGTTCCAGATGTCGTTGCGCACATCGTCCGGCGTTTTCTTGGGATAGCCGGTCAACGCGAAGCGCGACTCGCTTTCGATGGAATCCTGGAACTGGTAGTTAGCGAAGTAAACCGGGACTATTTTGATCATGGCGAAGGCCATCGCGCCCAGAACGAGAAGCGTGAGGAAGAGGCTTGCCTTCGAGCCACCGTGTTCTCGCGATTTGTGCACTCTTGCCATGATTGAGCGGCCCGCTGAGAAGGCCCTCTTACACGTATAGTGAATTTCAGGCTATCACGGGAGGAAAAGGCACAGAGCTGGTCGGAGGTACAGGTGTTCGCGAGAGTAACCCGGGGAAAGGCACGGGAGATATTAGGTGGAGGGTTCCTCGCTTCGGGAGCATAAGAGGGATTCTTCGCGCAAACCCGGCGTTCAGAATGACTGCGCAAGGAGAGGCGGACCGCGGCGCAGAGATGAGAGCAAGCGCCAATCGGGAGATTGGCGTTCCCGAGGGGGCGACGTACTGGCGCGCGGAAGCTTTGAACCGGACGGAATGCTTGACTGCGAAGGAAGAAGCAGGTCCCTCACCCATTCGCGCTTCGCGCGTATCGGCTCAGGATGAAAATGAAAAACAAAAGGCTTAAAACAGCGAGAAGCCAAAGAAAGACCCACCCTTGACACCGAAGGGTGGGGCACCCGCAAAGGCTACGGCAAAGGCCACTGCTCAGTAGGCTTTGGCGAAGATGGCCTTTTCTTTGGCGGGCTTGCCGCAGTAGATACAATTGCCAGCGCCGCCCGGTTGTTCTATGGGGATGCAGCGCATGGTAGCTTTGGTCTCTTCCTTGATTTTGGCCTCGCAGTCGCTGCCACCGCACCACCAGGAGAATGCAAACCCCTTTTCGACGGCCGTTTTGAATTCGTTGTAATCGGCGGGCTCGGCGGTATTGGCTTTGCGGAACGCTAGGGCGCGATCATAGAGCGATTGCTGGATTTCGGCGAGCAACTGCGTCACGGACGCACCGATACCCTGCTGCGGGACGAAGGCTTTTCCTTCCTTGCCGGGGCGGTCTCGGCGGGCCAGCACGACCGAACCCTTCGCTACATCCTTGGGCCCGAGTTCGAGGCGCAGCGGGACACCGCGCATCTCCCAATCGTTGAACTTGAAGCCGGGGCTCATGCCTTCGCGCTCGTCCATCTTGACGCGGATGCCTGCGTCGATGAGTTCCTTGCGAAGCTTCTGGGCGTTTTCCATCACGGCACCCTTCTCGTCGTCGGTCTTGTAGATGGGCACGATCACGATCTGGAAAGGCGCGAGGCGCGGGGGAAGGATGAGGCCTTGATCGTCGCCGTGAACCATGATGATGGCGCCCACGAACCGCGTCGAGAGACCCCACGACGTGGTCCAGCAATGTTGGAGCACGCCGGTTTTATCGAGGTAGCGGATTTCGAAGGCTTTGGCGAAATTCTGCCCGAGATTATGCGACGTGCCGGCCTGCAGCGCTTTGCCGTCGCCCATCATGGCTTCGATGGAATATGTCTTTTCGGCTCCGGCGAAGCGTTCGGAATCGGATTTGAGGCCGGGAATCACCGGCACGGCAGCCTCGCGCACGGCAAAATCGGTGTAGACGTCGAGCATCTGCCGCGTCTCGGCTTCGGCTTCCTCGGCGGTGGCATGGGCTGTGTGGCCCTCCTGCCAGAAAAATTCGAGAGTGCGAAGAAAAAGCTTGGTGCGCAGCTCCCAGCGAACCACGCTGTTCCACTGATTGATGAGCACGGGCAAGTCGCGGTAGGACTGAATCCACTTGGCGTAGGCGTGGCCGATGATCGTTTCTGAGGTGGGGCGGATCACCAGAGGCTCTTCGAGCTTCTCGCCTCCTCCGTGCGTCACAACGGCCAGCTCCGGCGAAAACCCGGCCACATGCGACTTTTCCTTTTCGATGAAGCTGCGCGGGATCAGCAGCGGGAACGCCGCGTTGACGTGTCCTGTAGCCTTGAAGCGGCTATCGAGCGCCGCCGTGATGTTTTCCCACAGCGCCCAGCCGTAGGGCCGCACGATCATGCAGCCGCGAACCGGAGCGTAGTCGGCAAGCTCGGCGCGCAGCACCAGCTGGTTGTACCACTCCGAATAATCTTCCGCGCGTGTGGGCAGCTTCATGTCCGCCATTCGAGGGATTGCTCTTTTCCGCGCCGCGCGTCGGCGACGCCGTAGGTGAATTTTAGTGTGCGCAACAGAATAGCGAATCTTTCTCGATTCCGGCAGCTTTTCGTGAAACGTCCGGCGAATTTGCGGCTACGTGCGCCGCCGAAAACCGGCTTTCGCCAGCTGCTCGCTACAGGTGCCCCGTTTTGATAGACTGGGCTTCGCCATGACAAACTCAACGCGTGAACTGCAAAGAATGAGCCGCCCGCTCGACGAAGTGGATCCCGATATCGCGGCGGTGATCCGCGACGAGGTGCGCCGCCAAGCCACCAGCATCGAGCTAATCCCCTCCGAGAACTTTGTTTCCGAAGCGGTGCTCGAAGCGATGGGCTCGGTGCTCACGAACAAGTACGCCGAGGGATATCCCGGGAAGCGCTATTACGGCGGCTGCGAATTCGTGGACATCGCCGAGCAGCTGGCCATCGATCGCGCGAAGGCGCTTTTCGGCGCGGAGCACGCCAACGTGCAGCCGCACTCCGGCACGCAGGCCAACGTGGCCGTGTACATGGCATCGCTGCAACCGGGCGACACGGTGCTGGGCATGAACCTCGCGCACGGGGGGCATCTCACGCAAGGGCATCCGCTGAATTTTTCCGGGAAGATGTACAAGTTCATCGCCTACGGCGTGACGAAGGAAACTGAGACGATCGATTACGACGAGCTCGACCGCCTCGCGCAGGAACACAAGCCAAAGATGGTGGTCGTGGGCGCGAGCGCCTACTCGCGCATCATCGATTTCGCGCGCATGGCAAAGATCGCGCAGTCGGTGGGGGCGATGCTTTTCGTCGACATGGCGCACATTGCCGGGCTGATCGCGGCGGGGGTGCATCCCAGCCCCGTGCCGCACGCGGATTTTGTGACTACCACCACGCACAAGACTCTGCGCGGCCCGCGCGGCGGCCTCATTCTCTGCCGCGAGAAGTACGCCAAGGATGTGGATCGGAACCTGTTCCCCGGCGGGCAGGGCGGCCCGCTGATGCACATCATCGCGGCGAAGGCCGTATGCTTTAAGGAAGCGATGGAGCCGGAATTCCGCGAGTACCAGAAACAGATCGTCGCCAACGCCAAGGCTCTTTCTGCGGGGCTAACCAGGCGCGGCTTCCGCATCGTGAGCGGCGGCACGGACAACCATCTGTTCCTGCTCGAGATTCATTCGCGGGGGATTACCGGAAGCGTCGCGCAACCCGCCTTCGACCGCGCTGGCATCACCATCAACAAGAACGCGATTCCCTTCGATCCCCTGCCCCCGATGAAAGCGGGCGGACTGCGCATGGGGACACCCGCCGTCACCACGCGCGGCATGCGCGAGCCGGAGAT
>CAZRKW010000090.1:0-13971 GCA_964600355.1 uncultured Acidobacteriaceae bacterium
CCGCTCGTCCGGACGATACGGGTAATGAAGATGCCCGCGAGGGAAGCCCTTGGGAAGCAAGCATTTACCCGAAGCCCTAACAACTCTGACAACAGAAAACGTAGTGCGCAAGTTTAGTTGGCCCACGGAGATTGTGAATAGGGAGTTCGCCGTTGAAACGCTCCAGTCGTTCCATATCGCCTTCTTTCTCTGGACGCCCTGGGGAAGGCCCACAGACTCAATTCATAGCGGATCGAGCACTTTCCTGTTGCTGGCTGTTGCTGCTGCTTCTCGTCGCGGCTGTTCCCGCTTGCGTTCAGGCGCAAGCCAAAGCGGAGGAATATCACGTGAAGGCTGTCTTCCTCTTCCATTTCGCCCAGCTGGTCGACTGGCCTGCCAGTGACGCAGGAACGTCTAACTTCGCGCTGTGCATGCTGGGAGACGATCCCTTTCAGGGACAACTCGAGAGCACGCTCGATGGAAGGTCGATCGGCACGCGCCCCATTCATGTCCTCCATCTGAAGCGAGCGCAGGACGTGCGCCACTGCCAGGTCCTGTTTATCAGCAACAGCGAAGACCGGCATCTTCCGAAAATTATCGGAGATCTCGGCAACTCCGCGGTGATGACCGTGGGCGAAGCCAATGACTTCATCGAAGGAGGCGGAATGATTCGATTTGTTCTCGATCAGGACAAAGTGCGTTTTGAAATCAACCTCAAAGCGTCCGACCCGGCCGGATTGAAATTCAGCTCGCGGCTGCTGCTGCTCGCGAAGAACGTTTTTTAAATCTTCACCGGTGTTCCCGGAGCCTAGCGTTGAGACTGAGCGAGGGTGAAATGACTACATCTATAAGATCTATGGGAGCAAACGGGGACGGCGGTGCTGTCTCGGTTGCGAGCGCGGCAGATATTCTCGAACGTGAACTCCCCACTCTGGTTGGGGAATGGTTTATCCGGGTCGAGAAGGAGCCAGAACTAATGCGTATCCCTCTGAACTATGAGGAGCGCACACTCAAACATCATCACACATATTTTGTTTAGGAATTTGTGATCGGCGACCGCGGCTGCAAACCTTTTATTCCAACTCAGGGGCTTTCTTGACAGCTCTATAGGAACTCTCTATTCTAACTAGTCACACTAGTCATTTATTGGGGAGGGCGTTATGCCGAAACGCCGCAACAAGCCTCGCGTCGCACTCGAGAAAGTAGCCGGTCTGCAGGCTGCCGGACCGCCTTGGCAGGTGCAAACGGCCAAAGCCCGATTTAGCGAGGTGTTTCGACGAGCTCGAACCGAAGGGCCTCAACTCATTACCCGGCAGGGCAAGGAAGCTGTTGTGATGATTTCGGATGTGCAATACGAACAGCTGGTGGGCAGGTCTCACCAACCGAAAAATCTTGTGCAATTTTTCCGAGAGTCACCGCTTGTAGGTATCGACCTTAATCTCGATCGAGAGAAGGATGATGCGCGCGAAATCGAAATATGAGCGGCTTTCTCCTGGATACAAACTGTATTTCTGAGGTTGTTCGCGTCAGTCCCGACCCGCGCGTGTTGAGCTGGTTAGGAGCGGCGGAGGAGAGTTTGCTGTACCTGAGCGTTCTCACCCTGGGTGAGATTCGCAAAGGTGTGGCAGCCCTGACGCAGAGTAAACGGCGCACTCTGCTGGAATCCTGGCTGGAAGTAGAGCTCCGGCTTCGTTTTGCAGGAAGGATTCTTTCCATTGACGCGGCTGTCGCCGACCGATGGGGCGTGCTTGCCGCCGAAGTAAAAGCTCAGGGAGCAGCTTTATCAACCATAGATGGCTTGCTGGCCGCGACTGCCCTTCACCACAATCTGACAATTGTCTCACGCAATATCGGAGATTTTGCGTGCACGCAAGTTTCCGTGCTCAATCCATGGAGGGCATAGATCCGCTGCTCGTGTTCTGGCCTTCGACCGATCCATCGTGGAAGTTCGATTCGGTGCAAGAAATGAGAACACCAGCGCGCGACCAGGTTACGATTCTAGACTTGTTGCAGTTTGCATGAAGCAGATGTGAAATTACGAAACGAACCCACTTATATCCTTTAGAAACATGGCGATATGTTTTTATGGAGCGCCTTTTCATGGCGCTGAACCTCTCGCCTAGGATCGTGCCCATCGGTTTCTAGCCGACCTGATCCTGTCAGTGCGGTCGCGCGGAAGGGACCTTGTTCGTCATATAATCCTCGAAGGAAGGAGTTTTCCTATGCGTATTTTGCGTGTGCTGATGCGTGGGTCCGTCTTGATGGCCGCGGTCTTGCTTGCGGCGGGTTTCGCAACGGTGGCGGAAGAGGGCATGTGGACCTTTGACAACCCGCCGGCGAAGCTGTTGCAGCAGAAATACGGATTCGTGCCAACGCAGACATGGCTCGATCACGTCCGGCTGTCAAGCGTGCGGCTCAACGACGGAGGCTCGGGTTCGTTCGTTTCGGCCGATGGGTTGCTGTTGACGAACCACCACGTTGCGCGCGGACAGCTGCAGAAAAATTCTACGCCGGAGCACGACTACATCGCGAACGGCTTCTACGCCGCAACCGAGGACCAGGAAATCAAGTCGCCCGACCTCGAGGTCAACGTTCTGGTCTCGATGGAGAATGTTACCGCGCGGGTGCAGTCGGCGGCGAAGCCGGGAATGGCGGATGAGCCTGCGCTCAAGGCCCGGCAGGCCGCCATCGCGGCGATCGAAAGCGAGAGCCTCCAGGCTACCGGCTTGCGATCGGACGTGATTTCTCTCTACAAGGGCGGCGAATACTGGCTCTATCGCTATAAGAAGTACACCGACGTGCGGATCGTCTTTGCCCCCGAGGAGCAGGCGGCATTTTTCGGCGGCGACCCGGATAATTTCACGTACCCGCGCTATGACCTCGATATGGCGCTGTTCCGGGTTTATGAAAACGGCAAGCCGCTCCACACAGAGAACTATTTGAAATGGAATGCGAAGGGACCGGCGGAAAACGAGCTCGTGTTTGTGTCCGGGAATCCGGGATCAACACAGCGCGAAGACACTGTTGCGCAACTGACCCTGGAGCGCGATGTGATAGAGCCCAACGTGCTGAAACTCTTGCGGCACCGCGTTGCCGTGCTGAAAGAGTTTGGAACGCAGGGGCCGGAACAGGCTCGCGAGGCGGAGACGCAGGTCTTTTACCTCGAGAACTCGCTGAAGGCCTTCGAGGGACGCTTGCAAGGATTACTCGACCCGGCCACCTTCAGCAAAAAGGTAAACGACGAAAAGGAATTCCGCGCGAAGGTCGCTGCCAATCCTGAGTGGCAGAAGGAATATGGCGGGGCCTGGGCAGTAATAGAAGGCGCCACGAAAAAGGATGGCGAATTGTTTCCCAAGGATCTTTTCCGGCGGACCGACAGCCCCCTGTTTGGTTCGGCACTTTCGCTTGTGCAGTATGCGGCCGAGGTGCAGAAGCCGGACGGCGAGCGGTTGCCGGGCTATCACGATTCCCAGCTCGAATCGCTGAGGTTCAGCTTGGTGTCGCCGGCGCCGGTATATCTCGACATGGAAACGGCACGGATGGCGGGCAGCTTTCAGGAGGCTCTCGACGAACTCGGGCCGAACGACGCGTGGGTGAAAGCGGCTCTGGATGGCAAGTCGCCTGTAGATGCCGCGCGAGAGTACATCGGCGGGAGCAAGTTGGCGGACCCGGCGGTGCGCCGCCAGTTGCTTGAGTGGGGCGAAGCAGCCATCACTGCGTCCACGGATCCACTCATCCTGCTGGCGAGGCGGCTCGACCCGGCGCTGCGTGCGATGTTGAAGGACAATGACGAGGAAGTGAAAAGTGTCGAGACATCCGCCGGGGAAAAGCTGGGGAAGGCCCGCTTCCTCGTGTACGGCAAGGATGCGTATCCCGATGCGACCTTCACGCTGCGGCTTTCCTACGGAACGGCGACCGGCTATCCGATGAACGGGACCAAAGCTCCGTACAAGACCACGTATTACGGGCTCTATGACCGCTCGGCAAGCTTCGACGATCAATCGCCCTTCAATCTGCCGCAGCGTTATGTGGAAGGGCGGTCGAAGCTCGATCTCTCTACGCCGATCGACTTCGTCGCGACTGTCGACATTATCGGAGGAAACTCCGGCTCGCCGGTCATCAATCGCAATGGGGAGCTCGTAGGGCTGATCTTCGACGGCAACATCGAGTCGCTGGCGGGAGATTTTGTCTACGACGGGGCGCAGAATCGCGCGGTAGCCGTCGATAGCGCGGCCATGATTGAAGCGCTGCGCAAGCTGTACGGAGCGGACAAGCTCGCCGACGAATTGCAAAGATAAGAAACCGGCGGGAGCGCCCTTCTCCCGAGCCGTACAAGACCTGGAGATTTTCATGACCTCGACCACTGCGTTTACCGAAGGACAGTCTGCTCAGACACCTGAATTCGAGCGTAATCTCGACCGTCTCGCCGAAGTTGCCGTGCATGCCGGGCTGGGACTTGCTCCGGGCCAGGAACTGGTGATGACGGCCACGCTGGATGGGGCGCCGCTGGCGAGGCGCATCACCGAGCATGCTTACAAAGCGGGCGCGTCCCTGGTGACGACTTTGTTTTCCGACGAGAAATCGGCGCTACTTCGCTTTCATCACGCCCCGGATGCCAGCTTCGACGCCGCCCCCTCCTGGTTGTATGAAGGCATGGCCCAGGCATTCCGGAGTGGCGCGGCCCGGCTCGCGATCACGGGCAACGATCCTTCGCTGCTTTCGCGCGAGGATCCCGAAAAGGTGAGCCGCGTGAATCGCGCCACGTCGAAAGCCTATCGCCCAGCATTGGAGCTGATCGCGAGCCACCAGATCAACTGGACCATCGTGGCCTGCGCTACTCCTGAGTGGGCCGCGACCGTATTCCCGGGTCTGCCGCAGAATCAGGCGCTGGCCCGGCTTTGGGAGGCCATCTTTGCCGCGTCGCGCGCCGATCTGGCTGATCCGGTAGCCGCCTGGAAATCGCACGACGCGACGCTGCATGCTCGCGCGGCCCGGCTGAACGAGAAGCGCTATGCGGCATTGCACTTCCGGGGACCCGGCACGGATCTTCGCGTCGGCCTTGCCGACGGCCACCTCTGGCTGGGCGGCGGCACTACGGCGCGAAACGGGCTGTACTGCATTCCCAATATGCCCACTGAAGAGGTTTTCACCACGCCGCACAAGGATCGCGTGGAAGGCCGGGTGACCAGCACCAAGCCGCTGTCGTATCAGGGCACGATGATCGAAGAGATTTCTGTGCGGTTTGAGGCCGGAAAAATCGCCGAGGCCCATGCCGCGCGCGGCAATCAGGTATTGCAGCGCATGATCGAAACAGACGACGGAGCGCGGCGGCTCGGTGAAGTGGCGTTGGTGCCGCACTCGTCTCCGATCGCGTCGAGTGGACTGCTCTTCATGAACACCCTTTTCGATGAGAACGCCGCCTCTCACATTGCCCTCGGGCAGGCCTATAGCACCTGTCTGAAAGATGCCGAAGGCCTTACAAAGGAGCAGTTGGCAGCGCGCGGCGCCAACAGCAGTCTGATTCACGTCGACTGGATGATCGGGTCGAATCGCGTGGATGTCGATGGAATCAGCGCAGCGGGAAATTCTGAGCCCGTGATGCGTGCCGGCGAGTGGGTTTAGGCTTGGTTCTTTCTCAGCTCTTGCTCTGGCTAAGTTCCCGGTAAACAGCCTCGATGAACATGTCGGTTGTCCACGGACCGGTGGTTGCACCGTAAAGCCCGTCATAATCCAGCGTCGGCTTCGAAGCTTTTACTTGGTCGAGCGTCATTCCCTTTTTTACATCATGCTGGATGCGATCGCGAATGATGGTGACCATGTCGCGGTAGTTCACCACATCGTGCCTGTCGGAGATGTGCCCGTGCCCGGGAATCACGAGCGTGCCGCCTTCTTCGTTTTCCCTCGGTTCCATAATTTCGATGATTTGATTCAGGGTGGCGATCAATCCGTTGATGCTGCCGCCCCGGTCGGCCTTGATCATCGGGTAGCTCGCCAGGTTCAGAATATCGCCCGTGCTGACGACGTCTGAGCTTCGGAACAGGACGTAGCTGTCTCCGTCCGTATGTGCGTTCGCCGGATGGTAGAGGAAAACCCCCTCGCCGTTGTAAAAGCGCCAGTAGCGGCCCTCATAGGTATCCGTGGGCCAAAGGGCCGAAGGGAACGGCGGCTTCTGGCCGGTGGGCGCGCTCATCCTGTCGAGTACGTTCAGGTGCGCGATAATCGACGCTCCGGGCGGCAATTCCAAATCGTTTTGGACTCGCTTTTGAACGGGACTCTGAGCCGAAGTGGGCAGGGCCCAGCCTGCCTTTGACAGATTCTCATTTCCGCCGATGTGATCCTCATCGGCGCTGGTGTCGATAATGAGAAAAATGTGTTTGTCGGTTAAGCTGCGGATCGCCGCGAGAACCTCGTCGCTCATCTGCGCAAGCCCCGCGTCCACGACGATCACAAACTGATCCCCGACCTGGACCGTGATGTTCGCGCCTGCCCCGGCAATCATGTACACGTTCTTCTGCACGTGCAGCAGTTCGACTTTTCCCGTCCCGATTTGTTGGGCGTGCTGTTTATCGTCCTGATTGCGATCGGAGCTCAGATTTTGTGAGGAAGTGCGGCCGATTCCCAAAAATAAAATCGCAGCGAGCGCAAGGGTTACCCGCCAAGCGCCGGCACGAGCTCGATGTTGGATATTCATTGCTTCGTTTGGTTGTGCTCGGGGAGCTTGGGCGGCGCCGGCATTTTCGCCAGCTTTTCCTGATACTCGGGATACATTTGCTCCGCGCCTCCCCGAGCCGCCTCAACCGGAATGCCCCAGCGCGACGAGAACTCGGTCAGGAACGGGTTTTCCCCGGGCAAGTGATGAGCCACGTAGCCTTCGGGATGATTCACCTCATCGCTGGGGATGCAGTAATTCGCGTGGAACTTTCCCGGGGGTGAAAGAATCCAGTTCGAGGTGCGGACGAGCGGCTCGGTCATATAGACCGGATCCTCGACATCCGTTACCAGCGTGAAGAAGTCGCCGTGGCGAATGAAATATTCGGTCAGCGTGCCTTTTTCGCTGCGCGTCAATCCATTTCTGCGAAGCCATCCCTCTTTCAGATGGGTGGTCGTTACCTTCAGCATGTCCCCTTCCCACTCCCCGGTGGAAAATCCCTGCCAGGTCTGCTGGGCATTTGCAGAAGGATGCGGGCGGCCATCCATATAAATGGTTCGTTGGGAAAGCATGTAGCGCCACTCGAGGTGCCAGGCGACGACGTCCTGTGTGAACGGGTCCGTAACGGACCAGAGGAGCATGTCTGCCGGTCCGCGCGGCGCGTAATCCGCCGGGTGAGGGTCGCACAGGTGCTCGACCATCTCCAGTTTTTGCGCGTCCCACGCGTCGGCCCGCATGCGCGCCGCGTCATTGATGGGCATGCCGGTGTAGTCGCCGATCTCCGGGCCGGCGTCTCGCTCGACCGCGTCTTCGTGCCATTTCTGCGTCCATTCGCCGGCTAAATCGACTTGAGCGAACGCAGTTTGGCTTGCAATTGCCACACAAAGCAGCAAAAGAGACGCCAAAAATTTGAGCCGATCGGCACTCGGCACCGGTACTCTCCTGACGGATGACTCTACTTCAAATGTCCGGGAATTTCCCGCTATTCCCGGCGGCGACAAGTATCATTATCCGCGTTGCCTTGTCAAATGCGTGACGATGGCGCCGTGATGCGAGAGACAGCTTTTCTTGACAGCTGAAGATGAACTGCGATATAGCCAGCTCGGGTTCGGGTAAGGATGGCATCTAAGCGCCTGATCGTGAATCGCCCGTGACAGAACCTCAAACATCGAAGGGGATGATTGTGAAGAGAGATTCGGTGCGACACACCTGCGCAATCGCGTTGCTGACCTTGGGCATGGCCTTGGCTGTGATGATCCCGTGGACGAGCCCGCGCCTGCAGGGAGGGGTTCCGCCAGCCCAGCCACAGGCGAAAGGCGTGTCAGTAGGCGCAGAAGACATTGGTGGCGCGGTGACCAGCCCGAAAGGACCCGAAGCCGGCGTGTGGGTGATCGCGGAGACCGCGGGCCTGCCGACGAAGTTTCGCAAAATCGTGGTCACCGATGATGCAGGGCGCTACCTGTTGCCGGAGCTGCCCCAGGCAACCTACAAGGTCTGGGTGCGAGGCTACGGCCTGGTGGATTCAAAGCCCGTGGAAGCGACGCCGGGTAAAACTCTGGCATTGACTGCCGTCATCGCACCCAATCTCCGGGCGGCGGCGCAATATTACCCGGCGGATTACTGGTTTTCGCTGCTGAAGATTCCGCCCAAGAGCGCTTTCCCCTCGAAGAATCCAGATATTCCGTCGCAGGCCCAATTCCTCTTTTACCTGAAAAGGCGCTGCACCTACTGCCATCAGGTGGGTAACAAGGCGACTCGCGAGCTAGAGCCGGGCCTCGGAACGTTCGATTCACCCGCTCTCTCCTGGCAGCGGCGGCTGATGTCCGGCCAGGAGGGCGGGGACATGATCCGGGAGGTCAACCGATTCGGGCATGATCGCGGTCTGGCGATGTTCGCCGATTGGAGCAGCCGGATTGAAGCGGGCGAGCTGCCGCCAGTGCCGCCGCGGCCGCAGGGCGTCGAGCGCAACGTAGTCATCACTTTGTGGGAAATCGACACGGATAAGTCATTCATTCATGACGTCATCGGCACCAACGACTGGAACACCAGCGCCAATGCCTACGGGCCGCTCTACACCCTTGACTGGATGTCGGCCGAGATTTGGGCCTTGAATCCGAAGGACAACACGGTAGCCAAGCTGGCAAGTAATCCCTTCCGCGACGAAAACGAGCGAAAGCTCATGCCGCCGCACGATCCCCAGACCGTATCGACCCCGTCGCCCTACTGGGGCAATCAAGTGATCTGGACCGATCCCAACCCCATCGGCATGCCGCATATGGATAGCAAGGGCCGGATTTGGTTTCATGCAGGAAGCCCACCGCGCCTTTCCGACTACTGCAAGAAAGGCTCCGGGAACCCGTTTGCGGAAAATTTCCCCATGCCGGACGGCGTGCTTCCAAGACGGCTGGAAAATTACGATCCGAAGACGGGCAAATTTGACTTGCTCGACGTGTGCCTGACGCCCGGGCACTTGGCGTTCGGCAACGATAAAGACGAGACCGTCTACTACAACGACACGGCGGCGGTGCCTCCCCGAATGGGCGGCGTCGGCTGGGTTCGTACGCGCATCTGGGACGAAACGCACGACGTGCAGAAATCCATGGGCTGGTGCCCCGCCGTAATCGATTACAACGGCGACGGCAAAACCGGCGCATATACGAAGCCGGACGAGCCGATCGACCCGAAACTGGATCGCGCGGTTGACGGGGCCAACGGCTACGGATTTGCGTTCAATCCGGTTGACGGCAGTTTGTGGTCGGCTGAGGGCGAGCAAGGCCAGATGGAGCCCGGGAAAATCATGCGCTATGAAATCGGGAACAATCCTCCGGCAACCTGCAAGACGGAAGTCTACGAGCCGCCGTTCGACAATCCCAAGCGGCCGGGCGTGGAGGCGTTTCTCACGCTGGGAATCGCTGTCGACACCAATGGCCTGGTGTGGGTGGCGCTGAGCGGCAGCAACGATCTCGCCAGCTTCGACCGGCGAAAATGCAAAGGCCCGCTGAACGGTCCCACGGCGACGGGCCAGCATTGCCCCGAGGGTTGGACGCTTTACCCGGTGCCGGGCCCGAAGTTCAAGGGAACCGATATTCCGGCGGACTATTTCTATCACAACTGGCTCGACCGCTCTAACGGTCTTGGCCTGGGCAAGAACGTGCCGATCATCAACTCCAACGGCTCCGATTCGCTGATCGCGTTTCTGCCGGAGACCGGGAAGTTCGTCACCATGCGCGTGCCTTATCCGCTCGACTTCTATACGCGCAATGTGGATTTCCGCATCGACGATCCGAAAGCCGGATGGAAGGGCCGGGGATTGTGGACCGGAAATGAGGAAAAAGTGATCTGGCATCTCGAAGGGGGAAAGGGCAATAAGACCTCCATTGCGCATTTCCAGATCCGGCCTGACCCGCTTGCCCGGTAGCCTTTCTTCTTCCGCAGGAATGCAAGCCGGAGGAATGCAGCTTGACAGTGGCGAAACCGTTCAGTAGATTTCGCGAGCCAAGGCCCGCGGGGGCTGTGGGGCAGAGGAGGCTTGATCCATGAATAAATGCCGCATGAGTAAATTTCTCAGGATTGCCTGCATCGCCGGTTTATGCGGCGGAATAGGAGCGGTTGCGCTTCCGGCCGTGGCGCAGGAGGCACAGCCCAAGAAGGCCGTTGACTACGACTATCTGTTGCCCTGGGCGAATAAGGGAGTGAGGCTCGCTTCCACGGCGGAAGCGCAGGCCAAAGAGCCCTTTCAGATCTTCGACAATGTCTATTACGTGGGACCGCAATCGGTCAGCATGTATCTCATCAAAACCGACAAGGGACTGATCCTGATCGACTCCGGCTATGAGTACACGGCAGAAACCGAGCTGGGCAACATCCGGAAGCTGGGTTTCAATCCGGCCGACATCAAGTACATTTTGATCACCCACGGACATTCGGACCACAGCGCAGGAGTAAAAAAGCTGAAAGCGGCCACGGGCGCGCGCGTGGGCATGGCTGCGGGAGATTGGGACGTTTACGAAAAGCCCGCGACAGCGCATCCCTACGAAACGATTCCTCCCGACCTGGTGTACAAGGAAGGCGACGATGTCACGCTGGGCAATACCGCCATTCACCTGCATCTGACTCCGGCCAACACCACAGGCTGCCTGAGCATGGAGTACACGGTGTACGATCACGGCAAGCCCTACGAGGCTCTTACTTTGGGCGGCACGGGCTTCAACTTTCCGGCGGAGTGGACCAAAACTTACATCGAGGGCATGGAGAGAATGCGAAAACTGCCCAACGTTCGCGTGCTCCTGCCGGACCATCCGCAGCTGAATGATATATTTGATACGGAAGCCAAGCTCAAATTGCGAAAGCCGGGAGATCCCAATCCGTTCGTGCAGAGCCGCCAGGAGGTTCTTGATTGGTTCGACACGCTGCTCAAGGCTGCGAGAGAGAAGTATCGGTTGGAGCAGGAAGCGGCGAAGAAGTCGTAGCTCCGAGTCGGGTTGACCGGCGGCCCGCGGACGAAGGCGGCGACGGAACGGACAGCGACTCGTTCGCCGGCTCAAATACAAGTCTAAAAAAAGATAAATCTAAAAAATCAGGGCTCTCCTGATCCAGCTTCGGATCGCGGAGAGCCCAATTTATTCTCGGCTTTGCTGAAAGGCGCGCGGCTCAATCCCCCCGGGCCGCCCACCCCGTTCCTTAGAATATGTACTTCAGCCCGAATTGAACCAGGCGCGGATTCACCGACGTGGAGGTGATCTGCCCGAAGGTTGCGTTGTTCACGTCGACGCCTGCACCGGTGGAAAGGCTGTTCGTACCAATCCCAGGTGCATTGAACTGAGCGTGATTGAAGGCATTGAAGAATTCCGCCCGGAACTGCAGCGTGGCTCCTTCGCGTATGCCTCCCACTTTGGTGGTCTTCGACAGCGAAACGTCCCAGTTGAACTGGCCCGGACCAAGAAGAAGGCCGAGCCCCGCATTGCCCCACCCAGTTCCGCCTCCGACGCCATTGATAGCGCCGATATTCGTCGGTGGGGCGGTGAATGCCGCTTTATTGAAGTAACCCGGTCCGCCGTTGGCGCCACCCAACCGCTGTTCGACGCCGCCAGAAGTGGGAATGTTCGCCGGCCCCATTCCCGCCGCGTACGTCGGTGTGGATTCCACCGGGCTGCCACCACCAAGACCGAAGATGGTGCCGCCCCGATCGTCGTAGGGAGTCAACGGGAAACCGTCCTGAGCGACCGTCACTCCAGACACGGCCCAGCCGTTCACCACTTTTCCAATCACGCCTTCCTTGGAGACGCCCGGCAGGTTCCACACGTAGCTGATCGCAAGCCGTTGCGGCCGGTAGGCGGGGTTGGGTCCGTACTTGGAAACATCCGGGTCGTTATAGAGCCACTCCGTGCCGGAAGCCCTGCTCCACGTATAGGCCGCCTGCATCTGGAAGCCGTGCGAGAACTGCTTGCGGAGAGTTGCCTGAAGGCTGTTGTACTTGGTGTCGGTATCGGTCGCGAATTCCAAGATTCCCGCCGGACTAAAGCCGAGATAGGGAACGCGCTCCGCCACATTCGCGACTGTGTTCGTGGTTACAAGCCCCGCGTCTATGGCCGGTGCGTCGACTCGGTTGGTACCCAGAGGATTGCCCACCAGTTGGGCTTCGTTGCCTTGCTGGCCGGTAAAGCCGGGGATACCTTCCTGATGGACACCGCGCGATCCGACGTAGCCCAGTTCGAGCGTCCAGTCATGCACGAACTCGTATTGGACGGTCATATTCCACTGATACACGTGCGGCGTCTTATAGTAATTCGGCAGAATGGAGGTATCGGACAACGCCGACTGTGCAGTTGGCCCGGACGGACCGAAGGCGATATAGCGGGGCGCCCAGGGTGACGGCGGCGGTTGGTAAGGTGTTGCAAAAGAGGAATAATACAGCGCCACCTGCTGGAAAACCGGTGTGGCATAAGGCGCGGCCTGGTTGATCCCGCCTATATAGATTGTCGCAGCCGCGCGGTCGTAGAACGTGCCAAATCCGCTACGCACCACCAGGCGCTTGTTCGCAAGAGGCGACCATGCAAACGAAACGCGCGGGGCGAAATTCGTGAGGGGCGTGCCGCCCTGCGTATAACCCTGCCTGTTTAGCTGGAATACACCACCAACCGGGGCAGGATACAAGGAAAACGGGACGTTGGAAGGCACTGTGAATCCGGCCAGGGTGCCCGTGGCGGCTGTAGGTCCGGGTATCGGTACGGTAGAGATCAGGCTGGGCCATATATTGGTGCTGAGCCCGTACTTGTCATGAAACAAGGCATCGTATTCCCAACGCACACCCAGGTTGACGGTCAATGCGGAAGTAAGCTTGATGTCGTCCTGCACATAGGCGTCTCCGTACGAGTTACGCAGGTGGTGGTTCAAGCCGCCCGGAGGCGCCGTGGCTTGGTAAGCACCTGTGCTGGAGAGGTTGGGCACGGCCGTTCCCGTTGTGCCCATGGGGTTCGCCGTGCTGCAGCCAGCAGTGAGCTGGGCAGGCGAGCAACCGGGCAAGCCCAGCAGGAAGTCCTGAAATCGCGGGAAAGTCAAGGCACCCACGGCAAGGAACGCTGGGTTCCAATTCCAGTAATCATGCTCGATCTCGCCGCCAAACCGCAGCGTCTGCTTCCCATGCGTCCAGGAGAGATCGTCCGCAAGCTCCCCGTTGGTGACGGATTGATATTGTGGCAGGACTCCGGCCGTACCGGTGGTAAACAATCCGGTGACGGTGATCTGGTCGAGGTCCTTTTCGTAGGGAGAAATGGAATTGATCCCGAACGCTTCGTTCGTGTAGGTGTTTGTCGCGTGCGTGGCTGCCGTATCCCGCTGCATGGAAACGCGAGCCTCATTCACGAGATTGTTTGTGAGAATAGATGTCAGCTTTAGTACGGCGTAGTGGTTGCTGATGCTGCTGATGCCCGTATTGTCGTTGTAGCAAATCCCATAATTCGTGCCGCCGTTGATGCCGCACAAATAGGAGATTTGCTCGGGGTCGTTGGCGTAGAAGTAGCGCACCGAGAACGTATTCTTGCTGTTGATTAAGTAGTCGCCATTGCCCAGGTACTGATGTTCGGTAAATCGGGCAGGGGAAGTCAAAACGACTTTGGTGCCTACCGTCTGGCCGCCTACCGAGCTAATAGTTGGGCCGCTGGGAATGTAATAAGTGCCATCTGGATTCTTCTGTTGAAGCAGCGCTATGGCTACCGGACTGATGTTCGATCCGGTCGCGTTGATCTGCACACCTCCCGCCTTGGAGGTGCCACCATCGATCCCAGTCGGTCCAAAGTACGTGGCCAGCGACTGCTCGAGCGCTGCCGTGTTCGAGCGATCCCCGC
>CAZRKW010000091.1:0-13970 GCA_964600355.1 uncultured Acidobacteriaceae bacterium
TTTGCCGTCACCACTTCGCCCAACGGGAAATTTGTGAGGGTCTTCGACCTTCAGAGCCAGCAGCAGGCATGGGAGGTCAAGTTCGATCAGGGAACGCTGGTCCCGGCCATCGAGAGCGGTCCGGACGGCTCGCCTCGCCGCATCTTCGTGCAGCTTGCCGAATCGGATGGCTTCACCGTCGTGGATTTCGCCACGCACAAAGAAGTGACCAGGATCAAGTTTCCCGACGACCAACCGAGCCTCACGCGTGCCGGCAGTCCTCCGAGTCACGGCATCAGTGTCGCGCCTGATGGCAAGACGCTTTGGGTCAACAGCGCGACCTACGACTCTGTTTTTGTCTACTCGCTCCCCGAGCTCAAATTGGTGGGGCGCGTTCATTTGCCCCAGATTATGGCTCCGGGACGCGAGCCGATCAGCGGCGGCCCGGAGTGGATAGCTTTCACGCCTGACAGCAAGACGGCTTACATCGCCAACGCCGGCGATCGATCGGTGTCGGCGATCGATATGAAGTCGCTGAAGGCGGTCGCTCGCGTCCAGGTAGGCGAAGCGCCCGGGCGGATGAACACCTTAGTGCTGCCCTAAGGAATTTGCGAGATTGCACGGCATAGCTTCTTGGAGGCGATACGATGTCGGGAAACTTCTATAGACGAACTTTGGCGCTCCTGGTGGTCGGGGCGTCGGCCTTCGCCGCGGTTCCATCCGGCGGCGCTCCCGCGAGGCAGGACGCTTCCAAGTCCGTGACTCTTGACTATGAATTCTTCAAAGCTCGCGTGGAGCCTATTTTCCTGGAAAGGCGGCCGACGCACGCGCGCTGCTACGCCTGCCATGCGTCCAATACCGGCCCGCAATACCTGGTAAAGCTCTCGCCGGGAGCCACTTCCTGGAACGAAGAGCAATCCCGCAAAATCTTCCAGAACGTATCCCGGCTCATCGATCATTCCGACCCGATGAACAGCCGCTTCCTGGTCCATCCCCTGTCGCCGATGGCAGGTGGGGATGTCCACGGCGGCGGCCGGCAGTTTGAATCGAAAGATGATCCTGACTGGCAGGCCATGGCCGCCTGGGCCAGCGGCCAGAAACTGCCAAGCTCATCGGCGTCCCAGTAATTCTGTTGTCGCACGCGTGACTTGCGACGGTCACAATGGACATTACGATCAGCCTGTAGCGGACGCCTTTCTAGCGCGTTGAACGAACCGCGCCTTGTAGTATCCTGCCGCCGATAGAAAGCATTGCAGTTCATCTTGCTATTGCTCGTACATGTGGCTTGCATGGAAAGCGGGACGGGGTGCTCAATCTAACTGGGAAAATTGCGATCGTCACGGGAGCGGGCTCCGTCGGGCCCGGCTGGGGGAATGGCAAGGCGATATCGGTGTTGTTTGCGCGCCAGGGCGCAAAGGTTTTTGGAATTGACGTAAATATCGACGCGGCAGCGGTCACAGACGAAATCATTCAGAAGGAAGGCGGCACATTCGTCGCGCATCCCTGCGATATGCTGGTCGCGGAGGAAGTGCGCGAGTCTGTCGATGCGTGCATCCAGCGCTTCGGGCGTATCGATATTCTGGTCAATAACGTTGGGGGGTCGGCGCCGGGCGATTCTGTGTCCATGAGCGAAGAAGTCTGGGATGGCCAGATCGACTTGAACCTCAAGACGGCATTCCTCGGTTGCAAGTACGTGCTTCCCGTCATGGAAAAGCAGGGTTCCGGCGCGATTCTGAACATCACTTCCATTGCTGCTCTTCGTCATCACGTCGCGGGACGCACCTACGTAGCCTACAGCTCCGCCAAGGCGGGACTGATCGCGTTCGGCAAGGCCACCGCGATGGCCTATGTGAAAAAGGGCATCCGCTGCAATACTCTTGTGGTCGGCACGATGCATACCCCCCTGGTGGAGGCCCGCGTCGTTCATCAGACTGCCGGCGGGGACGTGGAAAAGCTCATCGCTCTACGCAACACGGGCATACCGATGGGTCGCATGGGCGATGCCTGGGATGTAGCGAACGCCGCGCTCTTCCTCGTATCCGATGAAGCGCGTTACATCACGGCCACGGAGTTGATTGTGGATGGCGGAATCTCGGCGGCCCGGCCGTAGATTCCGTCGCGGCGAATCGAACGCCGCGTTTTCGAATCGAGGTTCCCTTGGCTCGCATTAAATTGCCAGCACCGAGCGCCATGTCGCTTGAGGAGAAGCGCGCCTACGAAGAAGCCGCCGCGGGATTGCGCGGCCATGCCCCCGCCCCCATGACAGCGTGGCTGAAGAATCCCGAGTTGGCGCGCAGGGCGCAGAGGCTGGGCGAGTTCATCCGCTTCGAAATGAGTTTGCCCTCCCGCTTGCGAGAGCTGGCCATCCTAGTAGTAGCGCGCTATTGGTCGGCGCACCACGAATGGCGCGTACACAAAAAGATCGCCCTGGAAGCCGGCGTAAGCACGGATATTGCGGCGGACATAGCAGCTCGCCGCCAGCCCTCGTTCAAAAACAACGCCGATCGCGTGGTCTACGAGGTAGCGACCCAAATGCTTGAAACTCGAAGTATTCCCGATGACCTTTATCAGGAAGCCGTGTCCGAACTCGGCGACCAGCAGGTTGTGGAGCTTGTGGGCGTGCTTGGGTACTACTCGTTCGTATCGATGACTCTGGTCGCTTTCGAGATCGGGCTTCCCGAGGACCTGCAACCCGAACTCCTGGATAGCTTTAACTCAGCCACATAGCGAGGGCTATTGCCGCATGAACGCGGATTTGAAGATTGCCGGTGGAACGATCATCGATCCCGAGCGCGGTATAAATACGCAGGGAGATGTACTGATCCGTGGAAATACGGTCGTAGAAGCCGCCGCGGGAGAAGTAACCGATGCTGCGGCCACCATCGACGCGCGGGGTTGTCTGGTTCTTCCCGGCTTGATTGATTTTCACGCCCATCTCTATGCCGGGGGCACCGAATCCGGCGTGCACCCAGATAGCGCATTGCTGCCAATGGGCGTCACCACGGCTGTTGACGCGGGCAGTTGCGGCTCGGCTAACTACGAAAGCTTCGTGAGGACGGCCGTGGCTACCAGCCAGGTGCGCATCTTCAGCTTTATCAACATTTCGCCCGGGGGACTCATCTGCACGCGTTACGCGGAGCAGCTGGATCCCCAATACTATGACGAGCCGAGAATCGCGGAACTCTTCCGCCGCTACCCCGGGCAGTGCCTCGGATTGAAAATCCGGCTCTCGAAGGAGATCGTCGGCAGCTTGGGCAGCAAACCTCTCGAGAGTACCCTGCAAATTGCGGATCGGCTGGGCTGTTCGGTTACTGTGCACACCACGAATCCTCCGATCCCTCCCGACGAGGTCGCCGGGATGCTGCGCCCGGGCGATGTGTACTGCCACATGTATCAGGGGGTAGGCGACACGATCCTCGGCTCCGATGGGAAGGTACGCGCGGGGCTTTACGAGGCGAGGCGGCGGGGCGTCATCTTCGACTCGGCCAATGGCAGAAAGAATTTTGCTTTTCGCGTTGCCAAAACGGCGCTTGCCGAAGGATTTCCGCCCGACATCATCAGCAGCGATCTCACAAAAAAGACGCTCTTTTCCGATTTTGTCTTCAGCCTGCCGTTCACGATGATGAAGTTTCTCAAGCTGGGCATGCCCATCGAAAGAGTCGTTGCGGCATCCACCTCCGTTCCGGCCCGGCAGATCGGAATGCAGGGTAAATTGGGCACGCTTGCGCCGGGGGCATTCGCGGATATTGCGATCTTCCGCCGGGAGAAAAAGCACCCGCTGGTGGTGAAGGACGATTTGGGCGATTCCATTACCGTGGAAGACTGGCTCATTCCCCAGATGACGATCCTCAACGGCAGGATCGCCTACCGCCAGATCGATTTCCAATAATTGCTTCGAGTTCCGCGGACGTGTGGTTGGGAATCATCGCGTTTACATAACATCGAGTTTACATAACATCGAGTTTACATTGACACTTCGACCCGTCGCCTTTAGGCTAGCGCGGCGAGCTGCCAGGTCAGCACTTTTCAGGCCCGGGAGCGTCGCCGAGGAGGCCCGCGATGAAACGCGAAGACGTGCAAAAAATCTTCGAGCAGGCTGGTGCTGTCCGCAAAGGCCATTTCGAGCTGTCGAGCGGCCTTCACAGCAGCACGTACATCCAGTGCGCCCTCGTTCTTCAGTATCCCAATCAAGCCGAGATTTTGGGCCGGGCCCTTTCCGAGCTTTTTGTGAATCTTCAGGTGTCCTGTGTGGTCGCTCCCGCGATGGGCGGCATCACGATCGGCTACGAAGTGGCGCGTGCGCTGGGCGTGCGATCGCTTTGGGTGGAGCGCGACCGCTCCGGCCAAATGGCTCTCCGTCGCGGTTGGGAACTCAAAGCCGGTGAACGCGTGCTCGTCATTGAGGATGTCTGGACCACCGGTGGCTCTACCCGCGAAACCATCGGCGTCGTGGAACAAGAGGAAGGATTGGTGGTTGCTGCCGGGGCGCTGATCGATCGCACCGGTGGCCGCGTCGAATGGAATGTGCCGGCGCGCGCCTTGCTCGAAATGGAAGTCCCCAGCTACGAGCCTGACGATTGTCCGCTCTGCCGCGCCGGCGGCGCCAGCACGCGCCCTGGCTCCCGCATGACCCGCGCACAGCACCCCTAGGGTCTTTGCCAGGATCTTTGCGCGCCGGCTTTGTTGGGCCAGCCGTGGTTCGTCATGCGATAATGCGGCTTGCAGCCCGATGAGAAATATCAAGATCACTATCGCGTACGAGGGCACCCTCTTTCACGGCTGGCAATCGCAGCCCGGCATTGCGACGATCCAGGGCGCGATCCATGACGCGGCGCGCAAGATCACGCAGGAAAAGATCGTCGTGCACGGGGCTAGCCGCACCGACACTGGCGTCCACGCGCTGGGGCAGGTCGCTCATTTCAAGACGCGCTCGCCGCTGTCCGCGACGGAACTCCAGCGCGCGCTCAACGCTCTCTTGCCGCCAGCGATTCGGATTGTGTCCGCCGAAGAAGTGGGCCACGATTTTCACTCGCGCTGGCAATCCCAGGGCAAGACTTATCGTTACCGGATTTACCGCGGGAAGGTGCTGGCGCCCTTCGATTATGGCCGGGTGCTCCACTATCCATGGCCGCTTGACGAAAATGCCATGTCTGCTGCCGCGCGCGAATTCGAGGGCGAGCATGATTTCACGTCGTTTGCGGCGTCCTCCGGTTCGGAAGAAGACGACCGCGATCGCGACATGCTGCGTGTGATCTATAGCTCCGAAATTATCTGCGAGCACGAGCGCGACGAAATTGCTTTTGTGATTCGGGGAAAATCGTTCCTGCGCTATATGGTGCGCAAAATCGTCGGAACCTTGCTGGAAGTGGGGAAGGGGAGACTTCTTCCGGGCGACATCCCGCAGGTGTTTGAGGCGCGCGATCGTTCGCGTTCCGGCCCGACGGTGCCACCCGAAGGCCTTTACCTCGTCGCGCTGGAATATCCCGATCCGGCCGATTCGCTAGCCTCTGTTTCATCCCGCCTCGGATCGAAAGTCTCCAGCGTTTCGAGCGTCTAGCAGATGGCCGTTCCGCCGGAGCCTTTCGCTGCAGCGGCCGCTCACGTTGCAGGTACGGTGGAATCCATCGATCCCGCTTCCGGCGTGGTGCATGCGCGTTACGCCGCAACGAATCCAGTGGATATTCCCGCGATTTTTGAGCGCGCTCGCGTCGCCCAAAAAGAATGGGCGGGGCGGCGGCCCCTTCAGGAACGCTGCGCGATGCTGAGGCTTCTTCGCGACGCGATCTTCGACTTGCGCGAGGAAATCGCCAGTGTGATCACGCGGGAAACAGGCAAACCCCGCGTCGAGGCAATTTTCGCTGAGATCGTTCTCGCGCTTGATACTGCCGACTTCCTCGCACGCCGTGCGCAAGGCTGGCTTCGGCCCGAACGCGTTCCGCACCACAACTTGGCGCTCAAGGCGAAGTCCGGCTGGCTCGAATTTGAGCCCCTGGGCGTGGTGGCCATCATCTCGCCCTGGAATTACCCGTTCGCGATTCCGATGGCGCAGATCATCCCGGCGCTCGTGGCCGGCAATGCCGTGCTGCTGAAGCCGTCGGAGTTGACGCCGGCGACCGGAGCGCTGATCGGCGATATGGTCGATAAATTAACTGGGGCTTCGAAATTTCCACCGAATCTTGTGCAGATCCTTCAGGGTGCGGGCGACACAGGCGCGGCGCTCATCGACGCTTCGCCGGATAAAGTGTTCTTCACCGGCAGCGTGGCGACGGGGCAGCGCATCGCGGAAGCCTGCGGCAGAAAGTTGATCCCCAGTGTCCTGGAACTTGGCGGCAAGGATGCGATGATCGTCCTCGGCGATGCCGGCCTCGACATCGCATCGAGCGCGGCCGTCTGGGGCAGCTTCACCAACTGCGGCCAGGCGTGTCTCTCGGTTGAGCGCATCTACGTCGAGCGCGCGGTTGCCGAGCGCTTCACCGCGCTTTGCGCGCAAAAGACGGCCAAGCTTCGTCTGGGACCGCCCTCGGATGCCGATGCCGAAGTTGGCCCAATGATCCGGCCCCGCCAGCTGGAAAAAGTGGAGGAGCATCTGCGTGACGCGGTATCGGGGGGCGCCAAAATCCTTCTTGGAGGCCATCGACGCCCGGACCTTGGCCCGAATTTCCTCGAACCCGCCGTCATCGCCAATGTCGACCACTCGATGAAGATCATGCGAGAAGAGACATTCGGGCCAGTGCTGGCAATTCAAGCCGTCGATTCGGCGGACGAAGCGATCGCTCTCGCCAACGATTCACCCTTCGCGCTCAGCGGCAGCATTTGGACAGCCGACGCCCCCCGCGGCAGGGAACTCGCATCGCGCCTGCGTGCCGGTTCCGTGATGGTCAACGACGTGGCGAGCTACTACGGCATCTCCGAGGCTCCTCACGGGGGCCGCGGGGCCAGCGGTTGGGGGCGGGCGCACTCGCGGTTCGGACTCCTAGAAACGGTTCACACAAAATACGTGGACGTCGACCGGTTGCCGCACATCGCGAAGGCCTGGTGGTTTGGCTACACGTCAGAGCTTGCCTTTGCCGCCGATCGCTTCGTCGATTTTCTTTTTGCGCGCGATTGGCGCCGCCGAGTTTCGGCGCTCACGTCGCGGCGAGGAGCGCGAAGGCTTATCTTCCGACGGGACCGGATCTGACGGGCGGTTTTCGCGGGCCGCGCCCTAAAAAGCTGCGACAGAGAGCCCGTTTCACGCATGAATGCCGCAGCGCGAACATTGCAATTGCCGAGAAGACCGACCCTTAGAACCGAAGGGTCGGGCACCCGCAAAGGCTAGAGCCGAGATCCACCCTTCCTGAGAGCGCAACGGAGGGCTGGGCGAGACGGGCGACGCTTCGTCGGGCTACAATCGGGATGCCGTTGACGCTCTTCATGACTGGCGCCGACGCCAACGAATCGCGTGAAACTAGCCCGTATCTGCTGTATCTTAGTCTGGATGGCAACGCTTTCAGTCCGCGCAGCCGAAGACTCGTCCGCCCGGGCGGCGCACGACCCTGCCACCGGCCGCGCCCTGGATTGGCTCGGCAAGAACGCGAGTTGGGTGACCGATCAGCAGGTTCGTCTCACGGAAATACCCGCTCCGGAGTTCCACGAGGCGGAGCGCGGCCAGTTTCTCAAGCAACTCTTTGAAGCGGAAGGACTTCACGTTCGCGTCGACGAGACGGGAAATGTGATCGCGGAGCGGCCGGGAGCCGATCTGAAGAATGTCGTCCTGCTCGCCGCTCATTTGGATACTGTTTTCCCCGGCGATACCGACGTGCGCGTCAAGCGTTCCGGTGATCGTCTGCTGGGGCCTGGAATTTCGGATAACGGAGCCGGGCTTGCGGCACTGGTAGGCATCGCCCGCGCCTTTTCGGAATCCGGCGTTCGCACGGACAAGACGATTGTGCTGGCGGGCGACGTGGGCGAAGAAGGGGAAGGGAACCTGCGCGGAATGCGCGCGCTCGTCGAACACTATGGGCCGCGCCTGGCCGCGGTCATAGCGGTTGACGGTCCCTCGGCTGAACACATCACGACTCAGGGCATCGCTTCGCGGCGCATTGAAGTGACGATTACCGGGCCTGGTGGGCACAGCTGGTCGGATTTCGGCGTTCCCAACCCGATCACCGCCCTTTCCCGTGGCATTGTGCGCTTCTCGGCCATCCGGCTCCCGGAAATGCCGCGCACTTCATACAATTTTGGGGTAATCGAGGGCGGCCAGTCCGTCAACTCCATTCCCGCCCGGGCCGTGGCGAAAGTGGACCTGCGCTCCGAGGACGAGAAACAGCTCACGCGCATGGAAAATGCCCTGCGAGACGCCATGCAAGCCGGTGCGAAAGACGAAGCGTATGGCGCGCGTTCCTCGAAGGATTCGATCCAGGTGAGTTTTCGTTCGCTGGGCACGCGCCCTGCCGGAACGCTCCCCGATAACTCGCCTTTGCTGCAGACCATTCGCGATGTCGACCGCTTTCTTGGCAATCGCTCGCGCCTTGAACGAAGTTCCACCGACGCCAATATTCCGCTGTCGCTCGGGATTCCGGCGGTGGCAATCGGATCGGGCGGAATAGGAGGCGGTTCGCATACGCTCGGCGAATGGTACGATCCGTCCGGCCGCGAACTCGGCCTGAAGCGACTCTTCCTCACAGCTGTCTCACTTTCCGGCGTGCAACCTTGATTTCGTAGCCAGCTCAGCTTGCCCGTCCGCTTGCCTGCCGCTTACACTCGCAGCAGCATGATCAGCAAACGCCTCCGCGCCGACCTTGCCCTCGCTTTCTGCTCCCTCATCTGGGGATCGACGTTTGTTGTTGTGAAAGATGCCCTCGCGGACGTTTCCGTTTTTGCCTATATCGCTGTGCGATTCACCCTTGCGGCGGCATTGATGGCAATCCTCTACTGGCGATCTCTTCGCCAACTCGACGGCCGCACCGTTTGGGCGGGTGTCCAGATCGGCTTCTTCATGCTCGGCGGCTACGTTTTTCAGACTGCGGGCCTTAAATTCACCACGCCGTCGAAAGCCGCATTCATTACCGGATCGAGCGTCGTCCTGGTGCCGGTTCTTCTGGCTGCGTTCGGCCGTCGCCGGGTGAACGCGTGGATTTGGATTGGGGCGCTCGCTGCACTTGTTGGCCTTTATTGCCTCACGGTGCCGGCCGAAGGCTTAGGTGGATTCAATCGCGGCGATCCGCTCGTGTTCGTCTGTTCGGTCATGTTTGCGCTGCATATCATTTTCATAGGCCGCTATGTCGGGCGCTCTTCTGTAGGGTCTCTCGCCTTCCTCCAGGTCGCGACAACGGCGGTGGCTTCTGCCGTCCTCTTGTCTGTCTTCGCCACCATGGGCTGGGAGCATCCCCGTATTCACTGGACCGGGCACTTGCTCTTCGCTGTTTTGATCACCGCAATCGGTTCTACTGTGATCGGATTCTCGCTTCAGGTGTGGGCGCAGCAGCATACGTCGCCAAGCCACACGGCGCTCTTGATCAGCCTGGAACCGGTTTTCGCGGCGCTCACTTCGTGGCTGTTTGTCCACGAGCGCCTCGGACCGAGGATTTTGCTCGGCGCCGTCCTGATCCTCGCGGGAATTCTGCTCGCCGAATTGAAAGGACCGGCGCCTGCGGTGCCCGAATCGCCCGAACCGTTTGCAAGGCCTGTGGCTCGCGAGTGATGGAGTGACAATTCGTGTCGCCCGATCGCTATGCAGCTTTGAAAATCGCCGATTCCCAAGGTGCAGGGAAGAAACTGTATAGTTCGAGAAGATTTTCCGTAGGCACTTCTTGTCAACCTGCAAGAAATGGGATAGGAAATCGTCAGGCAATTGTTGGGCCTAAGATAACTCCCGCGTTTTGCTTCTCCTTGCCATTCACTAAAGCGGCACATCCTCAACGCAGCTGTTCGCTTAGCATTCGCGGTGGCCCGATTGTTGCGTCGGAGATAGCATCGCTCCGCTGCCCTAGCCCCGGGGATTCAGGAGAAAACGATGGCGTGGAGAAGTTATTCGGTAACAAACCAGCCCGAGGCGTTGGCCGAATCGCGTCTCTGGCAGGCCGTAATCGTAAGCACCATCGAGGAGTGGATATCCGGACCGTTGCGGCTCAAGCGCCAGGCGGAGGATTACCTGTTCAGGGACGACTCCGATTTTCCGGCCGTCTGCCAATCCGCCGGCATGGATGTTGACCGGTTGCGGGCGAAGCTCACGCGTTTACGCCTTCAATCCGCGGCGCTGCCTAAATAAGCGACACTCCTTTCGCGGGCTAGCTGTTTAATTCCTCGCCGTTCGTTCTCCGCCGCAAGTATTCGCTCCTTCCAGAAATTCGCTGACGCCCTCACTCCGATTTGGATATAGTTGTTGTCCGGCAAACAGCAACGCACCTCGATGGTGCAGAGTGGAGCAATCTCAGCATGGCAAATCTGGGCTATATCGGATTGGGAATGATGGGCGGCAGCATGGTGAACCGGCTGATCGAGAAGGGGCACACCGTAACGGGTTACAACCGCACCCGAGCCAAAGCGGAGCCCCTGATTGCCCGCGGCATGCGCTGGGCGGATTCGCCGCGAGCGCTGGCGCAAGCCACCGATGTGATCTTCAGCATGGTTACCAATGCCAGCGCCCTCGAATCGCTCGCCAGCGGTCCCGACGGATTCCTTGCCGGCCTCGGCCACGGCAAAATCCTGATCGATATGACTACCGGCAGCCCCGCCAAGTGCCGGGAACTCGCCGCGAAAGTCCGCGAAAAAGGCGCGGACATGGCCGATGCACCGGTCTCGGGAAGTCCGGGGATGCTCAAGGAGGGCAAGGTTTCCATCATGGTGGGAGGGCACCGCGAGACTTTCGATCGCGCAAAGCCGCTGCTCGAAGATATCGGCTCCAAGGTCACGTGGGTGGGCGAGGTTGGCCTGGCCGTGTCGATGAAAATCGCCATGAACCTTAGCCTCGCCGTGCAGATGATCGCGTTCTCTGAAGGCGTCCTGCTGGCCGAGAAGAGCGGAATCGCGCGCGAAACTGCGGTTGACGTGCTTACTCACAGCGCGATCGCGTCGCCCATGGTTCAATACCGTGGCCCCTTCGTTCTGAAGATGCCCGAAGAAGCGTGGTTCGATGTCGAGATGATGCAGAAGGATCTGCTGCTGGCTCTCGAAATGGGCCGGCAGCTTCTGGTGCCACTGCCGACCAGTTCCGTGGCGAACGAGTACATGACGGCTTCCCGCGCGCTTGGCTTTGGGAAGCGGGACTTCGCGATTGTGTTTGAAACCCTCGCCCGGACGGCGGGAGTTGCGAAATAAATAATGGTAAGGAAGGGCGAAAACCGCCTTGGTAATAGGGAGATTAACTGTGAAGTGGTGGCTGGCTTCGATTTTGGTGTTCTCTTCCGCGTTGTCGGCATTCGCGCAGCAGCCTCAGCTGCCCGTTTCAAAGAGCTTTCCGCTACAAGCAAATATCGTGTCTGTTGAGACGCAGCAGCAGCAGGACCTGACGAACGGGACCGGTGAGACCTCCACCACGCACCTGGTGAAGGCGGAAATAGGAGGCAAGACGTATCGGCTTTCGATCAAGCTGCCGCTGCGCCAAAAGCGTCCTTTTCAGCACCATGCGTGGCTGCAGCCTGGGTTATATCCCGCACGCCGCACCACGCACGGATTTGAATTTGAATACCAGGACGGCGACAAAGTGCGCCATGAAGAACTCCACATCGTCACGGTGGAATAGCTGAGCCTGTCCAGCTGTTTGCCGAGTCGCCACGCCGCGAACTGCGCTTGCCACCTCAGGCCCGTAAGGCCAGCAAGGTTGACATCCACTTCTCGCGAGTGATAGATGATGTACGTTCGGAACGCGCTGTAAGAGGTTAACGGGCTTTTGCACCGAACAACAGGAGACCCAGGCATGCAAGAGAATGCTCCGCGCGATTTATTTTCACCTATACTAAGGAGCGATTTTCTGATGGGGCCGTTCCTCCTGACGGCGCGCCTGTTCACTACGGGCGTCTTCGTTTTCTATATCCTGGACGAGCTTCACTCCGGGCGCACCAACGTCCTCATCTACGCGGCTATGGCCATCCAGTTCATTGGCATCGCACTGGTGGCGCTCGGTTACAAAACGCGAGCGGCGGCTCTCATGCTGGCTGCCTACTGTATTCTGACCGCGGTTCTTTTTAACGGCAGCAAGGAATGGGTCGGCCTGTTCATGACCCACATGCTGAAGGATCTCGCTGTGGCCAGCGGTTTCTTGTTCATGTTTGCGTACGGCCCGGGCCCCCTGTCGCTCGACAGGCTTTCGGGCCGTGGCAAGCCCAACGGAATCTCCGGCAACGGTATTTTCATGGGGTTTCTGCTTTTCGTGGGGCGAATATTTTCCGCCGTGCTCTTCCTCTACTACGGCACGTTCAAAATCATGCACACCCCGCAGATGCAGGCCTACATGGTGAAGCACAACTCGCACGTGCCCACGAACCTCATCTACCTGGCGATTCTCACGCAGATCGTTCCGCCCGCGCTGGTGTTGCTTGGTTACAAGACGCGCTACGGCGCTCTGGCGCTGTCCGGATTCTGCATCATTGCGACGTGCCTGTTCCACGCCGAATTTGGCAATCACGCCGAGGTGGAGCAGTTCCTCCTCGATTTCGCGATAGCCGGGGGGCTCTTGTTCATGTTCGCGTATGGCCCGGGACCGTTTTCCGTGGACGCACGCCTGGCACGCGCCAGCGCGGCCGGGAAGTCCAGCCTCTCTGTCGAAAAGAGCAACATGTCCCTGGTGGGGTGAAGAGCCAACTGATGGGAAAATTGTTACTATTACTCTGCTTTGAATAGGAGGCTCCCCGTGGACAACAGAGACCCCGGCCGAAGAGGATTCATCAAGAAGAGCGTCGCTCTCGCGGGTTGGGCCGCGGCGGGCGGAGCAGGGCTGGCAAAAGGTCAAACGGCCGACTCGGCGACGGAACCCGCGAAGGACCTGGAAGCTTACGGCGAGCGCTCGCACTATGTAACCTCGGTGCGCATTTTCCCGCCGCCTTTCGGCCCCGATCCCTTCGGCCTTACCAGTCATCTTTTCACGCCGCTTCAGGATTCGGTGGGAATCATCACTCCCTCCTCGCTGCATTACACGATGGCCCACAAGGGCTTCTACGTTCCGGACATCAACCCGGCGCAGCACCGCCTGATGATTCACGGCATGGTCGATCGCCCGCTGATTTTCACCATGGACGACTTGAAGCGGTTCCCGCCCGTCTCCCGGGTTCATTATCTCGAGTGCAACGGAAACAAGGCCAGGCCTGACCACAAGACCGTCCAGCGCGCGTGCGGCCTCACCAGCTGCAGCGAATGGACGGGCGTCCCGCTGTCCCTGTTGCTGAAACAAGCCGGGGTGCACAACGGCGCGAAATGGATTGTGGCGGAAGGCGTCGAAGACAACAAAGGCTCGATGACGCTTCCGTTGTCGAAGGCCATGGACGACATGCTCGTCGCCTACGGCCAGAACGGCGAGCCGGTTCGCCCGCAAAATGGCTTTCCCTTGCGGCTGCTAGTCCCTGGCTTCGAAGGCCTCTGCAATGTGAAGTGGCTGCGGCGAATCAAAGTTGTGGACGAGTTCTACGGCACCTACAACGAAATGGACCGCTATACCTCCGTCGACCCGAGAACCGTCAAGCCGATCCCTTTCGAGCAGGGCCCGAAGTCGGTCATCACTTTTCCCTCCGGCGGCCAGAAATTGCCCGAGCGCGGCCATTATCAGATCACGGGATTGGCGTGGTCGGGCGGGGGCGCCATTCGGAGGGTTGAAATTTCCACCGATGGCGGACGCACGTGGAAAGATGCCGACATTCAGTCCGACGTGCATCGCATGGCGCACACGCGGTTCGGAGTGGATTGGGTCTGGAACGGGGAAGAGTGCACGATTATGTCCCGCTGCACCGATGAGCTGAATCAGACGCAGCCGACGGCGGCCGATTTCGCCCGCTTTTTTAATCAGACCACCGAATATCTTT
>CAZRKW010000092.1:0-13962 GCA_964600355.1 uncultured Acidobacteriaceae bacterium
GTGAAGACTTTGCTGGGGCCCGTGCCGGCGATCTCGCCCATCATGTTCATCGTCGAGACGTTCAGCCATTTCGCGCGGCTGCTCTCGCTCACTGTTCGTCTTTGGGCCAACATGATGGTGAGCGAACTCATTTTCGTTTCGTTCCTCGGGCTCACAATCGGCCTGTTCTCGTTCCTCGGCCACCTGAGTGCAATCGGGTATGCTTCGGCGGTGGTTCCGGTGGCGATTCCGCTGGCGCTGACGTTCTTTCATATTTTCGAAGCCGTGCTACAGGCTTTCATCTTTACGATTCTTTCCATCGTGTACCTCGGCCTCGCGACTGCCGAGGAACACTAGAAATAAACGGTAGCGGAATTAAACAGCTTCCAGCGTGAGACCGGCGGCCTCCCAAGGCGGCCGGAAACCACCTCCTGGCGGCAAATTCATAACAGAGGAGAAAGCATGACAAGGAAAATGGTTTGGTTTCTGATGGCGGCGATTGCGGCGCTGGTTCTGGCGCCCGTGACGTTCGCGCAGGGCGGCCCGGCGGCCTCCGGCACCACGGATTGGATCGACGTGGCGGCGGCAATTGCACTCGGCATCACGGCGGCCGGTTGTGGTCTCGGTCAGGGACGCGCCACTGCGGCGGCTTGCGAAGGCACGGCGCGGAATCCCGGCGCAAGCGGTCCCATCCGCATCGCGTTCATCATCGGCGTGGCGCTCATCGAGTCGCTGACGCTGTACGCGTTGGTCATCGTTCTGATCAAGTAGTTTTACATTACGGGATAGCTTCGGCCCTGGTGCTCGCAACCGCGAGCACCAGGGCTTTTTTATTTTCTCACGGGGTGATCGTGGAGCGCCGCACACGCCGCGAGGTGTCCGCACATGCCGTGCACGCCCGCGCCCGGCGGCGTGGACGACGAGCAGATGTACACATTCTTCGCGGGCGTGCGATAACGCCGCCACGTAGGTCGCGCGAAAAGCTGGCCAATCTCCGGCGCTCCTCCGTTGAGGTCTCCTCCCACCAGGTTCGGATTGTAGAGTTGCAGTTCCGCGGCCGTCAGCACGCTCCGCTTCAAAATGATGCTGCGAAAGCCCGGCGCGAACCGTTCCACCTGTTTCTCGATCCACTCGCTTGCGTCCACTTTCGACCCGTTGGGCACGTGGCAGTAGGCCCACGCGACGTGCTTTCCAGCAGGCGCGCGCGTCGCATCGAACAGAGTAGGTTGCACCAGTATCACGAAAGGTTTCTCGGAATGTTCGCCCTGCCACGGCGCGCGTTCCGACGCCTCGATCTCCTCGATGCTTCCCCCCAGGTGTACGGTCGCGGCCCTCCCGCAAGCCTCGGCCGTCCACGGAATCGGCGCATCGAGCGCCCAGTCCAGTTTGCAGACCCCCGGCCCGTAGCGATAGCGCCCCAGGCTGCGCCGGAATCCGGAAGGGAAGCGGTCCCCGGCAATCGCAAGCAACTGCCGCGGAGTCACGTCGCACAGCACGACGCCCGCCTCCGGCAATTGCTCGAGCGACTCGACCATGCTTTCGGTGACGATTTCCCCGTCAATCGAGCGCAGGTAAGAGGCAAGCGCCTCGCCGATCTTGCGCGATCCACCGCGAGCGATCGGCCAGCCCACCGCGTGCGACGTGATGCCCAGCACCAGTCCGAACGCGGCGCTGGGAATTTTCTCAAGCGGGAGGATGGAATGCGCTGCAAGCCCCGCAAAAACCGCTCGTGCTTTAGTGCCGCGAAACGTGGATCGCGCGAGGCTCGACGCAGACCGCACCGCGTGCATCCCGAATCGCGCAGCCGCGAACGGGTGAGCGGGAAACGCCAGCGATCCCAGAACGGTCCGCTCGATCTTTGGCCAGTCCGCAACAAGCGGCGCCATGAGTTTCGTATACGCGCCGGCATCCTCGCCAAACTGGGCTGCGGTAGCCTGCACCGAGCGTTCGACTACGACCGCAGTGCCATCGTCGAATGGGTGGACGACCGCACCAGGCGGCTCAATCCATTCCAATCCGTGCTCGTGAAGGGGAAGAGTGCGAAAGAAAGGCGAGCCAACCGCCATGGGATGCACGGCCGAGCAAACATCGTGAAGAAATCCCGGCAGCGTGAGCTCCGCCGAACGCATGCCGCCGCCAATCGTCTCCCGCCCCTCCACCACCAGCACGGAGCGCCCCGCCTGCGCCATCGTAATCGCGGCCGCCAACCCATTCGGCCCCGACCCGATCACCACAGCATCGTAACTTTGCCGCGACGATTGCACCTGCAACACGCCCCTGCCTCGCTTCCGAGTATCGCAAGTTCGATGGTAGCGGGTCCCCCGGCGCAAACGCGAGCGGCAAAAAAAACGCGGCAGCCGAAGCTGCCGCGTCGATTTTTACATCGGTTGCTGCGTAGCTTCAGAAGAAGAACTTGCCCGAAATCTGAAGCTGCCGCGCCCCAATCAAGGTGTTGCTCGTTGCCGAAGGCGTCAGGAACGAATTCGCCGGGTTCAGGCAAGGGCTTGGCCCCGCGGGACACACCGACGCCACTCCTGCCGGGTTCGTGTAGGCTCCGCCCGGCGCCACGTAGGAGTAGGCCGAGGTGTTGACGGTTGTATTGATGCGGTGGTTGAACAGGTTGAAGGCCTCGATAAAGACCTGCAGCTTGTAGCGCTCCCGGAAAAGAATGATGTCCCGCCCGATGCGGAAATCCACGTCCCGGATTTGTGTGGGGCCCCGGTAACTGTTCTTTTCAAAATTCGGAGCGCGCCCGGCGGCATTGCTGGCATTCTGTTCGACGCCTCCGGTAACGCCGCCGTCGATACCACCCGGTGGCGTTACGGTGGAGCTCAACAGTGCGTTCTGCGGCAGCGGTGAGGCAATCGTCACGATGCTGGAGAAGTTAAATCCATTCAAGGCATCTCGGACGATGCGGCTGTCGCTTTGCACCCTCGGCGACCACAGCAGGCTGGTCACGAACCTTTGCCGCTGATCGTAATCCGAATTGCCATACTCGCCCTGCTGGTTATAGGGGTTCAGAGTTGCATCCGAGCTCCCGTTGAACGTCCCGGTGTCGCCCAGAACCTGTCCGTCGTCCAGCGTGTGCGCGTACGTGTAGTTCGCCATGAACTCGAAGCCATGGCTGAACTGCTTTTTCCCTGTGAGAATGAGCGCGTTGTACAAGCTGTGCACGATACTGCGGCAAACGCTGACGATAGGGTTGGCCGTGGTCAGCCGAGACGTAAATAGCGGCACCGTAACCGTACCGCCGGGCGCGAACGGTCCCGCAATCACGTTGTAGGTGATCGTGCTTGTCGGCGGAGCCAGGTTCCCGTCGGTGCAGACCGGCAGATGCTGGCCTCTCGTAAAGGAGTAGGTAGCCGACACGCTCATGTCTCCCGGCAGTTGCCGCTCGACGGCGAGGTTTGCTTCGTTGACCATGGGCTGCAGGTAATCGGGCGCCTGGCCGCGGAAGGCGATGGTGGCCGCCGTGGGATTCGTATTAACAGACTGGGGGGTGACGGCTCCCGCAAAGGGCGCTGCAAGCGGGGGCCCCAGAGCCGGGAAGATGATATTCGGGAAAATCGGCGCGCACGCCGCAGGGGCGGTTGAGCCGGTGAACGCCGTGAAGTTGGCGTTGCAATTGTACGTCTGCTGGAACACGCCGTTTTCCACGCGCGTGTCGTAGAACGAGCTGTTGGTCGTCTTGCCGTAGAAGATGCCGTACCCTCCCCGCACAACCATGTTCTTGGCAACTTGCCAGGCAACTCCGAACCGGGGCCCGATATCGGCGTGGTCAATGTTGAGATCGCTGGTTGCGTAGTACGCCAGGTTCGACGTGGTATTTGGCCGGGGCGGCTGGGGAACCCACTGGATATCGTAGCGAAGCCCCATGTTGAAGGTCAGGTTTGAGCGCGCCTTCCAGGTGTCCTCGCCGTAGAAGCCGTAATCGATATCGTAGAAGTCATCCTTGCCTTTGCCGGTAATCGGATCGTAGGCCTGGGCAAACGTATTGTAGTGTTTGCCGATGCGGGCAGCGGCGTTGGCCCCGTCGCTTACAAGAGGAAGGTCATACAGGTCGGCGGCCCAGCTTTCAAACGTAAACGCCGGATTACTGGCGTTGAAGGAGTAATTATAGATTCCGCCTCCCTGAAACAGGTTGATCAACACTTCGTGGATCGGGCTGATGTCGATGCCGCCCTTGAACGTGTGCTTACCGTGAACCATGGAGACCGAATCCGCGAACTCCAGCCGGTGTTCGTCCGGGAAAGCCGGCCGCGGCAGCGCGTTGGGCATGCCGTAGGAGAAAATTCCTCCGCTGGTCGAAGATCCCAGGGACACGCTCGGCCCGGACTGGTTTGCGGAATAAAATTCAAAGTCGCGTGAATACTGGAAACGGAAATCGTTCACCGTTGTCGAAGAAAGCACGCTGTTCCAGTGCGCCACCACAAAGCGCTCGTGCGTGCCATAGGACCCGTTCTGTCCGATCGAACTCGAGAAGTAGGTCGGATTCGTCTGGTAGTCGTTGGGCGCCTTCCAGTTCATATAGTTGAAATACACGCTCAGGTGGTTGTTCGTGGTCGCCTGGTAATCGAGCTTGGCCAGATAAACGTCCTGGTTCGCACTCCGGGGTTGGGCGCCTATGTTTCCCTTAACGTAATTGACGACTGCCTGGCACTGCGCCGCGGTGATCCCCGTAATAATCGTGGGCCCGCAGTTCGCCGTACTCACGGCTGCCAGGTTCAGCGCGCTGGAAGGCCCGGTGTAAATGATGGGGAACGAGCGCCTCTGGCCGTCGTAATTCACGAAAAAGAAGAGCTTGTCCTTGATAATCGGGCCGCCCACGCTTGCGCCAAACTGCTGGCGCTGGTGTTCCGGCTGAGTGTAAATTCCCTGGGACTTGCTCAGGGGGTCAAGCGCGTTAAGGCTGGGATAGCGCAAGTAGTAAAAAACATCGCCGTGAATATCGTTCGTACCGGACTTGGTGACCGCGTTCACCACGCCACCGGCTGCCTGTCCGAATTCCGCGCTGAAGGCGTTCGAGGTCACCTGGAATTCCTGGATGGCGTCTAGGCTGTAGGTGTAGGCCACCGATGTTCGGCCCCGATCTTCGGAGAAAAATGCCTGCTGGTTGCTCGTGCCGTCGACGGCGCTGTTGTTGAACAATCCCGAAATACCGTGGTAGCTCACTAGCCCGTGGCTGCCGTCGCTGGTTACCCCCGGAGTGAGCAGCACGAAGTTTTCCCACCGGCGCCCATTCAGCGGCAGGTTGCCCGCCAGAGTCTGGCTGACGGTTTGCGACAAATCGGTCTTGTCAGGCTCGATCAGCGGCGCTTCGCCGGTGACGGTGATCGTCTCTGCCGTAGTCTTCAGTGGGAGCGAGAGGTCAATCTCCAGCTTGCTTCCGACTTCGAGGAGAAGTTCTTTTCGTTCGACCTTCGCGAAGCCTTCCTTCGTCGCGTCCACCACATAGTGCCCGGGTTGCAGGAAGGGCGCGTAGTACAGACCTGATTCGTCGGTAGTAATGGTGCGAATGATTCCCGTCTCGATGCTGATCACATCCACGGTGGCGCCCGCAATCGCGGCGCCCGACGGGTCGCTGATCGTTCCGGAAATCGTACCGGTACCAGCAGTCTGCGCGCTCAGCGATCCGACGCTCAGCAGCGCCGCCAGCGCAAGAATCAAAGCTCCGAAGAATAAACTCGTGTAGTTACAGCTCCCCCTAAAGCCACCCTTTTGCATTTTTGTCTCCTGTGGATGTCCCGCGATATTCCGCTTCAATCACAACACTTGGTTTTCGCGCCGAGTCTGCTAGCCGACCAAGGTAGCAGTCCTTCTAGTGCATCTTTTTTAGAACAACCAAACCGGGGAAGCAAGTTAAAATCGCGTTACCAAAATCAAAGATTTTATGCCATGTATCGCGGAAACGAATCTCGCCCCCTCCCCAAGGGCACCTTCTCCATCAATATGTGCCAATTCGGAGCGATTTCTGATACTTTCTAGGCGCTTTCGGCCCCGGGCTCCCTTCTCAAAATTCTTCCGCTTCGAAGGAGACGCACGATGAGCGAGCAAGCGAATCTGCAGGCGAATGTGGAGTTGATCCAGGCGGCCTACGCGGCCTTTTCACGGGGCGACATCCAAAGCATTCTCGATAGCCTAACGCCCAACGTCGAGTGGATTGCCGCGCCGGTCGAACCGGTGGCCGGAACCTATCGCGGGAAGGAAGAAGTGGCGCATTTCTTTCGCAAGGTGGATGAGCTGGCGGATTACTCGGCTTTCGAGCCGCGCGAGTATATCGCGCAGGGCGATCGCGTCGTCGTGCTGGGATACTATCGCGCGACGGCCAAACGAACCGGCCGGATCTTCGAGTGCAATTGGGCGATGGCCTTCACTGTGCAGGACGGGAAAATCTCGCAATTCCAGGAATTCACCGATACGGCCGCTCTGAACGCAGCGCTGGCCACGGCATCGGCGGCGACGGCGTAAAACGCGTCGTCAGCCGTAAAAACTGGCGCAAAACAAAAAGGCGGGCGCATCGTGCGATGCGTCCGCCTTTTCTATTGGGAGACTTCAGCTGCGGCGAAGGTTGTTACTGCTTCTTACTGGCCGCCGCCCTTTTGCAATTCATCGAGCGCCGCCAGCACTTCCTCGCTGTGGGGCGTGGGGTTCACCTTCACGTAGACCTTCACGATTTTGCCCGTGGGATCGATCAGAAACGTGTTGCGGGCCGCGCGGGACGTGCCGTTCATCTGATTCAGCGAGCCGTACTTCGAGACCACGTCCATGCTGGTATCGGAGAGCAGCTTGAAATTAATGCCGTCCTTCGCGCAGAACTCCTTGTGCGAGTCCACCGTGTCGACGCTCACGCCGAGCACCACCGCGTTCTTCTTGACGTATTGATCCTGGTCGCGCGTGAAGCCGTGCGCTTCGATGGTGCAGCCGGGCGTCTGGTCTTTGGGATAGAAATAGAGGACCACCCATTTGCCCTTGAAGTCGTGCAGGCTTACGGGCGTGTTCTCCTGCGAGTTCAGCGTGAAATCGGGGGCCATGGCGCCCACGGTGGGCATTGTTTGATCGTCAGCGGCTTGCACCCGGGCAAACGACGCGACGAAAATGAGAGCCAGTGCCAGTGCGAAATAGGGAAGCACGCGAGCGACAGCGCGTAGCGACGTCTTCATGTTCTGTTTTTCCTCCAACAAAGATTGATCCGCGTAGAGGCGGCAGCCGCCTAAACTATACTCCAGTTGGGACGCGCCGCGGGCAACTTTGGTTCCGCGCGTCTGCCAGTGCTGCAGCGGCATGGCGAACGAAGTTTTGCGTCATCGCCGCCCAAAAAATCCAATCAACTTCAAGCATTTCGCGTCGATTTTCGAGCCTCGGAATCCTTTCAATTGATAGTTTATGGGCCCCTCGAAGGCAGCAAAAATACTGATGAAATTTGCTGGTCGGCTCAGTATTTCCGCAGATCGAAGGGAGGGAGGTGAAGGACTTCGCGGCGGGCGGCGGTCCAGAGGCGGCGGGTGGCTTCGTGCAGCGCGATGGCGGAGCTGGCCAGGTAGCGGGCGGAGCAGCCGACTTCCGTGAGGAGGCTTGCGCCGCCGATTACGCCGGGGACGGCTTCGAGTTCGGCGCGGAGGCTGGCTAGCACTGGGCGCCAGTCGGGGAAGCTGTCAGCCACGATCAGCAGGGAGGCGCAGTAGGAATAGCTGGACATGCAGCCGAGAGACGACGGGGGCGAGTGGCTGGTGGCTGGCTGCGCGGCGCCGGCGATGTTTGTGCGCGAGAGATAGATTAGCTTGCCGCGCAGGGTTACTTCGGTGCGTGAGTCGAATTGGCGGAAGCGCCAGTGTTCGTTTTGGGCTACGCGGCCGGCGGCGAAGGCGTCGAGGAAAATGCCGCGGCTGCCCTGCTGCATTTCGATGCGCAGGGTTTGCCGCAGATTTGAACCGGCGTGCGGGATCACATGGTCCGGCAGATATTCCAGAGTGGCGCCGGTTGCAAGGCGCAGAACGGTATGGATTTCGGAGGACGGGCCGCTGGTGCTCTCGTTCGTGCGCTGGCCAGTGTGCTCGCTGGCGCTCTCGCCGGCGGGCTTGTCAGTAGGCAGGCCAGTGCGCCCGCCACTGCGATAGATGCGGGTGGCGGAGGGCGTTGAGAGGCAGACGGCGGCTCGCTCGCCCAGGTCGATTTCGGTGAGGAGGCGGTCGCCGCCTAGGACGACGCCGGTGGGATTGAGTAGCAGGAGATAGGATGTGCCGTCGTCTAGGGTTAGAGGCGAGAGCACCTGTAACGGTAGCGTGTAGCGGCAGTGGCGCAGCGCGGTGACGTGATTCGCGGCGTCGCCCGGGGCGTGGGCGCGGCGCTCGAACCCCAGGCGCAGCAGGCCGTCGCGGCCGGAGCGGCTAGGATTCGAAGAGCAAGTCGCGGCGAATCCAGTCGATGACGGCGTCGACTCCGTCGCCGGTTTTAAGGTTGGTGAAGACGTAGGGTCGCTCTCCTCGGACGCGCTTCGCGTCGCGGTCCATCACTTCCAGGCTTGCGCCCACGTAGGGCGCGAGGTCGATCTTGTTGATTACGAGAAGGCCCGACTTGGTGATGCCGGGGCCGCCTTTGCGCGGAATTTTGTCGCCCTCGCTCACGTCGATCACGAAGATGGCCGCGTCCACCAGCTCCGGGCTGAAGGTGGAGGAGAGATTGTCTCCGCCGCTTTCGATGAGAAGGATGTCCATCTGCGGGAAGCGCTTCTGCAGGAGCGCGGAGGCTTCGAGATTCACCGAGGCGTCTTCGCGGATGGCCGTGTGCGGGCAGCCTCCTGTTTCGACTCCCACGATGCGGTCGGGCGGAAGCACGGCGCGGCGGGTGAGGAATTCGGCGTCTTCGCGCGTGTAAATGTCGTTGGTGATGACGGCGAGGTCGTAGGTGGACTTCAGGCGCGTGCAGAGCGATTCGACGAGCGCGGTTTTGCCGGAACCTACCGGGCCGCCTATACCGATCTTTAGCGGCCGGCCGGGAATTTTTTTGCCGGCGCGTGCGGGACCGTCGTTGGGACTGTCGCTGGGACTGTTGTTCAGGCTGTCGATGGGCGCGCTCATGAGCGGAACATCCTGGCGTCGAGGGATTCGTGGCGCATGGCGGCGATTTCGATCTCGGGCGTGAAGCTGGAAATGTCGTCTTCGGTTTTGTCCTGGACGCCGCGCGCGAGCGACGTGATGAGCGGGCCTAGGCTCCAGAGGATTCGCTGGCCGGCTAATTGACCTAGCGGCAACAGGCGCAGCGAGGCGCCTACGATCAGGGCGCTTGTGGAATACAGAAAAGCCGAGGCTGTTTCTTCGGGCGGCCAGTTTAGCGCGGCGGAGGCGATGCCGAATACTACGGGGTGATGGCACGGGGCGGCTTGCGATTCCGCCTCCGCTGCGAAACGGGTGATGAATGGATCGGGAGAGAGGTCGCGCAGGATGCGGAGGGTTTGGCGCCCCATCTGGCGGCTTGCTTCTCGCGATTCTGCGGCGAGTTTCAGGGCTTCGAGCGTTCGATCAAGGCGGAGACAGGTTGGCAGGTCTTGTGCGAGGGCGGCTTTGCGGGCGGCTAGGGCTATGACCGCGTCGGTGGGCGCGGCGGAGTTTTCCAGATACACCCGGAGGAATGACGCGACGTCGTCGGCGGTTTGCACGCGACCGGATTGCACGAGGGTTTCGAGGCCGAAAGAGTGTGCGTAGCCGCCGGCGGGGAAGAGGCCGTCAGCGAATTGCAGGAGATGGATGAAGGCGCTTGGGTCAGGGTTCATGGAATTGGGTATGGTGATGGGTTGGGGAAACGAAGAGACATATCCCTCGTCGCTTGGCTCTTTCGGGATGACAGCGAAAAGCCAAGGCGCAAGAAAAGTCGAAAGAAAGACCCACCCTTAAAAACGAAGGGTGGGGCACCCGGAAAAGCTGACGGCAAATGCAGATCCCTCGCTGCGCTCGGGATGACACGGTTGTGGATAGAGGGCATGGATGACACGCCTTCGGCCACGGTTGTGCTAGCGCGCATGGATAAGGCCTATACCCAGGGGAGAGAAGATGGCTTGGCGGCGGGACCATCTGGACGCTAGGCGGTCGAAGAGCTGTGCCATGGCTGGGTCGTCGGGCACTAGCAGCGTGGATCCTTCGAGGGCCAGGGGGAAGTGGCGGTTGCCGATCTCGAAGGCGAGGCGGATGGCATCCTGAGAATTTTCTGGCGTGACTGCGATCAGGGATTCGGGCACCGCTTCGATGCGAAGAAACCAATCTTTTTCAACGAGGATGATTGTTCCCGGCACCAGGGGAGTGCCTGTTGGCAGGGCCAGGGCTACTTCGCGGCCTTTCGTGGTGGTGAATTTTCCGCGAATCCAGCGGCGCTGCTCCCAGGGAAGCGCCAGCGTGTCTTCTTCTTTGCCGCGGATATCTTCGGCTGACAGAGAATCGACTGGATCGTAGACGATCAGCATGGGTATTGTCTCGCTGGCTCGGAGCGTGCGGCCAAATTGCTAAAAGATGATTTTTCCGCGCGTATGGCAATTATTTTCGGCATCGGCTTTCCGCAAAAAAGTAAAAAAATCGCAGCCTCTCAGAACAGGAAATAGCGCTGGGCCATGGGAAGAATTGTGGCTGGCTCGCAGGTCAACAGGACGCCATCGGCGCGGACCTCGTAGGTTTCCGCGTCTACTTCAATTTTGGGAAGGGCGTCGTTGTAGATCATGTCTTTTTTCGAGAGGCCGCGGCATTTTTTTACCGCCGAGAAATGCTTCTTGAGTCCCAGCTTTGCGGGAACGCCCGCGTCGAGCGCAGCTTTCGAAACGAACGTAAGCGATGTGGACTGTACCGCGCGGCCGTAACTGCCGTACATGGGGCGGTAGATTACCGGCTGGGGCGTGGGGATGGAGGCATTCGCGTCGCCCATTACCGACCAGGCGATGAATCCGCCCTTTACGATCATCTCGGGCTTCACGCCGAAGAACGCGGGCTTCCACAGCACGAGGTCGGCGAATTTCCCCACTTCGACTGAGCCGATTTCATGCGACACGCCGTGGGCGATGGCGGGATTGATGGTGTACTTCGAGACGTAGCGGCGCACGCGCACGTTGTCATTCTCGGGCGATTCGCCGGGAAGCGCGCCGCGCTGGCGCTTCATTTTGTCCGCGGTCTGCCAGGTGCGCGTGATTACTTCGCCGATGCGGCCCATCGCCTGCGAGTCGGACGACATCATGCTGATCGCGCCGATATCGTGGAGGACGTCTTCGGCGGCAATCGTCTCCGCGCGGATGCGAGACTCGGCGAAGGCTAAGTCTTCGGGAATCGACGGGCTCAGGTGATGGCAGACCATGAGCATGTCGAGATGCTCGTCGAGCGTGTTGACGGTGAAAGGCATGGTGGGGTTGGTCGACGAAGGGAGGCAATTGGGCTCGCCGCATACCTTAATAATGTCCGGGGCGTGGCCGCCTCCGGCGCCTTCGGTGTGGTAGGTGTGAATAGTGCGGCCCTTGAAGGCGGCGATGGAATCCTGGACGAAGCCGGCCTCGTTCAACGTGTCGGTGTGGATGGCGACCTGCACGTCGTATTTTTCGGCGACCGATAGCGCGCAGTCGATGGCGGCGGGAGTGGTGCCCCAGTCTTCGTGAAGCTTGAGGCCGATGGCTCCTGCATCGATTTGTTCGCCGAGCGGCGCGGGGCGCGATGAGTTTCCCTTGCCGAGAAAGCCGAGATTCATCGGGAAAGCCTCGGCGGATTCGAGCATGCGGTACATGTTCCACGCGCCCGGGGTGCAAGTGGTGGCGTCGGTTCCGGTGGCGGGCCCGGTGCCCCCTCCGATCAGCGTGGTGAGGCCGCCGGAGAGCGCGGTCCACACGAGCTGCGGGCAGATGAAGTGAACGTGCGAGTCGATGCCGCCCGCGGTTACGATTCTGCCTTCGCCGGCGATTACTTCCGTGCCTGCTCCCACGATCATGCCGGGCGTGACGCCCTCCATCACGTCGGGATTGCCGGCTTTGCCGATTCCCACGATGCGGTTCCCGCGGATGCCGATGTCGGCCTTGACGATGCCGGAGTGATCGACGATCACGGCGTTTGTGATGACCAGGTCGAGCGCGCCGTCGGCGAGGACCGCGGTGGAGGACTGGCCCATGCCGTCGCGCAGGCTCTTGCCGCCGCCGAATTTTGCCTCGTCGCCGGGAGTGGTGAGGTCTCGCTCGATTTCGATGAAGAGCTCGGTGTCCGCGAGGCGGACGCGATCGCCCGTGGTGGGTCCGTAGAGTTCAGCGTATTGGCGGCGTGGAATTTTCAGGCTCAACGATGTGTCTCCTCGGCGCGTCCCCGGTTTCGTCTCCCTGGTCAGGTGAGGGGAACGAAATTTACGTTAGCGAAAAACCTTTGTCCCTGGCGCGCTGGAGCGCGGCGGATTTTGCCGCGTCGGTCGCGGGACCGTCGGTGAGCGCGTTGAGGCCGTGGACCGCTTTGGCCCCGGCGATTTCGGTTAGTTCGACGCGCTTGGCGTCGCCCGCCTCGAAGCGTACGGCGGTGCCCGCGGGAATATTCAGGCGCATGCCGAAGGCTTGCGCGCGATCGAAGCGCAGTTCGCGATTGGCTTCGAAGAAGTGGAAATGGGAGCCGACCTGGATCGGGCGGTCACCGGAATTGACGACGTCTAGTTCGATTACACAACGGTTCGCGTTGGCGATCACGGGATCGGCTTTGAGGCGATATTCTCCGGGGATCATGTGCGGTTCTCCTTATTCGCGGCCGCCTTAGAAGGAAAGACCCACCCTTGAAAGACACAAGGGTGGGGCACCCGAAAAGACACCCGAAAAGGCGCCGGAAAATGCAGATCCCTCGCTGCGCTCGGGATTACACCGTGATGGAGGGCGATCTTCATTGGCGTTCATCTAGCGAATCGGGTGGTGAACCGTGACTAGCTTGGTGCCGTCGGGAAAGGTTCCTTCCACCTGCACCTCGTCGAGCATTTCCGGTACGCCTTCCATTACGTCTTCGCGGCGAAGAATCGAGCCGCCGAATTCCATAATTTCCGAGACGGAACGGCCATCGCGGATCGCTTCGAGGAGTTCGGCGGTAATCAGAGCGGCGGCTTCCGGATGGTTGAGCTTCAAGCCGCGGGCGCGGCGCTTGCGCGCGAGATCGGCGGCGACGACGATCATCAGCTTGTCGATTTCTCTGGGAGTCAGATGCATTGCGCTCGCTCGAGCCCCAATTCAGCGTACAACACTACCAGAGTGGCGGCGCGGCGGGCTATCGGCAAGTTGAATGCGATGGATAGCGGATTGCCGATTGCTGGCGAAGATTCGCGTACGTATTCTTGTGACGCAGTGGCGATCGCCGGAACGGAGAACGCGGTTGCGAAGGACGGTGCAGGCGTCGTAAACTGGCGCAGTTCCGTACTGCGCGCCCGTAGCTCAGCTGGATAGAGCGTCTGGCTACGAACCAGAAGGTCGGGAGTTCGACTCTCTCCGGGCGCGCCACTTTTCCCAATAAAACTAGGGTTTTTTAGAATATACCCCGGCGGGTAACTCGTGCGATTAGCGCCCCCGGGCGCGGCTTCGGGCGATCAGGGATGTGCAACGCTTGCGATCTCGAGTCGCGGCGCCGGTGGCATCGCTGCGTTTCTCCAACTTGCTAGAAGAAAGATTGTGCCGCTCACGGGCGACACGTGAATGTAGTAGACCGTGCCGCCGCCTTCCACCTCGTAGAAGTTTTTGCGCTTGGGGTCGGGCGTGGCGCTTACGGTGCCGGCCAGGAGAATTCCCAGGCGGATCACCGACGCCGCAGCGTGTTTTCCCAGGTCCTTGATCTCGAGTAGTTCACCGAAGTTCATTCTCATGGGATCAGGCCTTGGGCTGCGCGGCTCGGGAGCCGAAGACTCCGCAGCGGGCTCCCATCCCTTCGCGGAACTTTTCGCGCTCCTCGGGAGTCATCTGGGTCCAGCGCTCCATCATGCGCCCCCGCCAGTGCATGGAGGGGCCGCGGCGTCCGC
>CAZRKW010000093.1:0-13931 GCA_964600355.1 uncultured Acidobacteriaceae bacterium
GTGAGCGTCGCCGTCGCCACAGCCATGCCCACGACGAGCGCGGCGGCCGTCAGCAGCTTCCGGCGTGGGTTCCGAACGAAGGACTCTCCTACGAGGCGAGTGAACATAGTTTCAAGGATGAATAGTGGCCGTGGCGTTCGCAAGCGCCGAGAGATCGACGATCACCTCTCCGTTTTCCACTTGCGACTTCACCGGAATCGGATTGCAGCCGCCGCTCTCGCCGATCGACGGAATGTAGATGGTCGCTCCGCAGTTGCGGCAGATCACGTTCTGCCCTTCCTGGCGATAGCCGGTGGTACCGCAGATCTGGCAGGCATCGAGCGCCGTCGCGTAATCTCCATTGCCGCGGTGAATCACCAGGAAGCGGATCACCGTGCTATTCACGTCCGCCGTATAGAAATGGACGCTCGAATCCTGAAGATCGCCCAGCGGAATGCGCACCTGATTGTTCTGCGCGACAAGTTCCCGCGCCGGCTCCTGAGCATTCGTGGCGCGGGTGTAGACAAACTCCGCCGCCAGCGACAACACCACCAAGATGCACAGAATCGCCGCCGCGAAGCTCCAGCGGCGCTGCCGCCGGAATTCCCATTCGCGCATGCGCCGCTCCGCCGGATTCAGCGAGGCATCTTCGGCGGGGCGCTTCCCGCTGAACCATTCGCGCAGCACAACGAGTGCGGCCGCGCCCAAAATCACCACGAAGAAGAACAGCTCGTTGCGCACGATCGGCCCGATCGTGGCCATCTCCATCTTGCTGGACCAGATCCACATCGCCTCGCTCAGCTCATGGACGCCCGTCAGCGCCAACTGGAACGCGACGACCATCAAAATTACGCTGGTCGCCGAGAAAAAGCGGTGTAGCGGAATCCGCAGCGTGCCCTGGAAGAAGAAAAGCCCCACCGCAACGGCGATGGCGATGCCCAGTGCGGTACCGATCCACACCTGCACGCCCTCGGTGGAAAGCTCCACGGCGCGCAGGATGAGCACCAACTCCGCGCCCTCGCGCACGACCATCATGAATACGAAAGCGCCCACGCCCCACCCGGCGGCGGCCGTCGACTTCTGTGCGTAGGCCTCGACGCGATCCTCGATCTCGCGCTTCAAATGGCGCGCCACGCGGTTCATCCAGACCACCATCGTGACCACGAGCGCCGACGCCACCAGCATCAGCACGCCCTCGAAGCCGTCCTCGCTGACGCGCCAGTGCTGGAGCGCCACGGCGGCTGCCACGCTCGCGCCCACCGCAAGGGCCACGCCCACCCAGGCACATTTCGCCAGCGCGGCGCGGCCCGTGCGGTTCAGATACACGAGTACAATGCCAACGACGAGCGCGGCTTCCACACCTTCGCGTAAAGCAACCAGCAGAGCTGAGAGCATGCGTTCCCAATTAAAGCCAGTTGAAACTGAGTTACAACTGACTACTTAAGTGTAGTCTTACCGCCGCGTTAAGATCAAGAAATTTTCCTTCCGCGCGGAGGGTTCCGGCTCACCGATCCTTGTACAATATGCATCTCACTGTCCTTATGTTCCGCTCTCCTCGCCTACATTCGACGCTCTCGGTGGCTGCCCTGGCTCTCTGCCTGATTACGGCTGCCATTCGGGTGCCAGTGGCCCACACTCAGGCGCCCGTTCCCGCGGCCGCAAGCCAGGCTTCGCCTCCAACGGCTACCACCGCGAAGCCGGCTATAAAGCCTGAGCCAAAGAAAGCCAAAGAGGCTTACAAAAGGGGCCTGCGCGCCGAGAAAACTCAGGATTGGGAGGCCGCTCACGATGCTTTCTCGGACGCAGTCGACTGGGACCCTACGGATCGTGAGTATCTGCTCCACCGCGAAGTCGCGCGGAGCCAGCTCGTGCAGGCCAAGATGGACCTCGCCGAGCGCGACGCGGTTTCCGGCCGCCTCAAGGATGCCCGTAGCGAACTCATCGCGGCCGCCTATCTGGACCCGGCGAACCGCGTGGTACGCGAACGCCTCACCGAACTGACCGCCCTTGAGCCCGCCACGGCGCCATCGCAGCCCAGGGAAGTAGAACTCGCCGGAGAGACGCATCTGGAGCATCAGGCGGGCACCAGAAACTTCGACTATCGCGGCGATACCCAGGGCGCCTACGACCAGGTGGCGCATCAATTCGGCGTCGAGGTTGCGTTCGACGTCGACCTGCGCCCGCGCACCGTGCGATTCCAGGTGAGCGATGTCGATTTCCCCACAGCGATGCGCCTGCTGGGCGACATGACCGGCACGTTCTGGCGTCCGCTCGCACCCCACCTGTTTTTCGTCAGCGAGAATACGCCGCAAAAGCGCAAAGACTACGAGCCTTCGGTGGTACGCAGCATCCTGCTTCCGGCTTCGGAAACTCCCGAGCAAATGACGGAAACCCTGCGCCTGGTCCGCGACATCACCGGCATCACCCGCTCGAATCTCGACACGGCTTCGCGAACCATCACCCTGCGCGCTTCCCCGCAGGCCATTGCCGTGGCGAGCGGCTTGATCGACGATCTGCAGAAACCCACCGGCGAACTCATCCTCGAGATGGAGGTGCTCGAAGTCGACCGGAATACTGCCCGGCAGCTCGGGATCACTCCGCCGCAAACTAGCCAGATACTTTCGCTGAACACGCAGGAAGTTCAGGAGGCCCAGCAATCCTTGCAGGGTCTGGTCAGCGTGATCACTGCGCTGTTCGGCCAGCCCACCTCGCTTTCCGGGCTGACCACGAGCCAGATCACTTCCCTGCTCGGTTCCGGGCAAGTGAACCTGAATTCCCTGATTCCGCCGGTGATAGCATTCGGAGGAGGCAAGAGCACCTTCGTAGCAACGGTTCCGGGCGCCGCCGCCAATTTTTCCGAGATGCTCTCGCTCGTGCAGCATGGCCGGCGCATCCTGCTGCGCGCGCAGGACGGGCAACCTGCTACGTTCTTCGTGGGAGATCGTGTCCCCGTGGAGCTTTCGAGCTTTACCGCGAGCCTCTCCGGCACCGGCACGAGCGTCGCGGGCTTGTCGGCTTCGGATTTTCCGACGACAGCCTACAGTGTGGGCAACGGCCCCACGTTTGTATCCACCGCGAGCCTTCGCGACAACAGCGACGACGACCTGATCGTGTCGAATTTTACCGACAACACCGTTTCCGTCCTGCTGGGCGCGGGCGATGGAACTTTCGGCGCACAGACGACGTTTCCCACTGGAGTTGGTCCCGTGTGGATCGCCACGGGTAGTTTTCAAACTACCCTCAACAACCAGAACATCGATCTTGCCGTCGCCAATCAAACCGCGAATACGATCTCCATCCTCCTCGGAAACGGAGACGGAACCTTTCAAGCGAAAACGGATATTGCCGCGGGCAGCGGGCCCGTGAGCGTTGTCGCGAACAACTTCCATGACCTGAACGGCCTCGGAGCTCTGGACCTGGCCGTCGCCAACCACAACGACAACACGATTTTTATTTATCAAGGGAATGGCGACGGCACGTTCAAGCAGCCTTCCGTAATCCAGTTGCCCTCCGGATATAGCCCCGCCGCGCTGGCCGCAGCGGATTTTAACGGCGACGGCCATCTCGATCTGGTGGTTGCAGACGAAGGGAACGCCTCGGTTTCCGTATTTCTCGGCAATGGAGACGGCACCTTCCAGCCGCGCGTCGATTATGCGGTTGGCAACTCGCCCGTGTGGGTTTCCACGGGCGATTTCAATGGCGACTCGGTGCTCGATCTGGCGGTGGCGAATAAGCAGGACAACACAATTTCCATTCTTTTGGGGAACTCGAACGCCGTTGCCGCCGGGGCAACCGCCACCGGTAACGGCACCTTCGGCACACAGGCAGTTTATCCCGCAGGAACCAGCCCCACTTCGATTGCGGTGGCCGACTACAACATCGACGGCCGGCCCGATCTCGCGGTCGCGGCTCAGGGCGACAACGCCATCTCGCTGCTGCTGAACTTGGGCAGCGGCACGTTCGGCCCCAATTTCGAATTGCCCGTGGGAACCAGCCCGGTTTCGATCGTCACTGCGGACTTCAGCGGCGACAGCCGCCCGGACGTCGCGATAGCCAATAACGGGTCGGCGAACGTTTCCGTGATTTTGAATTCGGCGAACTTCTCGCCCAGCTCCTCCAATGCCTTCACGGGCACGGGCTTTCCGGGCGTTCAATATATCGACATCGGCTTGAAGGTGAAGGCCACGCCGCGCATTCATCTGAACAATGAAGTGACGCTGCAACTCGAGTTCGATATCAGCAGCTTGAGCGGGCAGAGCTTCAACGCGATTCCGGTGATCAGCAACGACACAATTACGCAAACCGTGCGCGTGAAGCAGAACGAAACGGCCGTTCTTGCAGGCGTCCTGCAGAAACAAGCGTCGAGCGCGATCAATGGGTGGCCCGGCATTGCGGAAATACCGGAATTGGGCTTATTCGCGAGCGACCAGAACAGGCAGAATCAGGACACCGAACTCCTAATCCTGGTGACGCCCCGCATGGTTCGCTATGCGCCCCGCACAGATCACATGATCTACGCGGGACAGGGCGAGCCCGAAGGGCCGGGGGCCGCCGGCACAGGCGCCGCCCCGCTTCCTCCGCAAATTCCGGGACAGCCCGCGCCCGCCGAAACACCTTCGCAGCCGGCGGCAACCGGACTCGGAGCGCCTATTGGTGGTCCGCCCCAACCCACCACGGACGTCGGAACGCCCATCGCGCCGCCACCAACACCGCAGCAGCCGCCACAGCAACAGCAGGCCCCGCAGCAACCGGCGGCTCCGGCGCAGCCCGGCGATCAGCCTGCGCAACAACCTGCTCAGCAGCCTGCCCAACAACCTCAACAACAGCCTGGTCAGCAGCCGCCAACACAACAGCAGCCACCGCCGCCGCAGCAACAGCAATAATCCCGCCGGGCCATCGGAGTCAAAGCCGATTTTTGATCAAGAAGCTGGTTTACGGCGAGGAAATTGTCGTCAGGGCGTGGCTTCCAGCACGAGCACCGGCTGGTAGGTTCGCGGAACCACGGGTTCGGCGATGGCGATCAATTGGCCTTGCTGGTTGAAGACGCGCAGCCTCGACGGCTTCCAATCGCCTGAGTCGAGCTGCTCCGGAGCGCCCTGGGCGGCCGTTACGTGGCCGGGCTGGATCTGCGCGAGCGGAAGATTGAACTTCGCGCCATGCCTCACGCGCTTCTCGATAATCGGCAGCACGTTAGCGCGGGGCAAATCCGGCAACAGATTTTCGAGACGTATCACGCGATCGCCGATTTTCCCGGCCTTCGCGTCCTGCTCCAGCTCCGTGAGCGGTACGGCGTGGTCCAGCGTGAACTCGCCTACCGCCGTGCGAACGATTTCCGCCAGATGCGCGCCCGAACCTTGCAGTTTGCCGAGATCGTTCGCGAGCGACCGGATGTAGGTTCCCGAACCGCATTCCACGGCAAAGCGCGCGACGGAGCCTTCGACGCCGGTCAGACGGAATTCGAAAACCTCCACTTCCACGGGCCCGAGGTTCACCGGTTTATGCTTCCGGGCCAGCTCGTGGGCGGGCCGACCTTGAATTTTCTTGGCTGAAAAGGCCGGCGGAGTCTGCTGGATCTTGCCCAGGAACTGCGCAGCGAGAGATTCGAGTTGCGCCGCGTCGAGCGCCGGCGAGAGGTCCGGCCCAAGCGCTTTGCCGTCCGCATCGTAGGTATCGGTGGCAAAACCGAAACGCACCGCGCACGTGTAGCGCTTGCGGCGCGCCGCGTAGAAACGCGCAAGGCGCGTGGCCCGGCCCAGCGCCAGCACCAGAACACCCGTAGCCAGCGGATCGAGCGTGCCCAGGTGCCCGATCTGCCGGAAGCCCGCCAGCCGACGCACCGCCTCGACCACATCGTGCGAGGTCTTCCCTCGCGGCTTGTTCACCACGAGCATGCCGTCAAAAGCGGGCGCAATCGGTTGTCTGGGCATAATTCGCTTAGGGCCTGGCTTCTTTCCGGCCGAGCCGCAGCCGGGTAATTGGAATGTTAGGCTGGTTCGTTCCGGACGAGCAGCCGCTACTGATTTTCCGGCTGCTTCACCTTACGCAGAAGATCGTTAATATGCTGGCCGTATTCTTCCGACTCGTCCGGCAGGAACAGCACTTCGGGCGTGCGGCGCAGGTTCAGGCGCTCCACCAACTCGTGGCGGACGAATTTCGACGCGGCCCTCAGCCCGGCCAGCGCCGATGCGCGTTCCTTTTCGTCGCCGTCCAGCCGCACGAACACTCGGGCCGTGCGCATATCCGGCGTGAGGCGAACCTCGGTCACCACCAGCGGCACCGCCAGACGCGGGTCCTTCAACTCTCCCGCCACGAGCAGGGTCACTTCGTGGCGGATTTCCTCCGCCACCCGCTCACTGCGATGTCCGGCGTGATGTCCTTCAAAAGTCATTCCTGATCCTCGAAATACTCGATCTCCTGCGACACCAGGTCGCGGCCAAGCACGCGTTCCGATTCCGCCGCAATCGCGGACATCGATTCTTCCAGGTGCCGACCGTCGCCCGAGATGCTCACCACGCCCACGCGGGACCTCTGCCACACATCCTGATGGTCGAGTTCCGAAACGGCCACATTGAAGTGGGCGCGCAGGCGGTCCTTGAGGCTGCGCAGGACCTGCCGCTTGTCTTTGAGCGACCGCGCGTCGGAGATGTGAATTTCCAGGGTGAGAAGGCCAATCGGCATTTCCGCTCCACGATTTCAACGGAAACGGATGAGCAACTGCTGCGACTTGAAAATTTCCCTGCGCGGCCCGCTAATTCCGCCTGGCTTCGGCGGTCTCCGGAGCGCGGCTGCGCTCCCCCGCGTTCACCGCTTCGAGCGGCTGCGATTTCTCCATCCTGAAGCACTCGAGAATATCGCCCACCTTCACGTCGTTGAAATTCGAGATGCCCACGCCGCATTCGTAACCGGCGCGGACTTCGTTGGCGTCATCCTTGAACCGCTTCAGCGAGGTCACGCGGCCGGTGTAAATCACGGTGTTGTCGCGGAGCACGCGCACCTCCGCATCGCGCTTGATAATGCCATCCAGCACGGAACAACCGGCGATCGTCCCCACGCCCTTCACCTTGAACGTGTTGCGTACTTCGGTGCGGCCCAGATAGGTTTCCTTGATCACCGGCGCGAGCAACCCGGTGAGGGCCATCTTCAGCTCGTCGAGAAGCTCATAAATGATGGTGTGCATCCGGATGTCGACATTCTCGCGCGCCGCCAAGTCGAGGGCCTTGCGCTCGGGACGTACGTTGAACGCGACGATGATCGCGTTCGACGCCGACGCCAGCAGCACGTCGGTTTCCGTCACCGCGCCGACGCTGGCCTGGATCACCTTGAGCTTCACCTGGTCGTTGGAAACCTTCGGCAGCATTTCGTTGAGCACTTCCACCGAGCCCTGCACGTCCGCCTTGATGACGACGGGCAATTCCTTCACTTCTCCCACGCGCAACTGCTCGTGCAGCTGGTCGAGCGTCAGGCGGCCGGAAGCTGTCTTGGCCAGTGAGGCCTCGCGCTGCTTGCCCTGGCGGTACTCCACGATATGACGAGCCTTGGCTTCATCAGCCACCTGGAATTGATCGCCCGCCTCGGGGACGCCCTGCAATCCCAGCACTTCCACCGGCGACGAAAGCGGAGCTTCCTTGATCGGCTGTCCGCGGTAGTTGAACATCGCGCGCACCTTGCCGTAAACCGCGCCCACGATGAACACATCGCCCACGTGAAGCGTGCCGTTCTGCACCAGCACAGTGGCAACCGGCCCGCGGCCTTTGTCTACGCGGGACTCAAGAACGGTGCCGCTGGCCGGCGCATCGGGATCGCCCTTGAGTTCGCGCAAGTCTCCGACGAGAAGAATCATTTCGAGCAGGCGCGGCAGGTTCTGCTTGGTCTTGGCCGAGACCTCCACCATCACGGTGTCGCCGCCCCACTCTTCGGGCATCAGCCCGCGATCGGCGAGTTGCCGCTTCACGCGCTCGGGCTGAGCGTCGGGCTTATCGATCTTGTTGATGGCAACGATGATCGGCACATGACCCGCGCGGGCGTGGGCGATCGCTTCTTCGGTCTGCGGCATCACTCCGTCGTCGGCTCCCACCACGAGCACCACGATGTCGGTGACCTTCGCACCGCGCGCGCGCATGCGGGTGAACGCTTCGTGGCCCGGCGTGTCGATGAATACCACCCTGCGCTCGCCCACGTGGACTTCGTACGCGCCGATATGCTGCGTGATCCCACCGGCCTCGCCCGCGGCCACTTCGGTCTCGCGAATCGCGTCGAGCAGGCTCGTTTTTCCGTGGTCGACGTGGCCCATCACCGTGACCACCGGAGGCCGGGGCAGCATGTTTCCGGTGCGCTCTTCCTTGACCTTTTCTTCCTGGACGATTTGCTCTTCGAACGTGACCACCTGCACGATGCCATTGAAGGCTTCGGCGAGGTTGGTGGCGGTGGGAACATCCAGCGCCTGGTTGATGCTGGCGAAAATTCCGCGGTCGAGCAGTACTTTGAGCAGTTCTTTTGCGCGGATATCGAGCTTCTCCGCGAGTTCGCGGACGGTGATGCCTTCCGTCACGGTGATTTCGCGAGGCTCGCGCTTTACCGGCGCGACGGGTTCGGCTTGCACAGCGCGGCCGCCCGGTCCTGCGCCCGAGCGCGCGCGCACGGGATGCAGCTTTCGCTCGCCTTCCGCGAATCTTTTTTCTATGAGCGGACGTCCGCGTCCTGCGGGAGGTTTGCGCGCATAAAGAGGCTTGCCGGGTTCCGCTTTCGGGAGGCCTGCGGCGCCGGTCGCGCCGGGGCGCTGGCTGCCGATGGGAGCCTGTCCTGCGCCACCTCCACCTGGACGGCCGCCGCTTCCGGGACGCTGCGGGAATCTCGAGGGAGTTCCGCCCGGACGCATCGGAGCTCCGGGGCGTGCCTGCCCTGGGGCCGCAGCAGGACGCATGCCCTGAGGCGCACCGGGGCGCGATGGTCCGCCGATGGGTTGCCCTGGCCGCACCGGAAATCGCTGACCCGGAGCAGTGCCCGCTGGCCGAGCCGCCGGTGGGCTTGGAGGAGTTGGGCGAACGCCGCCCGCGCTGCCGTCGGGCCGCAGCGGTATAGCTGGCCGTGTTGCGCCCGGCGCAACGCTGGGTTTAACGGGAGCTTGGCCCGGTCTAGCACCGGCTGCTGGCGATGCCGCCGTCGGATGAGTTTGGGTAGGAGCAGGCGTCGCACTCGGTGCTTGCGGCGCTGCTGCCGCCGGACGAACTGGTGCTGGCGCAGCGTCGGGACGAGGAGCAGGCGCCGCCGGTGAAGCTACTGCGGGACGCACTCCCGCCGGAGGAACCGCGGAAGCAACTGGCGCCGCAGGCCGAGGCGGAACCACGGCAGCGGGCGCGGCAGGCTTGGCTGCAACAACAGGTGGCGGCGCAGGAGCCGCGACGGGCTTCGGTTTGGCCTTCGGGGCGGACTTGGCGGCTTCGGCCGCAGCCTCAGCATCGGCGAGTCCCTGAAAATGTTTGCGCGCAAGCTCGGCATGTTCCACATCTATGGAACTCGAGTGCGTCTTCTTTTCCGTGACGCCGATCTCGGGAAGGTAATCGATCAGCACCTTGGCCTTGATCTCAAGTTCTCGCGCCAATTCATTGATTCGAATTTGATTTGCGTCTGACATCAGCCTCTATTCTGTGAATGTTTCCCGGCGCGTTGCCGCTAGGACTCCGCCGGTTCCTCTGAGTCTTCCGTCTCTGCCTCGGATTCAACTTCGACTGCCTCGCCCGGCGCTGCTACCTCGGACGCAGCCTCTTCGGATGCCGCTTCCTCGGCTGCCGTTACGTCGGTCAAGTCCGCCGCTTCCGCTGACTCTTCCGCCGCTTCCTGCTCGCCTTCGGCAACAGCTTCTTCCGGCGTTTCTTCGACTGCGGCCCCTTCCAACGTGGCCTCGGTGCCCGCATCTTCCGTCGCCTCGGCCTCGAGAACGCCCTCTTCGGGCAAAATCACCTCTTCGGCCGGAGCGGCAGCGGCCGCCTCAAGCGCTTCGAAATGCGCGGCCACGGACTGGTGAATCTTCTCCACCATTTTCTCGCCGATGCCGGGAATCTCGACCAACTGCTCGGGAGTCATGTCCGCCAGTTTCTCTATAGACGTAATCCCCGCCGCTTCAAGTTTCTCGATTGTCTTGGGCCCCACGCCGGCCAGTTCAGCGAGCGGAGTTCCCGGAGCCGTGAGCGCCGCCATCTGAGCTTCGATTTCACGGCGCTTCTCTTCCTCGCTCTTGATGTCGATGTTCCAGCCGATCAGCTTGCTGGCGAGGCGCACATTCTGGCCCTTCTTGCCGATAGCCAGCGACAACTGCGTGTCCTCGACAATCACCTCGAGCCGCTTTTCTTCCGGGTCGACAATCTGCACGCGCGTGACTTTCGCGGGACTCAGCGCCTTCTGCGCGAACGCGACCGTCTCTTCGTTGAACGGGATGATGTCGATTTTTTCGCCGCGCAGTTCGCGGATGATCGACTGCACGCGCATCCCCTTCATCCCCACGCACGCGCCAACGGGGTCCACATCCTTGTCGCGGCTCTCGACCGCAATCTTGGTGCGTTCGCCGGCCTCGCGGGCCACGGCGCGAATCTGCACGGTGCCATCGTAAATTTCCGGCACTTCCATTTCGAACAGGCGCTGCACCAGGGCGGGGTCTGCGCGGGACACCACCACCTGCGGCCCCTTCGCGGCGCGCTCGACCGCGCGAATCGTCACACGCAGCCGGTCGCCCACATTGTAAGACTCCAGGCGCGATTGTTCGCGCTTGGGCAGTCGCGCTTCGGTGCGGCCCAGGTCCACAACCATGTCCGGGCCTTCCATGCGCTTGACGATGCTGTTCACGAGTTCGCCCACGCGCGTATGGAACTCGTTGTAGATCGTGTCGCGCTCCGCCTCGCGCACCTTCTGCAGGATCACCTGCTTGGCGGTCTGCGCCGCGATCCGGCCCAGCACGTCGGTGGGCTTGTTCTCCGTGATTTCCCCGCCGACCTCAACGTCCGGCACTTGCTTGCGCGCGTCCACGAGCGAAATTTCGCGCAGCGGGTCGGCCACTTCCTCCACCACCACGTGCACCGAAAACACGTCGATCTGGCCCGTCTCCGGGTTGAATTTCGAACGCAGCTCTTCTTCGGTCCGGTAGTATTTCCGGGCCGCTACCACCATCGCGTCTTCGATGGCCGCAACGATGATCTCCGGCTCGATATGCTTTTCCCGGCTGATCTGCTCGATTGTCTGGAACAGCAGACTCGCCATCTGCGTTTTCTCCCTCAGAACTTGGACCGCCGCGTCGCGCTGCCACTACAGTTCGACTACCAGATTGGCCTTCTGAATCGCGGCGTACGGCACCGAAATCTCGCGATCCTTTACGGACAATTTCACAATCCCATCCGCGTAGCCGGCCAGCCGCGCCTCCAGGAACTTCTGATTCTCCACCGGCTCATTCAGCCAGATCTTCGCGCGCCTTCCCGCGAAGCGCTCGTAATCTCCGGGCTTGATCAACTTTCGATCCATCCCCGGAGAACTGATCTCGAGGATATACGCGGGCCCGGGCACCAGATCCTCCACGTCGAGGATCACGCTCAGCTGCTCGCTCACGCGCTGGCAGTCGTTGTGAGTTACGCCCAGACCTTCCGGATTTGCCGGCCCGGGCAATCGATCCAGATAGACGCGCAAAAGGCGCTGCTTGCCTATCTTCCACTCGACGTCAAAAATCTCGAGGCCTTCCGAGCGGGCTACGCGCTCAGCCGCCTCGCGAATCGGCACAAGATCCATTCTATTCTATCGACGGCCTTTATCTGGCGGGGACACCCCACCCGGCCGTATGTCGCTCCCAACAAAAAAGTGGGCTCGCGCCCACTCGACCATGCGACCATTCTGGAAGCAGTTCATTATAATTTCGTCACCCCTGAAACGCAACCCTCAACTGGCCGCGCACCTGTGCCGAAAAACCGACTATTCCAGTGAACATTCGGATAACCGCAATAACATGAGGGGATTAAGAACGGTCCCGCAATTTCGAGAGGCGCCTACACGCTCAGGACGGGAATTTGAGAGTTGGAGATGATCCCGTATCCATTCGAGCCGAGCCGCCCACCGGAAGCGTGGCACCCGACTACGAGCAGGTCCGCCCCGATCTGGCTGGCGATTCGGCTCAGCCCTGCCCCCGGATCGCCGCTCTCAATCCGGGTGTCCGCTTTTGAGCCGACCTGTTGCTGAAGCTTTGCCAGCTGCTCGGTAGCGCCGAGCACAAGTTCATCCCGCCACGGCCGGTCGACGTAGTTTCCTCCCGGCCCGTAAAGCTCCACACTGGGGGTCACGAGCCCGAGAGTCAATTTTGCCTTGAATTCGCCGGCCACCTCCACGGCCCGGCGCAGCGTCTCCACGCTGTGATCGCTGTAAGTGACGCCGCAGAGCACATGCTTTATGGGGAGGTTCGGGGCGGGTGCATCCTCCAAGTGGGCAGAGGTCAGCACGGGGCAACCGCTGTCGTGAATCACCTTCGCGGTCACCGACCCGATGAGAAACCGGTAAAAGCCATTGTAGCCGTGGGTAGGCATTACGATCAGGTCCACCGATTCCTCGCTGGCGATTTCCACGATCTCGCTCGCCGCATCGCCTTTGCGCACCAGGCATTTCACCCGCAGGCCGTCGAGATCGGAGCCCACCGATTCGTGCAAATCCTTCTGCGCGTACTCGACGATTTCGCCCAGCAGCTCTTCGCTTTGTAACGGCCGCCCGCCTTTGGTCTCATGCGGAGAGTAGTCGTGGCGCGTTACCACGTGCGCCAGAATCACCTCCGAGCCGAACCTTTGCGCCAGGCCGGAGGCAAGATGAACAATGCGCAGCGATCCCTCGTGAAAATCAATCGGAAGCAGTATTTTTCGAATGGGTAGCATCGATCCTCATTTCACCTGTTGACGCATGCGTGCCGCGGCCGCCGCCACTGGCCGGTGCCTCCAGCTCGATCCACCGACATCTTCTACTTATATCCAGGTTTATCCAAGCGGACCCGCGGAAATATGATGGCCGTCACGCCCTCTTGTGACTCTCAAGCTGGCCCTCCGGTTTCTCCGAACTGAGTTTCTCGATGCTCGGGCTGCCCGATACCTCGCTCTTCCGTCCATGATATTCTCGGTCGAGAATCCGGGAATGGGAATGTTGAAAGCAGCTTCACTCTTCTGCTGTGCCTTGGTGTTGGTGGGGGCGCTCTACGCGCAGCGGGCCTTCCGCGAATATCCGTCCGTGGAATATGGCTACATGCCGGTGCCGCCGGACGCGCAACAGAGAGCCGAGTGGACGTTTGCCCGCCTAATGTATCCGCCGGGACCGAACGACGGCTATCGCGGCCGCTTCGACGGCGATTGGCGCGAGGGTCTTTCCCTGTGGACTCAGGATTATCCGCGCGCGGACCGCGCCTTTGCCACAGCCGTGCGCCGCCTTACCCGCGTGCAAAGCAGGTCCGTCGAAGAATCGGTCAGCCTCGAAGATGGCGGCGAAGTCTACAACTGGCCGTGGCTCTATGCTGTGCAGGTGGGGGAATGGGGACTGACGCCCCTGCAGGGAAAAGTGCTGCGCGATTATCTTCTGCACGGGGGATTCTTCATGGCCGACGATTTTCACGGCGCGGAAGAGTTCGAAGTTTTCGTCCAACGCATGAAGTACGTGTTTCCGGACCGACCGCTCGTCGATATTCCCGATAACGATCCCATCTTTCATACGGTCTTCGATCTGAACGAGCGCTATCGCGTAACCGGCGCGGAGCATCTCGACATCGGCTATAAGAACGACGGCCGCGTGGCTCGCTGGCTGGGCATCTACGACGACAAGGGCCGCGTGATGGTGGCCGCCTCGTTCAATTCCGATATCGGCGATTCCTGGGAATGGTCCGACGAGCCGCGCTACCCCCAGAAATTCTCCGACCTCGGAATCCGCATCGGCGTGAACTACGTAATCTACGC
>CAZRKW010000094.1:0-13823 GCA_964600355.1 uncultured Acidobacteriaceae bacterium
TTCGAGTTGCAAGGTTTCTCGGACGGGGGTTCGACTCCCCCCGCCTCCACCTGCCTTCACGCAAACCACGCTACGGCAGGCGCGCCTGGGCTCGCCGAAGTATTCCAAGCATGGGCCGCCACAACATTTCCTGTAACCTCGTGATACGATTCTCCCAATAAGAGCCAACTCGCTATGGGTTTTGAGTGAGGCGTGGCTATCAGCCATGCGTAATCGTCTGAGTTTTGTCTCGAAAAGAAGAATGAGGTTGTCGTGGGTGCTTGCGATCCTTACGATGGGCGCCTTTCTGCCGGCGAGGCTGGCGTGCGCTCAGGACGTCCCATCGGGCACGACTGTGATCACCGGAGGTACGCTCATTGATGGGACGGGAAGGGCGCCTCTGAAAAACGCCGTCGTGATTATCGAGGCGAATAAGTTCACGGCGGTGGGCAAGCGGGGCAAAGTGCGAGTCCCATTAGGGGCCCGGACTATCAACGCTGCCGGCAAGTTCATCATTCCCGGCCTGTTTGATTCCCACATCCACTATCGGGACTACGTTCCGGAGCTTTTTTTGGCTTACGGCATCACGTCGGTCATCGATATGGGCAATCCGGCGGACTACATCCTCGCTCAAAGAGATGGAATCAATAAGGGAGAGATTGCCGGTCCCAGAATTTTTGCGTCAGGTCCTTCCTTGATGGAATTGGAGGCGCCGGGTTCGAATCCAACAGTTTCCGTTCGCAGTGCTGACCATGTTCGCGAAACGGTACGCGCCCTGATCGCGAGAGGCGTCGACCAGATCACGGTCAATATTGACCAGGATCCGGATACGTTTGCGGTCATGGCAGAGGAGGCCCACAAGGCCGGCCTTCCAATAGCCGCTTATACAATGCATCCGCGGGAAGAAGTGACCCTGGGGCTCGATATTCTCGAGCACTCCTACTCGATTTCAGCGGGCACGAAGACAGATAAAAATATGCTGGAGGAAATGCGCCGAGAGCGTGCGGCGACCCCCTATCAAAAACATCCTTTGTATTACATGGTTGAAGCGGATGGAGAAGATGATTTCATCCGGCTCCTGGTTCAGAAGGGCACCTACGTCATCCCGAGTCTGGCTTTCGAGTACAAACTAATCAACGAACGTATGGATGAATTCAAACAGGATTATTTGAGCGTTTTGGCCAACCCAGGTCTGAGATACCTCCCGCATGACGATTATTTAGTTGAGGTAATGAATACCACGGAAGGGTCTATTCCGCGACTGTCGGGCCCCGGCTTCTTCGGAACACTGGACCGGCAAAGCGAAGAGTTTCGGCAGTACCAGGCGGGATATCGCCGTCTCCAACAGTTTCTTGTGAAACTGCAAAACGCCGGCGGAAACATTTTGGCGGGCACCGATGCTCCGTACCGCATTCCCCCCGGTATCAGTTTGCATCACGAGCTGCAGCTGCTGGTGGATGCCGGGTTGACTCCGATGCAGGTTCTGGTGGATGCGACGCAAAAACCGGCCGCCGCGATGCACAAACAGAAAATCCTTGGAACAATTGAGGTGGGCAAGCTGGCTGACTTGCTGATCCTTCGAGCGAACCCATTGGATAACATCAAAAACACCAGAACGATTGAGACGGTCATTCAAAATGGCAGGGTCGTTGACACGACTTTCCATCCCTTCTTCACGAATCCAGTTCCTCGACCCTTCATCGTTCACAGTGAGCCCGAATACAATCGGGCGCCAGTACTCCAAAGGCTGATTCCAGCCATGGCCACCGAAGGGGATTCCGATTTATCCGTTACGTTGCAGGGGAAATACTTTACGAAAGAATCTGCCGTTTTCTTTGACGGACAGTTGGTCCCGGCCACGTTCGTGAGCGAGCAGCAGTTGAAAGCGACGATTCCGGCCCGCTCGTTCCAGCGAGGGGGTAGCTTTCCCGTGGCGGTCTCAACGCCGAGGCCCGGCGGGGGATCTTCAGAGCGACTTGAATTCCGCGTTGGGCTCAAGTCCCCGCGCCAAGAGGACGAAAAGTAAAGAAACGGACCGAATTTCTAGGTCGCGCGGCAGGTGGCGGGGCCACGGCTTGAGTCCGGAGGAGGGGCAGCTCTCGTGGTACGATTTCGGGGGGCTGATTGCCTCAAAAGCGCAGATTCACAGGTAGACCCGAATGATGGCAGATCGCAAGCTACGAAAAGTGCTGGGGCGCTCGAACGCGCTGATGACCGTGTATGAGTGCGATTCCTGTCTGTGGATCGTGAACGTTCCTTACGAGAAAAAGCTCGCCGAAACGCAATCGAGGTTCGACACGCACGACTGCAACGAGAAACCCTTTCGGCAGAAAAGAATCGAGCGCTAGCGCTCGGCGTTTTCAACTTCAGCGCTTTACTTCTTCCGCCGGCCGCCCTTTCTCATCTTCTTCTTGTATTCCTCGAGTCCCTGTTCGATCAGCGGGTACGCCATCTTTGCCGGCTCGATCTTTTCCACCTGCACGGATTTCCCTTCGAGCTTCTTGTAGTCCAGGAAAAAGCGCCGGACCATGGCCAGCTTGTGCGGCGGCAATTCATTCGCTTCCCAGTAGTGATCGAACTCGGGATCGCCGGTGGCGATGGCGATGATTTTGTGGTCCTCTTCGCCGGAATCGATCATGGTCATCAGCCCGATGGCCCGCGCCGGAACGATCGTGAGCGGCACCACCGACTCCTGGCACAGCACCAGCACGTCGAGGGGGTCGTTGTCGGCTCCGAGCGTCTGGGGGATGAACCCGTAATTCGCCGGGTAGTACACCGCCGAATACAGCACGCGGTCCATGCGGATCATTCCGCTTTCCTTGTCGAGCTCGTATTTCACGCTCGATCCCAGCGGAATCTCGATCACCGCGTTGAATTCCTTCGGCAGATACTTGCCGGGACTCAGGTCGTGCCAAGGATGAATCATCGTCGCCCCCGAATGATTGCCACCGTCTGGCAATTCATCTTAGCGGACGACAAACTGGCCGCCTAGCCTTATGAGGCTACCGCGCTGAACGGGCGGTCAGAATGGGGCGAAGTGCTCTTTTTTCGCAATCTACAAGGCGGGCAGAGTCGATAAGGACCGCGACAAATTGAAGGCTCTTTCTGGGACGCGCGCCGACAGGATGGAGCCGGCTCTAATTCCCAGCGCCGCATTGCGCGGTCACCTGCGCCAGAATCGCCGCATCGAGCAGAAGGCCTTTGCGCGATTTGGCGGAGCAGATCTGATTCGCGCCAAATCCCACGGCGCTTCGGAAATCGGCGCCATCGAGCAACGCGCCCGTCAGGTCGGCGCCCGTGAGGACGGTTCCGGGAAGCTGCGCCCAGCGAAGATCGGCGCCGCGCAGGTCGGCATCGACGAAAATCGCCGCGCCAAGTTGCGCGTTATTCAGATACGCGCCCGGCAGCTTGGCGGACCACAGGTAAGCGCCCTGCATGTCCACGTGCTCGAGGTTCGCGCCATTCAGATGCGATTCGCGAAGATCGGCTTTCTCGAAGTTGGTGCGGATCAGCGTGGCGGACATGAGCTTCGCGCCGTAGAGCGTCGCGCCATCCACGCGGGCGTCCACGAGAGTCGCTCCGGTGAGCGAGGCGTAGGAAAGATTCGCCGCGCGCAGATCCGATCGCGAGAGATTCGCCCCGTCAAGAACCGCGCGATCCAGGTTCGCGTGGTTCATCTGCGCCTGGTCGAGAGTGGCGTAGCGCAGGTCGGTCTGCCCGAGGTCCGCGCTACGCAAATCCGCCTGCGACAAGAATGCGCCCTGGAATTTCGCGCGCAGCAAGTGGGCGTTGGCCAGGAACACGCGGTATGCCTGGGCGTAGCGGAAGTTCGAATCGTTCAGGCGTGCGCCCTTTACCCTGGACACCTGCTCGTCCGAGCCGTTCCAGTCCGCGGGTTTGGTCGAAATCACCGCCTCGGTCAAATCGGCGTAAGGATCGACGCCGAATGACCACAATGCCGTCGGCGCCCAGCGGCGAATGCTGCCCGCTCCGAACTCGGGGGCGCGGTCCTTGCCGTGCGGAACACCCAGGATCGTACCCGCCGAAGTAAAGGTGAGCGCGCCCAGCAGCACCAATGCCGTAGTCACTGGATTGATCCCGCGCAGCTTGACGAGGGCCCGCTCTACCACGCTCTGGTCAAGGGTCCAATTGGCCGCCGGCTTTCCTACTTTTGTGGTGGAGTAGAGCGCGGCCCCGGAGGCACCGACCACGAGAAACTCCTGCAACACCGTGCCGTGAATTTCCTGCAGGGTCAGGTAGCGCAGCCAGTAGAAAAGCAGAGTGGCAGGCACGATCCAGTATGCCAGCAGAATCGAAATTGCCTTCTCGATGACTCGGGTGGAAGGCGCATCCTGATTCATCCACCGGAAATGAACGCGCATCAGCCCCACGACGATTCGCGGCTGATTCTCTCCTAGGGCGCGGCCATCCGGAAAGACGGCGGGCAGCTCCAGCACGGTGTCCCACAAGTGCTGCAGGTGAAAATGGAACACGAGATAGACAATGAACAGCGCGAACGGCGCGATCAGGTAGAACTGCACGGTTGGCAACGCGGCAGACGCTTCGGGTGAGTGCAGGAAGCGAAGAATCGAGGAGTTCGTGAGGAGCTGAAAGTCTTTCGTCGCCCAGATCATGATCCACGACAGCACGCTCAGCGACATCATTGCCGCGAAATAGCCATACACGGTGCGCGAGGCCCGCTTGAACTCCGCGAGCGCCTCGAATTGGAGAATATGCGGGGGAAGCGCGGCTTCGTGGAGATTGGCGCCGGCGAGTTGATGCGGCACCAGACCCATGGACGTTTCAAGCGACGCGCCTTCCAGATTGGCACCTTCCAGGTTCGCGCCCACCAGGCAGGCATCCCGGAAGTTCGCCCGCACCAGGCAGGCGTCCCGCAAGTCCGTCATCAGCAGGTCGGCCGCCCGCAGATTCGCGTCGCGCAGATCCATGTAGCGGAGGTTGGCGCCGATCAGGTCGTTTCCTTCCAGGTCGGCGGCGGCGAAATCGATTCTCTTGCCGGTCGCGCCCTTCGATTCGATCCATTCGTGATGGCTGGCCAGCTTTTCTTCAAAGGACCAGTCGCGCGAAGATCGCGCCGGGGCCCGCGGCACTGCCACGCTTTCGGATGCTGCCTTCGCCGAAATCTCTTGCGGCACTTCCGACGTCGCAACTTCTGCGTCAACTTCCGCGTCAACTCCCGCATCAACTTCCACATCCACCGGCGATGTGAAATGAATGCCTGGAGCGGGCGATTGGCCGCTCGCTTGGGGTTGCGTCGCGGAGACCAAAGAGGCAGGAGCTTGTTCTGCTAGCTCCTCGTCGCGAGGAATTCCAAGGATGGTGTTGAGGTCCTCTTTTACAGCCATTGACTCTGGAGCCTTCTGCTCGGCTGTGGCGTCTTCGGCATGTTCGAGCCGGCTCGCCCGCGCCGGGTCGCTGAGATTGGCATAGCGTTCAATCGCCGAGGCAATGGCGAGGTCGTCATCGCTGGTATCGACGATTTCGTCCTCGGCAAACTCCTCCTCGTTTTGGAACACCGGTTCGGCTGCCGCAGAATCACTGAAGGCGGCGTGATTATCGGCTGGCTCCTCACGGAGCGGGCGGCGAGATGAGCCGTCTTCGCGCAGTTGAGCCTCGAGCTGCCGAATCCAGGGTTCTTCCGTTTCAGGTGCGAAAGCTTCCAGGCCCGCGGCCGAGGCTCCGTTTGCCGATGCTTCTGCAGTCATCTCGCCGGACTCTGCCAGGACACGCTCTTCAGCAACCGGAACTCCTACGCTAGCGGACTGACCCAAGCGCGTTGATTGTTCCGCTGGCGCGGCAACTTCGGCCGCTTCCGGTTCAGCCTCGGCGGATGCTCTCGAGACGCGCGCTTCCGAATTTCCGGCAAATGCCGCCTTGACGTTGCGGAGCAATCGCGAAAGGACCGATTTCCTCGGTTGGGTTCCATTTTTTGCGGCAGCTGCATTCGGACTTGGATCAGCCTCCTGCGAAACCGTCGCTCCGTTGGGAGACTGCGATCCGTCCTGTTCCGCACGCTGCGCGGAGAGTGCGGACGTCATCCCGTCCTGGCCCGGAGGCTCGCTCGGCTCGCTCGCTGAGACATCCTGAATCTCGGCCTTGGGGATCATCGAATCGGGTACTTCATTGGAATGATTGGGAGTCGGCTGGCTCGATGCCGGTTCGTCCATAGTATTCGGCGTGGGAACACTTGCAACGGCAGCAGAATGCCGTGTGGCGCTGGAAACCGTGTCTGCAGGCACCGGGCTTACAGAAGGAGGAGTCGGGATGTCGTCCGGAGGAAACAGTTCCGCCAGAACCCCGGCTGCCGAGGGCAGCTGATCGGCGGGCACCAAACCTTCCCTGCCTCTTGCCACGACGGCCTGCAAAGGCTCGCTCTGCGCGGGCAACGGCGAGTCGGCAGTTTCCACGTTCGACGATGGGATCTGGGATGTTGTCGACATAGGCTGCTTCTTGTTCCTCTTCATAGGACCTGAAATACACGGGCACTTCTTCACCCAGCGCCCGCGTTGCTGGTACCTGCCCGTTTACCTGTATTTTACCCTTGCGAAGCATAGCGGGAACGAGTGTGAATTTGCCCTGTACACAAGTGCCAACGATGGACAGGTGTTCCTGTTCCTGGCTGTCCGGGAAAGTCAGAAACTCCGCCGGTTGGAGCGGTTGCTACGGGTGGCCGACGAGTGACGAGCGAGTGACCCGGCGGGTGACCAACGGGTGATTTGTTACGGTTCCTGGCTAAAGCTGGAAGGGGCCCAGGGGCACTCTCTGCGAGGCGATATGCAGCGTGCCGCGAAAGGCGAAATCATCGGCGCGGCGGCCCAAGGCCTCTTCGGCGGAAAGGCGGGCGAGGTCGGGATTGTTGTTCTGCTCGGAGAGGTGCGCGAGCACCAAGTGGCGCGCGTGGCCGTCAAAAACCTCCGTGTCGCTCAGAAATTCGCTGACCACGGTGTTGGAAAGATGCCCGGTGCGGCTCATCACGCGCTGCTTGATAAACCACGGATAGGGCCCGACCTTGAGCATATCGAGGTCGTGGTTCGATTCGAGGATCAGAAAATCCGCTTCGCGCAGGTGATGCTTCACGAGTTCCGGCATATAGCCGAGATCGGTCACGATGGCCACTTTCGTGCCGTTGCAGCGGAAAGCATAGCCCACAGGATCGGCTGCATCGTGCGGGATAGCGAATGGATTGATTTCGATGTCGCCGATCTCGAAGCGCTCGCCCGCATGAATATGCTCGACGCGCTCCATCTTCTGCACCGGCCCTTCGGGATACATCTTCAGGATTTCGCAATGAGTAGGCTCGGTGAGATACGCCGGGCAATTGAACAGGCGCGCCAGTTGCGCGATGCCGCTGGAATGATCGGAGTGCTCGTGGGTGACCAGGATGCCGTCGACGCGATCGGGTTGCGCCCGGCCGAGCGCCTCCAGGCGGCGCAGCAATTCCTTCTTGCCAAGTCCTGCGTCGATGAGGAGGGTGGTGTGCTCAGTTTCGAGCAACGTGCAGTTGCCCGTGCTGCCGGAAGTCAGGATGGATATGCGGAACGAGATGCGTGTTCCCTCAGGTGACGCCGCGCGCTCACAGCTCGCGGGCGGCATCGCGAAGGATCATGGCAAAACTGCCGGTCCGCGTCAATTCAAAACCGGGCAATCGCACGTTTTTTAGCGAAATTTCGGGCCCCTTTACCAGTCGGGACGGTCCGCGGCGAAGAACCAGCCCTTGAGGACCGACACCTGGCCCGGCTCGAGCGCTCGGAATCGAACGCCCATGCCCTTGCCCGGTTCGGAACGAACCACGTCACCAAACAAAGTGATCGAGGTTTCGTTGAAGAGGAGTTTCAGGCGAATCGCGGTTCGCAGAGGCAAGGGATTCGGTGTCTCGAGGTAGCAGCCGGCAACGCTCAAATCCAGCGTTTGTGCGCTCTGCGATTTTCCCGACTGTACATCCACCACCTCGGCAGAGGCCGTAAGGAGAATGCGAGGAGATCGAGGTTTTTTGGCTTCCATGAGAATCGCCATGCCGATGAAGTCCGCGGTAGTGTAACCACCGCAAACTGGATTCGACATACAGACTTACCCATCCAACTTCGGTGATTATAATGCAGTTGCGGCGCGAGTTTTCAGCGTTGTGTTCGGTTCACAACGGCAGGGCTGCGAACAAGGATCGGAGCAGAAACTAGAAAACGAGTTGCGCGGGGGTGAGTTCGAAGCCATCGAGCGCGCCAACCACGGAGGCGGCCACGCGCCCCGGCTGGAAAAATTCCCGGGCGATCTGCTGCACTTCTTCGGCCGTGACGCTCTCGAGCATGGCGATCAGCTCCTGCGCGGTGAAGTGCCGGTTGAAGTACATGTGATAGCGCGCCAGGCTGTTCATCCGCGAGCCGGTGCCCTCAAGAGCCAGCAGCGTGGCGCCTTTCAAATGATCCTTCGCGCGCTGCAATTCCTCGTCGCCGAGAGGCTCGTCCTTGAGCTGCCGGAATTCATCGAGAACGCAATGGATCAGCTTCCCGGCGGTCTCGAGCGAAGTGCCCGCGTACACCGAGAGCATCCCGGCATCGCGATAGGAGTTCATTTCGCTGAAGATCGCGTAGGCCAGCCCCAGGCGCTCGCGGATCTCCTGGAAGAGCCGCGAGGACATGCCTCCGCCCAGAACATTATTGAGAACGGAGACGGCGAAGCGCCGCCGGTCGGTGAGCGGAAGGGCCGGTACACCGATGCAGATGTGCACCTGCTCGAGTTCGTGCTTGGTACGCAGCGTGATGTGCGGGGCGGGTTTCGGAGGCGGCTGCTCTCCGTTTTTCGTGGAGGGCGACAAATGCGAAAAGCGCTCCGCCACCAGATCCACCAGCTGCGCGTGCGTCAGATGCCCTGCCGCCGTAATCACCAGATTGTTCGGCGCGTAAGAATCCCGGAACCAGTCGCGCAGCGTGTCCTGAGTAAGCGCCGAGACCGTTTCAGGCGTGCCGAGAATCGGCTTGCCCAGCGAGTGCGGATTCCAGAAATTCTGCGTGAAAAGCTCGTGGACCAGGTCTTCGGGATTGTCCTGGGTCATGCGGATTTCTTCGAGGACCACCGATTTTTCGCGGTCGATATCGTCTCCCGCGAATTTCGGCTCGAGAACCATGTCGGCAAGCACGTCGAAGGCTTTGGGAAGGTGCTCGGCAAGGACACGTGTGTTGAAGCACACCATTTCCTTGGCGGTGAACGCATCGAGCATCCCACCGACGCGATCCACTTCGCGCGCAATATCCTCGGCGCTGCGGCGCTGGGTTCCCTTGAACACCATGTGCTCGATGAAGTGCGAGATCCCATTGATCTCGGCCGGCTCGCGCCGCGATCCGTTGCGCAGCCAGACACCTACCGATACCGAGTGGAAGTACTCCATCGGCTCGGTGATCACCACGAGGCCGTTGGGCAGCGTCTCTTTGTAGACTCCGTTCACTGGGTTGGACATGAGCATTACCATTTTGACATGCGCACTCCGCAAATGCCATTCGCGAGCGTGCTAAGATTCCTTCAAGATGTCTTCCACCGGCGTTACGAACCTGCTCGGGAAGTCGCCCGAAGAGCTGCGCGCCTTTCTCTCGGCGCTGGGCGAGCCCGGCTATCGCGGAGCGCAGATCTATCACGCGCTCTACGCCGAGCGGCGATTCGATATCGCCGGTATCACGAATCTTCCCAAAGGCTTGCGCGAGCGCCTGGCGCGGGAGGCAGTCGTCGAACTTCCCAGGATCGTGCGGCGGCATGCGTCTTCCGACGGAGCCATTCGCTACGTTTTCGGCCTGAATGCGCGCGAAAGCGCGGGCGGCGGAGCCGCCGTAAAAGCCGCTACCGTCGAGACGGTGTTCATGCCGTCCGAAAACCGGCAGACGATCTGCGTCTCCACGCAGGCAGGCTGCGCCGTGGACTGCCGGTTCTGCCTTACCGCCACGCTCGGGCTGATCCGTAATCTATCCGCCGGCGAAATTCTGGGACAGATTCTGGTCGCGCTGGAAGAAAATCGCGCGGCGCTCAAGCCGCAGACCAATATCGTCCTGATGGGCCAGGGCGAGCCGCTGCTCAATTTCGAAGCGGTGATGGCCGCGCTGCGCATCGTGCTCGATCCCAACGGCCTGGCTATTTCGCCCAAGCACGTGACGCTTTCGACGAGCGGGATCGTCCCCGGCATCGAGCGCCTCGCGCGGGGAAAAGTAAGGCCCAAGCTGGCAATTTCGCTGAACGCCTCGTCCGACGAGCAGCGCGATGAAGTGATGCCCATCAATCGCAAATATCCGCTGGACAAACTTCTGGCAGCCTGCAAAGAGTATCCCCTGCGTCCGTGGGAGCACCTCACCTTCGAGTACGTTCTGCTCGGTGAATTCAACGATTCGCCCGAGGATGCGCGGCGCGTGGTGAGGCTGCTCGCGAATTTGCGCGCGAAAGTGAATCTGATTCCTTGGAATCCCGGCGAGCTGCCCTACGAAAGGCCGGAACCCGGAGCCGTGGAAGCGTTTCGAAAGGTACTGTTTGAAAAAGGTGTGCCGGTTTTTGTGCGCGATTCGCGCGGGCAGGACGTAATGGCCGCCTGCGGACAGCTCGCGCTGCTGGAGTCCGCCTCCCGCCCGCCGGCGCCGGACGTGCACCTGGCACGCTAATTGCAGCGCCCGCGACCCCGAAAGCCCAACCGATTCTCAGCGGATGCCAATAGCCGCCATCAATCGCCCGGTCGTGCCTTCCCGACGGTAGCTGAAAAACAGGTCGGTGCGGCAAGAAGTGCAGAAGCCTGAGGAGAAAATCTGCGCGGCCGGTACGCCGGCCTTCGCCAGGATCGCGCGATTGGCCGCGATTAAATCCAACTGCACGCGCGGGGGCGGCGGTGGATGGCCGGGCGGCCGCATCGTCAGCCACGGAAGCCAGTTCGGGTCGTTGTCGCCCGCCGCCAGCGAATCGAAAGGTCCGTCGAACCATTCACGTGCCTCGGGAAATTGCGATGCGAACTCCCTGGCCACTTCCGAACCTACCTCGTAGCAACAACCGCCGATGGCCGGGCCGATGGCGGCGATTACATCAGCGGCCTGTGTGCCGTAGTCCATTTGCATGCGGCCCAGCGTTTTTTCGGCGATGCGGCGGAGCGTGCCGCGCCAGCCGGAATGGATGGCCGCAACCGCGCGATTTTTCGTGTCGGCAAGCAGAATCGGGACGCAATCGGCCGTTTGCACCGCGAGCAGCACCCCTCGCTCACGCGTGATGAGCGCATCCGCCTGGGCCGCTTTTTCCTGCGCGGTCGCCAGCGAATCCACGCGGTAAACGATATCGGAGTGGACTTGGCGCAGGGTCACGACGCTCATCTTCCCCGCGCCTAGAGCATTGGCAAACTTCTTGCGGTTCGCCGCCACGCGCTCGCGCGCGTCCCAATCGGTAAAGCCAAGATTCAGCGCCTTCGCGCTCTTCCCGCCGACGACGCCAGAAACAGGAAGCTCGCTTGCGCCTCCTGGACGAGTGCTGAATCCGTGCACCAGCCATCTGTGCCGCTCTAACACGGGGGTTTGCAGAAGCTGCACAGATCCCGTGCGGCGTAGTACCCAATTCTTCGTGCGATGAGGCTGACGTGGCTTTGGCGCATCTTTCGCCGTGGCAGACTTTTTCTTGGTTGTGGTGGGCATCTTGACGTTCGATTGGTTCTGCCGCTGCTCCATCGCGGCGATTCAATTATAGGTATAATCGCGCGGCGGTGCAGCAAGGGTTCTCACGTGGAAAAGAGACACACATGATCGTCGGCTTGGGAGTGGACATCGCGGAAACCGACCGGGTGGAGGCCGCCATTCTCCGGCACGGCGCGCACTTTCTGGAGCGTATCTACACGCCCCGCGAAGTCGCCTATTGCGAAAAAAAGAAAAACAAGTTCGAGCGCTATGCCGCCCGGTTCGCCGCCAAGGAAGCCGCGATGAAAGCCCTGGGGACGGGCTGGCGCCTGGGCGTTCGCTGGCGCGATATCGAGGTGACGAATGCCCCGAGCGGCAAGCCTACGCTAAATCTCGCGGGCGCCTCGCGCCAGTTCGCCGATCGCCTCGGTGTGAAGCAAATTTCGCTGTCGATCACCCACAGCGGCAATCTCGCGTTCGCCCAGGTGATTTTCGAAGACTGATCCGCCCCCGGCAGCAGGGGCCGGCTCGCCCTCACGCGGCACGCGGATTTCGTGCCATTCATTCGGCGCATATTGGCCCGCTACGCGAACTTTCAGATAATTTGCCGTCAGCGCCTCGGTCCAACCGTCGCCGGTGCGGGCAAGCGTGAGCGCTCGAAGCGAACGCCCTTCCTGCAATTTCCGGAAAGCGGAGGCCTTTTGGTCTGAAAGCTGCCTCAACGCGCGAGCGCGCTCGCGAATCACCTTCGCCGGCACAGCGCCGCCGCCCCTGGACGCCTCCGTTCCCGGGCGTGTCGAAAACGAGAACACGTGCAGGTAGGTGAATGGCAGCCCTTCGATGAAGTGGAAAGTTTGCTGAAAATCCTCGCCGGTCTCGCCCGGAAATCCTACGATCACGTCAGCGCCAATCGCGGCATGGGGCAGCCGCCGACGTACGACGCGAATCCGCTCGGCATAGAGTTCGCTGCGATACCAGCGGTGCATCGCCTTCAGAGTGCGGTCCGATCCCGATTGCAGCGGGACGTGAAAGTGCGGCGCCAGTCGCGTCGAGGAGGCCACCAATGCTACGAAATCCTCAGTAACGTCCTGCGGCTCGATCGAGCTGAAGCGGAGATGCTCCACCTGCGTCTCGTCGAGGATTCTGCGCACCACCGTGGGAAGATCGGACCGCGGCACGAGATCGCGCCCATAGCTGCCCAGATTGATGCCGCTCAAAACAATTTCCCGAGCCCCCGCCGACACAAGCGCTCGCACCTCTTCGACGACAATATCGGGCGAAAGGCTGCGGCTGCTTCCGCGAACGAAGGGAATCACGCAATACGAGCAGCGGTTATTGCAACCATCCTGAATCTTCAGGATCGGGCGGGTGTGGCCGCCCGCCATCAGAGAGGCAGGGGCCAGTTGCACCGTGGCCCGCGCAAAGATATCGCTGGTAAGCACTTTCGCAAGCCCGTGGGCGAGCGGCAATGTCGCGTCCGTCGGCCGCTCTTGCTGGTGAGTTGCCAGTTGAGTTGCGAGTTGGCTCACCGGCACAAAATCGCTCGACCGCTCGGCCGCCATGGGCTTCCCAGCCCCGGCTCCCCGCTCGACCAAGCCCGGAATTTCGTTTTGCCGGCCATTTCCTACCACGTATGCCACACCATCAAGCGCCGCAAGCTCCTCCGGCGCCCGCTGGGCATAGCAACCGGTGAGAATAATCCGGGCTGCGGGGTTCGCGCGATGGATCTTCCGCACCGCGTCGCGCGCTTGAGAATCGGCCGCCGCCGTCACGGTGCATGTGTTCAACACCACGACATCCGCGAGAGCAGGATCGACCGAATGGACGAGTCCTTTGCCCGAGAGCGCCTGGCGAATGGCGGTGGCGTCCGCCTCCGTGGCGCGGCAGCCGAAATTCTCAATGAAAAAAGTTTCCATGGATCCAGGTGCCGCTATGCCTTCCGCCTGATTCTGTCAGGGAAGAATCGAGGAATTAACCAGAGGCGAAATTATAGCAGTGAAAGAGACATCGGCGAGGCAGGTAAACGGCACGAGAGAAGCGGGTGTTTGGTCAGTCTCCGATGATCCGGCTACACGAGAGTTGAGCAATTTTTCGAGAAAGTCTCGTCATTTTTCGTCGCATTTTACCCGAAAACCGTCCTTCTTGGCCCGGCCGCGTATCGCGCCGTCTAGAATGTAACCGAAGGGTGAAACGTCGCGCCATTTAGAA
>CAZRKW010000095.1:0-13618 GCA_964600355.1 uncultured Acidobacteriaceae bacterium
CGGAGTATAGGATCGTCGATGACAACGGTTGCGTACGGTGGTTCCGGTTGCCAGCATTCCTTGCCAAACACTTTTCGAAGTGCCATGACGGCGGGAACCCACTGAGAGAAGAAGTCTGCCAGGGGAGCGCTTCCAATACTCTTATCGAAATCGGCGACCGTGTTTGCGCCCAAAAAAAAGATGTCGCAGCCCTGCTTTCTTAAAGAGGCCAGGAACGGATGTCCGGCGATCGATATGAGTGATCGTACGGATGCAGCATCTCCACCCCGAAGGAAAATCAAGTCATTTAGAGGGTTGGCCGGGCCAAAGCGAATCCCTGAGAAGGCGCTGCACACGTCTTCGCTTGCGGCAGCTATTTCGTAATCGAGTGCGGCCCCATCGGGGGGCCGAGCCGATTTAAGCTTCCCATCGGACAGATTCATCAAAACGCTATCGGTAAACGCGTCGGGCTGGGGATTGTGAACAAGAATAAACCGGAAGTGCCTAATAAGGGATTCACCCAACTCGTGCGGGAACACATCTTGAGGCAGCCAACCGCGAGCCGTTTCAGGATTGAGCACGAGGCAATCACCCTCGCTTGGCACAGACTTCTCAATGAATTCGGCCGGGTCCGAAAACTCCTTGGGCAGGGAGATTCGCAGGCATTCTATGCCCAGCGCTTCGGCGAGACGAATCAGGCCGACGTCTATCCTCCGGATCTTGTCCACAAAAGGAACGACTAATCTCACCACTATCTCCCGTACCAAATTCTCGAGTTCACTGGCTTAGCCTGCAGGTGTGATCTTTGGTTTCTTGGGAAGAGGTTTGAGCTGCCTCGAAAATTCTTTCAGGGGGGTATCGGGCCACAGCGGAACGCCACACTTTGCTATCGGAACGGCAGGATTGCCCTGAACGATCGTCATGGCTGGGACCGAATGGGTTACCACACTCCCCGCAGTGACGACCGCACCATCGCCAATGATGACGTCCGGGAGGATGATCACTCCAGGGCCCACGAAGGCGTTTTTCCCGATTTTCACTCCACGACGGGTTTCCTTAAAGTGGGCGATGATAATCACGCCTACGCCTATGAAAGCATCATCGTCGATCGTGATGAGATTGGGGTAGGCCGTCTCAAGGATAGCGTTGTAACTGATCCAAACATTCTTACCGATGGCCACTCCGCGAGCGCGGTGAAGAAAAACGCGCATCGACTGGCCTCCCGGCAGCAGCATCGCGAGCAACTGGAAGACGCGGTTAGCCAGTCCTCGCAGTGGATTTTCGGACATTCTTTAGACTCGCTTCGGTCTTCCGAGGTTTTCCGCCGCCAGGAAATTTGCCGGAATCCCCAAAACCCGACTTCAAGATACTCTGGCGTGTTGCGAGAGATACTGATGAATTGCGTCGAACGATCCCAATTCCATCAGGTCCGGCAGATCGATTTGCACGCCGAATTCTTCGTCGATCACCGTCACAAGCGAAACCCCCACCAGGGAATCCCAACCTGGCATCGACTCGATTTGAACCGTTCTGATTTCCTCGGGCGTCGCCACTGGAAACACGGACGCAAAGCATCGAGCCAAGCGATCATTTACTTCAGCCACGGAGTTCTACCTCCTCGACACGATGAAATAGAGCAGGTGCCTTCTGATAGAAAGACTCTCTGGAAAGCCGACAATCCTCTTCTGCCACCGAATCCAGTATCAGCGCGAGAAATTCCTGAAGCGGGCCGTTTCGGCTTGTCGCGCGGTATGCGAACCGTATTTCCTCGGCATCGAACTTCTCGAACAGGTATTTCAAGCATTGGTGCTCGATGCGGCGGGAAAACGCCCGGCAACTCATAACCCATGATTCGACAAAAAGCTTCCTGCCGCACACCTTACCCAAAAGAACGCCGATCTTCCCCAGCTTTCCGAACTTGTCCTCGTAAGACACGCCAACGGCAAAACTTTTCGGGGCTTCCAGGAAAGCCACCCAGGCTGATTCGTTCAGTCGTACGCCATTGAGATTAAATTGGTTCGTCTTGTTAATCAACTCGAAGGACCTTGTATCTGTGGACGACTTTCCAAAGGTAAACAGCACGGATGCTTCCGCCTCTTGCAGAAAACGGTCGGCGGACGGGCCTTCTGCGCTCAACGATTCCTGAAAGCCGCTGGCATCGCGAATGCTTTGCAGGCGAAGAGAGTCTTCTTCCGAAAGAACCGTCTTCCCGAATAAATTGCGCAGGTTCTTGAGCAGATCCCAAAATCCTACGTAGTCGGTCTTCGGGAAAACGATGCATTCGATCTCGGGAAACGCTGACTTAACTTCCGCGACCTCCATCGGGCTATCGTCGATAAAAACGACGGAATCCGCGGCTATATTCCACACCTGGAGGATACGGCCGATGGATTCCGACTTGCGCGACCAGTGAGCCTCGACGGGAAAAATGGAGTCTTTCGAAATCTGGAGATCCTCTCGTTCGAGGGCCTCCTTCACCAGAGCTCCCTCATTCTTGCTGGCAATTGCGATCAACACGCCGGCGCTTGAAAGTGAGGCCAAGAATTGCTGATAAATCCCGTGAATTTGCGTCTTCTGGTCGAGATGCCAGGAGATTCCCTCCACCCCTACTTCGCCGAGAATACCGGACCAGAGTGTGTCATCAAGATCGGTGATCAGGCCCTTTTTGCGGGTCGCCGTCTGAATCAGTGCCGCGAGCCCCTCCGCAATGGCCGACGCGTGAGCCGTCTTATAAGGAAATCCATAAATCATTTCCGACTTGAAGTCGAAGCGGGCACCCGGCGGCGAGCATTCGTCGAGATACTGGGCGTTCAGGACTCGAAGGCGAGGGAATCCGGCAAGAGACACTGCAAACGACGCCATATGCTCCCGCAGTTGAAGCTCATAGTGGCTGCTCTCTTGATTGGGAGTAAAGAATAGCGGCGGGAGAGGAAGAGTCGGCAGACAAAGGGAGACGAGCAGGCTGGAAGATAGCCTTTGCAGGGTTTGGCCAAGACGAGCGAGCGACCGGCTTACCGTCTCCAGTACGTCCGGCAGGCGATCAACCTGCCAGCCGCCTAGATTTCTCACGCCGAGCCGCTGGTCGAGGTCCGCCCACTCGACGACAACAGCAATTGCGTCGAAGTTGGCGGGCTCAACCCGTTCTACATTCCCGAGAAGATCGCCAAACAACCCGGTCTTTATTTCAACGCGGGTCTTCGAGAGAATCGCCCCGATATGAGCCGCGAGAAATGTCTCCAAATGAACCGGGGTAAAGCCACACCCCAAGAACACCTTTAGAACCGAAGCATCTTCAGGAAAGCGCCTTTTTTTGTATTCCAGAGCTTCAATCAGGTTCAAGTGTTCCCACCGCGAGTTAGTCGGCCAGTCCTAAAAAATATAAGCTTCAAAAAACGAAGCGGGATGCGCACAAGTAAGAGCAATGATTGCGTTCACCTTCAAGATTCATCCAAATGTTAGCACAAGCGCTTTTCCCGTCGGGCTGGTCAAAACCAGCTATTTTCCAGAATCTAGAATCGTTGCGCCCTTTTGGCCAAGCAGCGCCACCGGATGAACGCTCAGATCGCTCTCACAGCACACCTGATCGCGTATTACGGTGCCAGGCATTTACTCTTCCGATAAAATGGGAGTGACTTTGTGGGCTCCGGGGGAGATATTGCTGACAAGTCCTTATGGAACTAGACTGCATCACGTGGGTTTCGTGGTTGCGGCGATACAAGGGTCAATTCAAGGTTTTGTGAGATCCCTGGCTGCACAGTGGGACGAGAAGATATTCCATGATCCCTTGCAGAAAGTCAGAGTCACCTTCCTCCAAACGCAAAATCCGGGCGACGCTCAAGTCGAACTCGTGGAGCCTGCAGCTGAGGACTCGCCAATCCTGAGTTTTCTACAGAAGGGCGGCGGGCTCCACCACCTGTGCTACGAAGTAACCAATCTGGACAGCGAGCTGGACGAAATGCGGTCCAGAGGTTTGGTCGTTGTAAGAAAACCTCTGCCCGCGATAGCTTTTGAGAACCGGCGAATCGCGTGGCTCTCAACCAAGCAGAAACTGCTGTTGGAGTTTCTCGAAGCTAGGCGAAAGTAGATCTAGAAACCCCGCTTGGCCGTCAAGTAGGGCAGCAGGACGATCTCCGCAAGACTTGGAAGAAGATCCTCGCTCGAGAAAACAGATTCCGTTTCCAGAGTCTTGAGAGATTTCACATACCGTCCGATGCTCAGCCTTCCGCCGAGAATATCTCCAACACTCGTGGGGATATCGGTAACCATGCGCATCCATCCCACGCCCGGACGTCCTTGGCAAAAGGTTACCGTTTCTCCGACTTGATCGGCGTAGAGCAGATAGGAAAAATCGACGCCGGCTGCAGCGCCCAGCGAATGGAAGCCCCAAGTCCTTACATTGACATCCAAGAGCTTGAACTTGCCATCCCGCGGATCGAGCTTGTACTCGACCTCAGCGAGTCCGTAATAGTTTATGGCTTTCAGAAATCGAATTGTGGGTTCTTCCACTTCAGGGAGATCAAGACTTTCGACGAACGTCGCGGCCCGGCCGAATTCGGGGGGATGCTGCCGCCAACGCTGCGCGGCCATGCTGCCGATCGGGCTGCCATTCTTGAAGAACATGCAGGATGAAAACTGGAAATCTCCGTCGCCCGGGATAATGTCCTGCACGAGAACTTCGTTGGACCCAACGTGACTGGAAGCCTTTAAGAAGAGGGCTTTCAGTTCCTCGCGGCTATTGGCTCGCCAGGCCTTCGCTTTGGTTGCGTAAAAGAAATCCTCTTTGACGGCGGGTTTGATGCCGAGCGGAAAGTCCGCGTCAATATTGTCAATATCTTCGAGGCTCTTGGGGCACCACGTTCGGGGAATAGGGATATCCAACTCCTTCGCCAAAGAATACGTGTTCCATTTGTTCCACGCCCACTTGACCACATCCCAGCCGGGCGTGGGGACGCGAAAAACTCTACAGAGGGCATCGCGATGCCGTGCAAACGCGGCGACGTGTTCGTCCCTGGTGGGGAAAAGCACCCAGCCTTGCAAATTCATCCGGTGCCCCGTGTCGATAAGAAAGTCTACCGTTTTCTCCGGGTCGCGCAGTTCCGGCGCAGCAACTGTCAGAGTGGTGTATTTTGAGAAGCGCCCGATAGAGTATTCGTCATCTACAATGCAAACGGGTATCCCGCGCCGCCCAAGGCTCCTGGCAATGCCCAGCCCGTGGAAATCACCGCCCACCACAACGGCTCCCACCCGATCGTTTCCGGCATTTTTCGGGACCGTGATTTTCATTGGGTCTTCGGTGTGCTTCATTAATCAGGCGGCCACTTTGGATCGCAACACCGTTGGTACGTGACGAGCAAGCGAACTGGCTGCAAAGTCCGTCCCACAAACAAAAAACATCAGCGGGCCAAAATCCCAGGCCGAAGGAGCGCCAAGGAAATGCAATCCCGGTACGGACGACTCGAATCCCGCGCTAACCCTTGGGAAGCCATTCACCAAAGCCACCTTCTTGAGCACTTCCGGAGGCAGGAAAGAATACTGCGACACATCCACACGATAGCCCGTCCCCTGGTAGACGTGATCGACTTCACGAGAACTTCCATCATTCAGGCGAAGATGCAGCTTTCCCGCGCGGAGTTTAGCAGATTCGATTGAGGTATTTATAGTTATGGGAATGTTCGTAAATCGCGGCTTAAGCCATCGCGCCCCGGCCGACCGGAGGGCCCGCTTCCTGAACCAATTCTGCGTGGGTCGAGGAAAATACTTCACCATGTTGGGGACTGCGACGATGCGGCTGACACCGGCTGGTCCGATGTCATACGGGGAATACAATAACTTGGCGATCGGTTTGATCTTGTGAATTTTGTCCTTCATTCCGAGCCAATGCACTTGCGAAGCTCGGACAATCAGTTCCACCTCGGCGCCGGCTTCGTGAATAAGAGCGGCTCCCTCCAGTGCACTCTGCCCGGCCCCGACTACGACAACTCGCTTACCCGCAAAACGGCTTACGTTTCGCTGGTCGGAGGCATGGCTTACAAATTCAGGCGAGAAGCCTTCGAACTGCGGCAATCGTCGGGCAAACGGACCTATGCCCGCCGCGATAACAACTCGGCCACTCGTGCAGCGTGCCCCATCGTCAAGGGTAAGGGCAAATCCCTTCGCGACCTTATCCAAACGGGCGACCCGGCGCGTATCGACGTCAGGTATGGCCTGGCGCTGCAACCACTTTCCGTATGCCACGAATTGCTCAACGGGAATAGGCACAGGAATGCTTTGGCCAGACGCTTCGCGATAGGAATCGAAAGTCAGCTTCCTGCTCGAGCCGATATGCGACGCATCCCAAGGAGAACGCAGTAACATGCCTTCCGGCATATGGGAATTCCAAAATTCCATGGGTTCGCCGAACACTCGAACATCAAGCCCCGCCAGCTCGCGCAGCCGCGCGCCAGCCCCTATTCCGTACGGCCCGGCGCCGACTATGGCAACATCAAAATCCGGAATCATCTCTCACCTCTTAACAAAGGGACTCTGCGAGACTGTTGTTTCCAGAATGAAACTAATAGGGTTAGCCAAGACCTACTACATGCTTAGTGTATAACAATCGACCGGACAACGTATTTCTAGTTCAGGGAACTGTTCCAAGCCCTGGCTTGGTTGAGTCACTCAGATGCGTTGACGGGTACCGCAAAGACAAAATGGGGGGAGCCGCGAGGAAAGAGATCCCGCTAGAAGCCGCGTTGGAAAAATAAATAGGGAACCAAGGCGCATTCAACAAAGCCAGGAACATTATCCTGACGGCCGAAGACAGCCTCTTCATCCACATCGAGCAGCGAACGAACGTTGTCGCGCGCCTGCCTTTCAGCAAGTAGCGCCTCAGACGGCGCCGGAGTTGCCAGAGCCAATTTTTCTCAGCCACACGAAAATCAATGCAAGTGGTACGAACGCGGCCGCGAAGAAGAACATTCCGCCGGATTGATGCAGCCGGCCATAAAGAAATCCAGGGTCTACATAAACGGCCAGCGCCGAGAGCGTCGCAATCCGCAGACCGTTCTTGGCCACCGACAGAGGCACTGCCAGTAGGCAAACCAGCAGCTGCTTCCACGTTGCCTTCAAAAACATGTGGCTTGCAAGCACCGTCATGATCAGCAACGCCAGAGTCGATCGAATACCGCTGCATTCCTCGGCGACTCGAATGGCAATGCCGGGCAGAGAAAACACCAGTCCGTTCTGCAGGTAAGGTATTCCGAAGAGGCTAAAGAGCGCAGCAGCGGATTGCGCGCTTCCCACCTGGAGGGCATAAATCGTCTTCGCCAGAATCGGTTCGGGAATCGGAATCATAAAGAACAAAAAGCACAATGCGAAACGCGCTGCGCGAAATGCCGGAAATCCAAAGAACAGCCCGAATGCGCCGATCCATACGAGTACGACGCCGGAAACGGCCAGAGAAAGCTGATTGGCGTTCTGGAGCTGAAAGACATTCAGCCTCGCCGAGGTGATGGCAAGCAATCCGACCGTAATCAACGCCCCTCCAGGCTTCCACGGCAGGTCTGTTTGTGAGAACACTGTTTTTCTATTGGTGTAAATCAGAAATAAGCTTACGAGCGGAATCAACGGAATGTGCGTATAGGTGTCATTCCCAAGGGCCAGTGCAGAAACCATTTGCATGAGGCGCCATGCGATGAGAAATGGCGATAAGCAAACCAGTAGAAAACCGATGGCCCGGAGCCTCGAAATTGCTCCAGCAGCGCCGGGCTGCTCGTCCGCATGCAAACTCGGAGACATGATCTTTGCCGACATCATGAAGCCACCGCCTGGTTGTCCGCGACGCTCGCGAACTGATACCGCAAGCGCCCTTTCTCAAGAACGGCGTAAGCGACACGGGCTCTTTCTTTCTCCGGGCCTTCAATAACCCAGCCGGACCCGTTTTCTACAAGCTTCATCTGGTTTCTCGCCCGCCACCACTTATCAATCTCCCCCGGCACCGTGACCCAGACGCCTTCGCGCTTTGTCATTTCCCGCAAATATCGCAGCAGTTTCAAGTACACGGCGCGGGCCCGCATTTCAATCAGATAGTCCGGATGAGAGATGAAGCTGATTAACCCGTTTCGCTGAAGGATCAGGTCGACCTGCTCCTTCCATAAATCGATGGAATAATCGTTGAGAATCTGGAAAACAGAGTAGTCCTGACTCGTTGTCAAAGGGATTTCCAAAATCCTGCCGACGAAGTAGGGCATCACGGTGCAGCAACCGCCGCGCTGTGGTTCAAGATGCGCCACATTGGGTGCCGACATATCGTAAGAAAATTCAAACGCATCGTACCAGTCGAGGTTCCGGTACATGGCCCCTGAACGAAACCCACTAGCCTTGTATTTGCGGATGTATCCGTTTATTTTTTCCGCCCGGCGGAGGAACTCCGCCCGTTCGCGGTACAGATTTCCGTCATGGTTGAGGTCGTGTACGTTGAACTCAAAACCGCGGCCCCGGATATCCTGAACATAACTGTCAGGGACCTCATAACGCTTTTCCGGTACCACCTGGATCGATGCACGGAATCCGTAGGACGCATCAAGCTCCATTAATGTAGAAGTGAAATCGCGCCCCGCCGCCGTCTCCACGTCGTGCGTCAGGACGAGAGCGCTGGGGGCTCCCTCCGGCCAGAACCAGATAAAGGGGATTTTTGAGACGCCCCTCGCTTCCATCAAGAGCCGCAGGTACTCTTCGTGCAAATTGTCCACGGTAAAGTCTACCGGCCACTTGGGAAACGGGAGCTTACGCCAGCCGTTGAAATAAGATCGCTGCAGATAACGGCGGACCTCAACCGGCAGAATTTCCCGGACAGAGTAATATGCCTTGCGGACGGCGATGTGATTCAACAACTTCTTAGGAGAAGGTGCGAACTGCTTCACGTAATGTTCAAAACGAAGATTTTCGATAACTCGCGATATGTTGAATGGCAAATAAATATTCGATCCGTTGCGGCGAACGTTCTTGAGCGCGTCGAACGACTTGGCCTTAGAAGCTTCGCTTGAAACCCCAGAGTCACTCGCGCCGTAGCAAACGATCTTCGATCCGAATTGAAAGAATCCAGTGTCACCCACTTCCGACTCCGAGGCAGTCGGCTGCTCCCAGCCGTCAGGAAGGCGGTAATAACTAGTGAGAACGTGTTCCATATTGTGAAGACTTATTATCCCTTAGGAAGTAAATTCGCGTGAAAGAAATACGGAAGAGATCTGTGCAAAACCTGGTTTTGTCAGCCAATATGGCGATAAATAATCGTTCCAGTAAACGCTAGCAACTTCCCGGGCATCCGGGCAAATACCTGTTTGAGGACGTTCAACGTCCGGTCTTCTGCCTGCGAAACACCGCGGGGGAATCGTAAATACACCAATGAGCTGGAACGAGGAGCCCACTTGTCCTTGAAATTGATAAGGCCCTCATTGCTTGCTTCCGTGCGGCCAAAATCGAAGGCCCGAGCATGTGATGATTTTGCGGCGGCGATAGCCCTCCACAGGAGCAGAGGGGTGGCGCCCAGATTATTATATCGGGCATCCGAGCAACCGTATTTGTAATAAGCGATGTCCTTGAACCGCAGGGTCAGGATGGAGGCAACCGGCTCTTTTTCTTTGGTTGCCATCCAAATCTCGAGGGAATCTCCAAAAGCATCCACGAGGTTTCTGAACCATGCATAGGGCTGGGGCGGCAACCCGTGACGTTTTCTCGTCATCACCAGTAAGTCGTAAAACCTGCGCAAGAGATTTTCCGACCGGCCGCATTCTTCACGGAGCCCGGCACGTTCGGCGCGACGGATGCGGCGCTGTACCGAATCTTTATCGAAGCTGCGAAACAGCTCTTCGGTCTGCGGCTGAAGATAAAGCCGGTGCCAAAAATAGTTCCCGCTTCTTTGGAAGCTGTCTCTTCCGGCCGCTGCCTCCACGACCCCGTCGACGGGCCGGAACTCGACGTAACGCCATTTTCTTTGCGCCACGGCATCCTGAAAGTACAGCATCAGAAGCTGCAAATCGCTAGACGAATCAAACAAGGGCTCACAATAATCAGAAAAGGGCAGAGATACGAGCCGACGACCCGTGAGCCAACTGCGAACATCGCAGCTTACCAGACCATTCTCTAATGGGCTTCCAGGGGGCGATGTTGTGAAGACAACGGGTTTATACCCGTACGTTTCTTTAAGCGTTCCCAGCCATGCCCTCGTGTGAAATACAGACGCCTTCGGATGTCCATTGACGAAATCTGTCCATCGTTTATCGTGAAGTGGATCAACGGAGTAGATTTCCCCGGGTCGCTTTGCCTTATCTGTAATTTGGACCGCGGTTTCGGTTTCCATCGGCCTGTTGGCAGCTAACTCGACTCCGGGTGAAGGGGTCGTCCCACCGCCCCGGATGCCGCGAATATACTCTTAAGTTTCCTCTTGGCGGCAAATGCGACTGGCAACCAGCGGTAGGCGCCGCTCAATTTCAGATAAAACTCGATCGGCCAGTCGGTAGGTTCCACCGTGATACGACCAGAGACAAACTCTTTGGACCCCAGCTCGGCCGGATAGGGGAGTGTCGTAAAGATACGCTCGTAGCCCGCCCCACGGCAAATGTTTATTAAATCCTCGTTAAATGCCCCGTAGGGAAAGGCGAACAGGGTGAACTCACGGCTCAGCATTCGCTCGAGTTTCGCCCTCGATGTCGCAATTTCGTCGATTGCCTGCTCCCGATTCAGTTTTGGCAGGAAGGGATGTGTTCGTGTGTGCGAGCCCAAAGAAATAAGATCCGCCGGCAGCTCCTTCAGCTCATCGACCGACATAAATCTTCCTGGGTAACCTTTCCATCCGGGATCTTGTCCCAGCAGATCGCTGGTCACAAAAATCGTTGCCGGGATCTTGCGCTGGACAAGTTCCGGCACGGCCTGATCGGCAACGTTCGTGAAGCCATCATCGAAAGTTACGGCTGCGTAGCGGGTCGCGGGCGCAAGAGGTTCGCGACGGCCCACAGACACCGGGACATTTCTCTTGAGCAGCATGTCCATCTGACGGGCAAATGCTGTACGGTGTTGCGGCAGAACACAATGATAATAGAGCGTAATGCATCGGCCCGGGGGAGTGCGCCTGGCCAACCGAGATAGCGCGTCTCTAAACGTTGTGATTCCGAAAAAAGACACGCTGATACCGAGCTTCAACAGCCTCGTGGGCAAGGCCTGCTCGACGGTTTCGGTCCTGTTTTCCAAATTCTTGCGTTCGTCAATCGAGGTATCAAACCGTGTTCAGCGAGACTTTTGCGCTCCCGGGAGAAGCGACCGGATCCTGGCCATTTGTTCCTTTCGAAGGTAGGCCATAAATTCCTCGGGAACCTGTCTGGGAAGGCGTTTCCAGTAAGCCGTAACAAATCCCGAAAACCGAACCGCCGCGGCCAGAAAATAAGGCTTGTCCGTGATGCGCCGGGCCATCTTGATCATTTCAAACAGCGGGTGGGTTCCCATGTAGAAATCCATAATCCCGCCGCGGTAAGCATATTTGTACAGGCCGAACCCCTTGCCAGTCGGCCGGTGGTGGAAAGCCCGTAAGTCCGAGATGGAGTGCACGTGCCACCCTTTCATCCGCAAGGTGACCTCTGCATACCAGTCCGCTCCTGCCCAGGTAAACGGTCTGTAGCCTCCCAACTCCTCCAGGCATTCGCGGCGGAATAGCTGGACGGCATGAGCTACCGAGCTCACCACGTTACCTTTCCGATTCCGAAACTCGCCCTCCTGCTCTTCGTGAATAAATCCCCCAGCCAGACCTAAGCGTGGATCTTCGGCGAACTTTTCGAGCAAGCGTTCGAAGTACGTAGGTTCGAGTGTCACATCCGCGTCCAGGTTTCCGATGAAGTCGGTCTGGACGCTCTTCAACTGTGCGAAGCCCCGATTGATCGCATGGACTTGCGCCGTCAGATCACGCGGATGTTCCTCGGTGATGGTGTAGAGTTCGATGAACGGATACTGGTCGGCGTAGCGCTGCACGATTTCCGCGGTGCGGTCGGAAGACCCGTCGTTGACAACAACCCATTTTTGCGGGCGCACCGTCTGGCTGACGATCGACTGGATCACCTTCTCGATCAGCTTTTCTTCATTGTAGGCGGCTGTCGCCAAAGCATATGACCTGGAAAACCCACTCTTGGCCGTGGGCTGCTTCATTGTGTCGCTCCGCTGCTCCAGCGGTCGGTCATTCACTGGAGACAAAGTGGTACTCACGATCGGTTCCTCCATCGGCCCATGTCAAGCAACCACAGTGCCTGAAACGACGCCTGAGGTAAGCTGCTTGTCTCTTTCTTCGAAATACTGGGCAATGGAATCGATTGTGGCGTCGAGCGGAGTCGTTGCGCGCCACCCAATGCACTTGGATATCTTTTCGATCGACGGAACCCGCCGGAGCATATCTTCGAAACCCTCTTCGTAGGCCTGTTCGTATGGGATGTAGCGTATCTCGGAGTCGCTTTTCACACGCTGCTTCACCAGTTTGGCAAGCCCCTCGATCGTGATTTCCTCAGTACTCCCGATGTTGAATACCTCGCCGACCGCTTTGGGGGTCGCCACTAGTTTCAGCAATGCCTGCACGACGTCTCCGACATGGCAGAAGCATCGTGACTGCTTGCCGTCACCGAATACCGTCATCGGCTTTCCGGCCATCGCCTGCCGCACGAAATTGGGAACCACCATCCCATATCTGCCGGTCTGGCGCGGACCAATCGTATTGAAAAATCGAGTAACAATCACTGGAAGCTTCTTCTCTCGGTAATAGGCGAGACCCAGAAATTCATCAAGGGCTTTGGAGGCCGCGTAGCTCCAGCGACCTTTGCTGGTAGCTCCCATCACGAGATCGCCATCCTCGCGAAAAGGAATTTCCGTGCTTTTCCCGTATACCTCGGAAGTCGACGCCACAAGCACCGTCTTCTTTTTCTTCTGCGCCGCTTGCAACACCAGTTCGGTGCCCTTTACGTTCGTTTCGATCGTGTGCACGGGGCTTTCCACGATCAGCCGGACGCCGACCGCCGCGGCGAAATGAATCACCAGGTCGCTTTCGTCGACAAGTTCGGCCAGCAGAATACGGTTCATTACTGTGTCGATCCAATAATGGAAGTTCGGCAGCGGCTTGAGGTGGCGGATGTTCTCCATGCTGCCCGTGCTCAGGTCATCCAGAATAAGCACATCATCGCCGCGTGCCAGAAGCGCCTCGGCAAGGTGAGATCCGATGAATCCCGCACCACCTGTAATCAGAACACGCATTGAGTTTCTCCTTGTGTAAGGCCTAGCGTATCGCTAGCAATTGTGTGCAATCCGACTTGCGTAAAATCTGGGAACACAAACAGGTTCGAGAAGCTCTCTCCGAATCAGTTCGTGGGCGCAACCCCGCTTGTCCTCGGCGCGCTCGCGTCCAGAGTTTGTTCCTTCGAGCGCAAAACCCACTGAATGCAGGCCATGGATCGCTGGGCCTTCAAACCAACCTTCTCGCGCCACCGCCGCCCGAGAAGCGACAGAGCCGAAAAACCGATGTACCGGATGGTATCGTGCAGCAGCAACCCGGCCAGAAACCCTCGTTGGGCCAGCCAGGAGTGGTGCTTCTGAAAATACTGAAGGTTCGCCCGATGCATTTCGACGTAGAAATAAA
>CAZRKW010000096.1:0-13561 GCA_964600355.1 uncultured Acidobacteriaceae bacterium
CAGCGCGGTGGCTCATTTCGAAAAAAGAATCGCTCCGCTGGCCGTGAATCACGACAGCCAATTCCCGGCCGTGACGATCTCTTTCAATCTCGCCCATGGAGTGGCCTTGAGCGATGCGGTTCAGGCCATCAGCCAGGCCGAGCAGAATCTGGGAGTGCCGGCCTCGATTCGAAGCGCGTATTCCGGGTCGATGCAGGCGTTCCAGGCTTCGATTGCCACCGAACCCTTCCTGATCGCTACCGCTCTATTGGCGGTCTATATCGTCCTGGGGATGCTCTACGAAAGCTATATTCACCCGATAACGATTCTCTCCACGTTGCCGTCGGCGGGCGTGGGGGCGGTGCTGGCTTTGATGCTCTTCCACATGGATCTCAACGTGATCGCGCTCGTGGGAATCATATTGCTGATCGGGCTGGTGAAAAAGAACGCCATCCTCATGATCGATTTTGCCCTGGCGGCGCAGCGGAACGAACACCGCGACGCCAAAAGCGCGATTCATGAGGCATGCCTGCTGCGCTTTCGGCCCATCCTGATGACGACCATGGCCGCCATGCTGGGGGCAATGCCCCTTGCTCTGGCCCGGGGCATCGGCTCTGAATTGAGGATACCGCTGGGAGTCACGATTGTGGGCGGCTTGCTCTTCAGCCAGATGCTGACGCTTTTCACCACGCCGGTTGTCTACCTCTATATGGACCGCTTCAGCGTGTGGTGGAAACACAGGAAGCGCTCGCTGCGATTGCAGGTGGCGCCGCAGCAGGCAGACTGATTTTTGAACCGTTGAGCGCCTACAACTCGGTCGATAGCCTCAGCGGGTTGCAAGATAATGCCACTTGCGATTGACAAACTTCAGCTGATGAATTTGACCCACGTCGGCGTGAAGGAAGTAGTGCCCGTCCGGGATCAGGTGACGATGAGAGGACTGCACACAGCACTTCGAGGCGGACGTGTGGTTGGGCGTCATGTGCCGTCCCGGCCGTTCTTCCACGACGGGGAAATGGATATCATAATGAACCTGATACTCGATGCCGGTCGTCAGCGCCGGCACTAAGTGTCCACGGCCCTTGAGTCTTTCAAGCTCCATGTTGTTTCCTCCGATTGCTACGAGCGCCCTCGAACCGCTCTAAGGGAATTCATCACCAATACGACCACAACCAGCGCAAGCGCCACTACTCCGGCAAGTGTTCCTAACATTCCTTGATCTCCTGAGCCCTATAACGCAACAGCCTGCAAGCCATAAGGACGCTCGAAAACCCGGGAGCCGCCATTCATCCGCGTGAGAATCGACTGGCTGCTGCGGGAAAACAGGAAGTACTTCCCATGTTCCTCCGCGGCAATCTGCCCCATACGCTCACGCGCATTTGAGAGACCCTCAACGGCTTCCACCCACAAGCCGTGTTCTTCGGGCGCTCCCGAGAAAATATCGAAGGTTCCTTCGTCCATGTGATCCTCCTTTTTGAAGTCTAAACATGCGGTGCCACGGATGCTGTCCCGAAAGACACACAGCCCCAGCTTTGAGTGCATAGAAATGTGTCCGCAACGGGACAGACGCTGTGGTCCCACGATCTTAAGATGGCGTCTGGATCGCTCGCTGTTGTCGATCCGAAGCCGGGAGAAAAGAAATGACGACTGCAAAAGGTGAGAAGTGCGCACACCCCATTTGTTCGTGTGTGACCACGTCGGGCAAATACTGCAGCACCCAGTGCGAGGCCATGGAAAAGACACCGGATATCGATTGCTCGTGCGCGCACCAGGGCTGCAAGGGCAAGACATCTTGAGCCGATAGTCCAGTTTGTCCGCGACGGTCGCATCGACGAGCGTTCGTTTGGGCGAACTTAACAGATCTTTAAATGCAACCGGAAGATCGTTTCAGTGCCTAGATTCAATCTCAAAAGGGAGATAATGAAATGTTGAAAAAGTTTCTAGCCGTCGCAACACTCGCTCTACTCGTAACTCTAACCGCCGTCGCCTCCGACCGTGAGGATGACGTCAAGCGCAGCCACAAGGCTGCGGAAGTATTCAGAGACATCATGAACGCTCCGGATCAAGGCATTCCTCACGATCTTCTGGAATCGGCGAAATGCATCGCTATTATTCCGGGAGAGGTGAAGTTCGCTTTTATATTCGGCGGCAACTATGGCCGGGGACTGGCAACCTGCCGCACGGGTCATGGCTGGAGCGCGCCTATGTTTCTGGCCATTGACGGCGGCAGCGTAGGTTATCAGATTGGAGGGTCTTCCACCGACCTCGTGATGCTGTTCATGAACGATCACGCGCTGCAAAGCCTGCTTAGCGACAAATTCAAGCTCGGAGCCGACGCATCTGTCGCGGCCGGACCTGTAGGCCGTAACGCCACCGCTGGCACCGACCTTAAATTGAGCGCGGAAATCCTGTCTTATTCCCGCACGAAGGGAGTCTTTGCCGGGGTAAGTCTGGATGGAGCGGTGGTGCAGGCTGACAAAAGCGGGGACAAAGCGATGTACGGCAACGATGTTGACCGCCATGAAATTCTGAATGGCAGAGTCGCTGTGCCCGTCTCAGCTCGCCAATTGCTTCACGAAATCGGCGGATACGTGCAGGAAGCCAAAGAGAGATAAGCAGGAGAATTCTCGATTGCTTCTTGGACGCCCCCGTTCGTACCGGAGCATGATGGGGTGTGGGAAACATGCTCGACACACCCTGTCATGCTCCATATCTACGTTCCCTGTATGTTTGGTCTGAAAACCGAGGGGAAGCCATCGAGACCTGAAGTCTGCGTCCCTCTTCTTCCGCATCTACATTGAGTCGATTACCGGCCTTTGGGCCATCGCGGAGCCAGCGCGAACCGGCCAGGCTATGTGTGTTGCGCCGAAATAGCGGATCGCTTGCCGGGCAAGCCGGAAACAACCAGAAATGTCATTCATAGGAACAGCAATTATTGTAGCTCTCGCGCTATTCGCGGCTTGGGTGATTACCGCGCTGTCGCTGGAAGCGATGACCAAGAGATTTGTGATGGCTCTCCTTGGCGTGACCGTTCTCTTGTGGCTCGTGAAGGTATTTGTTGGGTTTGGACACGTGTTCACCTGGCGGCCATAAAAATCCGCCTGCGCATGCAAAACCCAACACCTGTCCCGAACAGGACAGATTAGGCCGTACGCTGCGTGTACGATGCGGTTTGCAGTTGAGATGACAAAAGCGGCGTAAACGCTGAAGGAGATCTTCGATGTTACTTCTAATTATCCTTCTGATTCTGTTGTTCGGTGGAGGCGGAGGGTATTACGGTTATTCCCGATGGGGGATGGGCGGAGGCCTTGGGATCGTTGGGACGATCCTGCTCATCGTGTTGGTCGTGTACCTGGTTGGCGGCCTGCGGTGACCTGGTTGGCATCGGTCTGACGCCCAAGCCGGTTGAAGTTGGCGATGAGCTGACAGTGCGTGGCTGTCAACTCATCGCCTTTGCTTTTGGCACTTGGATGTCTATGAGATTGTGGGGGCCAGCTTGATCATCGGCTCCGCGCCGTGCAACATCTACAGGCAGAAGGGGCGCCGGTTAGTGCACGCGTGGGTGGCCGGCAAAGAATAGAATCAGAAGAATCAGTATGACCGCACTGACGCCTCCGATAGGGTAATAACCCCAGTTCTTACTGTGTGGCCAGATGGGAAGGCTTCCCACAAGCGTTACGACTAAAACAATCGCAATGATGAACAGAAGAGTCATGGTTCAGCGGCTCCTTTGAGCGTCGAACATATTGCGTGACATCACTTTGGCGATTGGCACTACGAGGCATTGCGGTTCCTCTTCACTCTGACGAGCATTGCTTTTCAGGAAGTACTCCCCCGAAGGTGCCGTTCCGAAGAATGGCGCGCGCCAGGTAGCCGATCCCTGACTTTTTGTAAGAACGGCTACCTGGCAAACGCTCCAGAACCAGTAGTGGGGAAAAGACTAAAGGATATTGATCGAGATGCGCAGCCCCGGATGAAAATTGTCATACATGTAATAGCCGCCGTCGGTATATACCACGTAAACGTCGTCTGAATATCCCCAGCCGATGGGCCACGGATCGATGAAACCGAAGGAGTAGCCGCCATAGTTGAAGCGCCGGCTGTCATACTGCCCTCGGCTGACGTGGAAGCTGTGTCCGCTGCCAAAACTGGAAGAGTAGTGCGCCTCGGAAATGCGGCCATGCTGGGAACCGCCTCTGTTCTCAGCCACCGCATGTGTCTGCTGCGCGTGCTCCTGGCTCCGCCCATTATTCGCCGGCTGTGCCTGATTCACCGCATGTGTCTGTGGCTGCTGTGTATGCGCGGCCTGCTGGGTGCGCGGTTGCTCTGCCGGCCTTGCATTCTGTGTCTGTTGGTGCGCCGCTGGCTGGGCTTGATGCTGTTGCGGCTGCGGCTGCCGTTGCTGTTGTACCGGCCTATCCTTCTGCGCGGCTGGCCTGGCTCCCTGTTGTTGCCCGTGCTCTTCCTCGTGGCCCTTCTCCTGGCGCGCGTAGGCGGAAGCAGTGCTCCCGAGAAGCACAAGCAATGCTGCTGTTGCGATTGGGAATTTCATCTGTGTCACCTCAAATTTAGATACGTCCAGAGTGTAGTGTTGTGACACTCAGACGTCTGTGTCGAAGGGGACAGGTATTCGCCACCCTCCAAGCCTTCCGCAAAGCTGCCGTTACGCGACCGGGCCCTGGCCAGTCCAGGACTTGAGCGATTGTCGATTCCCGTGTGTCGTATCCGTTAATGCGGTAGTCAAAGTGTATCGTTTCGGACATACGGCACCGACACCTCTCCAATACTGTCTTGATGGGAGCATTGAACAATCCCGGGAACCAGCCAGCAATCGGGTCGGCTCCCGGAATGGCACTTCCAAATGCCTTCACTTTACCGAGACCGTGGTCAGCCCGCTGGTCCAGTTCCTTTTCTGACTGGACCTGCAAGACGGGGCCGGCCATTGCGCATCCTCTTTTACAGTGAGGCTGGGGATGCAGAGCGCTGCGTGAAGGAACTCAAGCGAGCGCAATGCAAACTCAGCGCAGATATCGTCTTCACATCCGGCGAGTTTGCGGAACATCTTAAATCGAAGGTCTATGACGTTGTTGTGGCCGAGTATCCCGCGCCCAATTGGCAAGGCACGCAGGCATTGGAGCTTCTGCAGCAATTGGACAAGGGCGTCCCCCTCATTTATGTAACGTACATCGACCAGGCCGAGACCATAGCGAAGCTCATTACCAAAGGCGCCGCCGACTGTATTGAAATGGGAAACATCGGCCACCTCCCCGTCGCGATTCGCCGGGTTCTCGGCGAAAGCAACTTGCGCGGGCAGCGCGATCAGGCCGAGAAAAAGCTGAGGCATTCCCAAGCTCGCTACCGTGCCCTGGTGGGTAACCTCGCGTATGGAATGTGCCGCTGGAACATGGAAGGCAAGCTTGTAGATGTCAACCAGGCGTTGGTAACAATGCTTGGATATCCATCAAAGAAAGAACTCATGGCTGAGGGGCTGACAGGGATCATTTTCCGCGATCCCTCGATCCGGAACCAGATCCTGGAGGGCGACCGCTCCGACAATCAAGTGAAACCTGTCGAGATTGACTGGAAGCGCAGAGACGGTTCGAATCTGAAGGTGCGGCTTAGCGGACGGGAAATTCTGGTCGAGCGCGGCAGGATAGACGGATATGAGGTCAGTATCGAAAATGTGACCAACCAGCGCGAACTGGAAGACAGTCTGCGCGACCAGGCGACCAAAGACTCCCTGACGGGACTGGCCAATTACCGCCATCTCATCGATATCCTCGACAGCGAAATCAAGCGGTCCGCTCGCACCGGCCGGCAATTCGCTCTGTTGTTGTTCGACCTGGACCAATTGAAAAAAATAAACGATCGCTACGGCCACGTGACGGGAAGCCGGGCCCTGTGCCGCCTGGCCGACGCCTTGTGTGTCAGTTGCCGGGACATCGATACGGCAGCGCGCTTTGGCGGAGATGAATTCGCGCTTGTCCTGCCGGAGACAGGGGCAGAACCGGCCGATCTCGTCGCTCAGCGAATTTGTAACGCTCTGGCCTCCGACGGCGGTGAGCCGAAGCTGTCGGTCAGCGTCGGAGCCGCGATCTATCCCCACGACGGCCAGGCGATCGAAGCCCTGCTAACCGCGGCGGACGTCGCACTTTACGCAATGAAGGCAAAGCGCGCGCCCAGCGCGATTCCGAACCTGGTGTCGACAGGAGGAAAAGATGGAAAGGAATAGCAGTCCCAGCCTTGCGGAGCCGAAAACCGAGACGGCATTGAGGGGAGACAACCGCGCGGTTCACACAGTTGCCAATACGACGGTGGCTGCGGGGAAAAAGTTCGCGGCGATTTCCATGCACGTGAAGGCCCTCAGGCGGCAGTTGCGGCAGAACACAGAAGGGTTCAAATACGACCTGTCGTAGCGTCAGTCAGGGACTACACGGGAGGGTCTCATCAACTCGGGCTGCCACTCGTAAGGATCACCTTGAGCGCGCCCTCTCTTGCCGCGTTTTCAAACGTCTCATACGCTTTCACAATGTCGTTCATTGCGAAGCGATGAGTCACGAGCTTTTTCGGCTGCAGTTTTCCCGAACGCACGACCTTCAGCAGCATTGGTGTGGTTACCGTGTCCACCAGCCGCGTGGTCAGCGAAATGTTGCGGTCCCAGAGTTTTTCGAGGTGCAATTCCACCGGTTTGCCATGCACTCCCACGTTGGCGATGCGTCCGCCCGCGGCGACAATCGCCTGGCAAATAGCGAACGTAGCGGGAAGGCCGACTGCCTCAATGGCCACGTCGACTCCGGCTCCTTCGGTCAGCTCCATCACGTGACGCGCGGCATGTCCATCCGTGCCGTTAATCAAGGTAGTCGCGCCAAACTGCTTCGCCACCGCGAGGCGCTTGTCGTCCAGGTCGATCATGAAGATCGCCGCCGGGGCATAGAATTGCGCAGTCAGTAGAACGGCCAGCCCCACGGGCCCGGCGCCTACGATGGCAACTGTGTCACCCGGTTTCACTTGCCCGTTCAGAACGCCGCACTCGAAGCCGGTCGGCAAAATGTCGCTAAGCATCACCAGGGCCTCTTCGTCACCGCCGGGAGGAAAGTTGTAGAGACTTCCATCGGCCTGCGGTATCCGCACATATTCCGCCTGAGTTCCGTCGATGGTATTGCCCAGGATCCATCCGCCGTGTCGACAGTGCGAATACATGCTTTTTCTGCAAAAATCGCATTTCAGACAAGCAGTGACACACGAGATGATGACCTTGTCTCCTGCGTGAAACTCCGAAACGCTCTTTCCGGCCTGCTCAACGATACCGATGCCTTCGTGGCCAAGAATGCGCCCCGCGGTCACCGACGGCAGATCGCCCTTCAGAATGTGAAGATCGGTCCCGCAGATGGTGGAAGTTGTAATTCGTACGATCGCATCACCCGCATCCTGAATCGTGGGGCGTGGCTTGTTTTCCCACATGGGCTTGCCGGGGCCGTGATAAACCAGCGCTTTCATTGTGCTGCTGCTCCGCGTGGTTGCGGCACTCGAAGCGGCTAGCTCTAAATCAGTGGCTGTCATTGATATGTCCTTAGGGGGCGAGAATCATCGCCGTCCGCTTCTCAATGCCGTGGCTGCTCGATATAGGGCACTGCGCACATCCAAGTAGAGATATCCGTGCGGTAGAAAGAGAGTTTCATTACGTTTCGGCTCAGAGATGCCCCGTTTTGCCGTAGGCGCGGCGCCAACGAGCGTCTGACAGCAACATTCCCGCGTACAAGGCAATCACGAACACCAGTAACACTGTATCCAGTATCGTCACGTTTTCCCCCAAAGCAATGCAAGGCGCATGCCTGTTGGTCGGGCGTAGTCCATCGCTATTGCCTCATTTTCTGCGCAGCGCGGAGGACGACCGGAACGAGAACAATGGCCACCGCCAAAGCCAGCAAGAGATGAATATGCCCATGCAGGGTATAGGGCATCGTGACGCCGATAATCCATAAGCTGAGAACAATAATTGAAATCGCCCACGCCATCGGTACGCCTCGGTTGTTTCCCGGCCCGCAAAACGGCTGTGCCACCGCTCACGATTGGGCGATGGATTGCCCGGTCTAGTCGTGCAGCACAACGCTCAGGAGCGAACTGTTGATGTGAAGCCCCCCGTTGTTGTGAATAAAGCCAAGTTTCTTGAATTTGTTCATGAACAGATTCACGCGCGACCGCGTTGTCCCGATCATTTCCGCCAGTGTTTCCTGCGATATGCTGGCCAGCACCTTCTGGGGCTCGTCCTTCTTTCCGTAGCGCGCAAGCAATAGAAGCGTGCGTGCGAGCCTTTTCTCGGTCGAATTGAAAAGCTGATCGATCAGGTCTTCCTCCACTCGAATGTTCCTCGATAGCATGTGCTTGATAAAGCGATCGGAGAACGCGTGTTCCCGGTGGAGCATCCTGCTCATCTCATTTTTCTCTATCGCGAGCACTGTGGTGGGTGTAATCGCCGTGGCACTTCCGATACACAGCTTCTGCCCTGCCAGGCATCCTTCGCCGAAGAAATCTCCCGGCCCCAGCATCGCGACGACGGCTTCCTTGCCTACCTCGTTGACCACGGAGAGCTTCACCCCTCCTTTTTGGATATACATCACGTGTTTGGAGGAATCGCCCTGCGTGAAGATGGTTTCTTTTCTTCGGTACTCCAGAACCTTCCGGGCCACGCCTGTTGAATCCAGAAAGCCTTGAGCGTCGAATGCGGCGGGTTTAGTTTTCTTCATGATCGGTCGGCAATTCTTTTGCAAAAGCTGAAGCTATCGTACCTGTCTTGCTGCAGCACAAACTGTGCCAAAAAGCACACCAACGAAGCGCCGCCTGTTACTCGCAAACCTTAGCGCTTCGCTGGCGCCGGGGGAGTACATTGCATGTTCTGTCCTGCGTATATCGCCGCAGCTAGTCCTTATCTGGATGACTGTGGCGCCAGTTCCAGTATTGCGATTGCTGCCTTTTGTTCGCCTTCGAGAATTCGTGAGCACTCCTGGGATTTTCCGAACGATACTGTCCGTAGGCCCGGTCTTCTCTGTCATCCCAGTTGTGGTAGTCCTTGTGGTCCCGGTCGTAGATTCGGACCTGAACGCTGGCGTTTTGAGGTTTGGGCATTGCCATGATGGCCGCCGGTGTAGCAAGAGCCGCAGCCAGGAATAGGGACGTGATGTAACGGCGTGCGTGATACATGTTGATCCTCCAAGTCCGCCCTCCCAGATTGCGGAGTCGCGGTACACATGACTATGCGCGCAGCTCCAGCCAATTGATGTCTCCTTCAGCACATGTTCGGGAGGACGCATTCTCGGCTCTCGAGGTCTCCATCCATGTGCCATTCCGGACATCCTCCGGCGCGGGGACGGATTAGAGTGGTAGTCGCGTCATAGGCACTTGGGAGATGAACATGAACTGGATGTACGACATTTATCAGAAGATTCCGGGCGGTGGACGCCTCTGGGTGGAGAGCGCGGCGACCTTAGAGCACGCCAAAGAACGTCTCCTTAGCTTGTGCTCGAACAATCCGGCTACATATCTGATATACCACTTCAGTTCGGGAAAGCTGCTCGATCCGCAGTAGAAACCCAAGCACGGTAACCCTTAATCGTTACAGCCAAGGCTCCGGCTCATTCATCGTGGACGACAACACTGAGAAGAGTTTATGCAACGAAATTAGGAACAGTGTCCGCAACGAGACAGAACTGGGCTGTTGTGTCTCGTAAGATGGCCCGTTGAGAAGCGCAAGTTCACCGATACTCATTCGCGCAGTTCGCTACAAGCGGGGGCTGGGAAGGAAGAATGAATCATCGCCTCCATCGAAAGGGAAAAATGACAAACCATAAATTCTGTGCAAGCTTGCTGGCCTTGCTGATAGCCGGGACCGTCGCAGGGTGCTCCAGAACATCGGCTAAATCGCCGGATGTTTCCGACAACGTTCGCGCCTCGCTCGATCAAGCCGGACTCAAGGACGTTTCAATCAGTCAGGACCGGGATAAGGGAGTTGTAACCCTCGGCGGACACGTCGGATCGGAAGGCGATAAGTTCCGGGCTGAGACGGTTGCGAAGTCCTTTTCAGGCGGCCAGGTTGTTGCGGACCAGATTGCCGTGGTTCCTCCCGGCGTCGAAAAAGACGCGAAGGCGATGAACTCAGATCTCGATGAGGGCATCGAGAAAAACGTGGACGCCGCTCTCATCCAAAATCGGTTCCACGACACGGTGAGCTACGGCGTCAAGAATGGCGTTGTTACCCTCACCGGTCAGGTCAACTCTCAGTCCCGGCGCGGCGAAGCCGAAAGGACCGCGGCTTCTGTTCCCAACGTGCAGCAGGTGGTTAACGAGCTGCAGGTGAAGGATCAAAAGGCCAGTTCGTCCAATTGAGAACCATGCTTGGAAGGAAATCGCCTCGCCCGGAAATCAAGCTCGCCACCGGACGCCGGCAAACAGGAACGATCTTGCCCGAGGTGAGAAATGGACGATTCGAAAAGGCACGCGGTGCAGTTCTTGGAGAAGGAAATAAAGACGTACAGGGCGCTCGCGCGATTTCTGGCAAAAAAGGGCATAGAAGAACATGTGAGGATCGGGAGCAAACGGATCCTCATTAGCCCCGCGTTCTATAAGGACAGGATGGACGAGGCGAGAGAACTTGTGAACGAAATCAGGAAGTCGCATTAGGCTCGTCAGAATTCCGCCACCGCGCGCCCCGAGATAATCCCTCGCCCCCCGGGTGCCGATAATCCTCAAGGTTCTCTACCCTATGCCCGGCTGCGCCCCCAGCCCAGTCGGTGTGCCAGCAATATTCAAATGTGTCCGTAATCGGACAGATGCCAGCGCCAGGCTCTTCTAGACTGACTTTGCTACCAGGGTCAGTGGCAGTTGTGAGTCCTGCTTCGCGGGCAGGCGACAGCGCTTCCGGACAAACCATAAACACTCGTGCACTTTCTTGGGGCAGTTCCCAGGCCCCGATAGTTACCGCCAGGTTCTTACATTTCTCAGGAGGAAATGAACATGAAGATCATCAAGTCGGTTCTGCTCGTACTCAGTCTCTCCGTGCTCGGCGCCTTGTTTACTCCGCGCGCCGGAGCCGATGAATGGAACAAAAAGACGGTTATGACATTCAGCCAGCCCGTCGAAATCCCCGGGCAGATCCTGCCGGCCGGCACCTACACCATCAAGATCGTGGACCTGGCGTCCGAACGCCACGTTGTGCAATTCCTGGATGCGGACGGAATCAAGGTCATTGCCACTGTCCTGGCGATCGACAACTGGCGGCTTCGTCCGACGGGGCAAACCGTAGTCAAATTTGCGGAGAGAACCGGCGATAATCCGGAAGCCCTGAAGGCCTGGTTCTATCCCGGCGATAACTTCGGCCAGGAATTTGTTTATCCGAAGCAGCGGGCGATCGAGCTGGCTGTCGTAACCAAGGAACCCATTCCGGCTCTTGCCGAAGACGTTGCCCCGGCTGACCTGAAGACGGCTCCGATTGTCGCGGTTACTCCGGAGGATAAAGAAGTTCCGGTAGAAGAAGTGATAGCCACCGCTCCACCCGCCGCAGAACAGGCAGCACCTCTGGTCGCAGAGAACACGAGTTTGCCGAAGACGGCCAGCTCCCTTCCGCTGATTGCCCTGCTGGGCATAGCGTCGCTTGGCTTTGCATTCGTTCTGAAGCGCTTCGCGCTGTAAATTTCATAACTGTATCAAGCTCCAGGGCGCCGCGGGTTTTATTGCCGACGATTCTTATCCCGCGGCGCGTGGAGACTCACCGGCGGCTCTCACCATGCGATCGAAAAGGCGCAATTCGGCTCGGACTTTCTGTTTATCGATAGCCTTGCTGTTTTCTGGCGGTCTCATCGCTCACTCGCCCTCTTTGCCACAGCAGCCCGCATCGCGCAGCGCGGCTGGCCAATCCGCAATAAGAATTACGACCGAGCTAGTCGTGTTGCCAGTGAGCGTAACCGACAGGGACGGAAACTTTGTCTCCGGGCTCGCCCTGCCAAACTTCCGCGTATTCGAGGACGGGCGGCTCCAAACGGTGACCTCGTTCCAACAGGAAGATACTCCTGTAACCGTGGGCTTAATCGTCGATCACAGCCGCAGCATGGGCCCCAAACTCCGCAACGTCGCAGCCGCGGTCTATGCGTTCGCGCGCTCGAGCAACCCGCAGGATGAGATGTTCGTCGTCGATTTCAATGACACTGTTTCGCTTGAACCGCCCTCCGGCGCCGCGTTCACAAACGATCCAAAGGTCCTGGAAAGAGCCGTGTCGGCCGTCTCCGCACGCGGTAAAACAGCCCTGTACGACGCCGTCGCGGCGGGGATCCAACATCTCCAGCTCGGCCATTTGGATAACAAATCGCTCGTCATCGTCAGCGACGGCGGAGACAACGCCAGCGTCCACAACTTTTCGCAGATCCTGGAATTGGCCCGGCGATACCAGGTGACGATTTACGCCATCGGGTTGGTAGATTCCAACGAGGAAGAAAATCCCACGGCCCTTCTGCGGCTCTCTAAAGACACGGGGGGCATCGCTTATTTTCCAGGCGATGGAGATAACGTGACCGACATCTCGAAACAGATTGCCCGCGATCTTAGAGAGCAATACACGCTCGCGTTCCCTCCGGAAAAAACGAACATCGCCCACCCGTTTCGAAAGATAGAAGTAAAAATTTCGGATTACAAGCGTGGCAAAGTCCGAGTCCGAACGCGACCGGGCTACTTTGGCACAGCGCAGCAGAAGCAGTCGGCTCTCCCGTCTGAGAGGAATGCATCATGAATCCCCGCCGGACCGCGCCGGGCAAACCAGGGAAGCCCGCGAAATTCATCGCACGTGCGGTGGTGTATTACCTTTTTCTGATAGGCGGCATCCTTGTGCTCGCTTATGCCGCCTATACCATCGCCGATGCGCATGCCTATCAAACCGTTGAAAAGGCGCGATTCGAAAATGTGACAGTAAGCAGTAATCAGGAACCGCGTCACGTAGTCCCAGGCGACGTTATTGGCGAATTGGAGGTCCCGCGGCTGGGACTTCAAACAATGGTTGTACAGGGAGATTCGCCGAAGATATTGCGCCGCGCGGTCGGCCATATCGTCGAGACAGCCATGCCGGGCGGCCAGGGCAACGTCACGCTGGCCGGCCATCGCGACACTTTCTTTCGGCCGTTGCGTAATATTCGGCGAGGTGACACGGTCACACTCAAAACGCTGGAAGGCGCATTTCAGTATGAAGTCGAGTCCACGGCCGTAGTGCCTCCAAACGATATCCAGGTCCTGCAGCCGTCCGCCGAACGAACGCTCACCCTGATCACCTGTTTCCCTTTTTACTACGTCGGCCCGGCCCCCAATCGCTTCATAGTTCTCGCTCGCCAAATGAATCCGGCGCCAGAGTAATTCAAGATCAAAAGTATCGGCAATGGTGAATTCCAAGGTAAAGCGAGGAAAGCCTCTGAAAAAGTGCACCGGCCTCAGTGCAATACACCAGCTTCGGCCATTTTTATCTCCAGCGCAAAGTTCTACAATATTATAAACTCGGGCAGTTACATCCCGTGGGGCCCGTAGCTCAGCGGTTAGAGCAGCGGACTCATAA
>CAZRKW010000097.1:0-13192 GCA_964600355.1 uncultured Acidobacteriaceae bacterium
CATCTCAAGATGCTCGAAGCCGAAAGCATCTTCATCCTGCGCGAGGCTGCCGCGGAGTTTGCCCGCCCGGTAATGCTCTACTCCATCGGCAAGGATTCTTCCGTAATGCTGCGCCTCGCGCAGAAGGCCTTCTACCCGGGCAGGATTCCCTTCCCGCTTCTCCACATCGACACCAGCTACAAGTTTCCCGAGATGATCGAGTTCCGCGACTGGTACGCAAAGCACGTAGGCGCGGAACTCATCGTCCACATGAACAAAAAAGCGCTCGATGAAGGTGCCAATCCCTACGATCTAGGCACCCAGAAGTGCTGCGGCCTGCTGAAAACGCGCTCCCTGCTCGACGGCCTCGCCGAAGGCGGCTTCGACGCGGCCTTTGGCGGCGCGCGCCGCGACGAGGAAAAATCCCGCGCCAAAGAGCGCGTCTATTCCTTCCGCGACTCGCTAGGCCAGTGGGACCCCAAGAACCAACGCCCCGAACTCTGGAACCTGTTCAATGCCCGACACCACAAGGGCGAAAGCATCCGCATTTTCCCGCTCTCCAATTGGACCGAAATGGACGTCTGGCTCTACATCTACGCCGAGAAAATTCCCATCGTCCCGCTGTACTTCGCCAAGGAGCGCGAGGCGGTCATGCGCGGCAATTCCCTGATCCTGCCCCAGACCGGCGTGCGCCTGCTTCCCGGAGAAAAGCCGCAGATGGTCAAGTGCCGCATGCGCTCGCTCGGCTGCGTCCCGTGCAGCGGGGCGATTCGCTCCGACGCCGACACCGTCCCCAAAATTATCGACGAGATGGTTTCCTTCCGCCGCTCCGAGCGCGAGAATCGCGTGATCGACCACGACGAAGAAGGCTCGATGGAAATCAAAAAGCGCGAGGGATATTTCTGATGGCCACTCCCGCCGCCGAGCCCGCTTCGGCAAAAACAACCGACGCATCGGATCCCGCTCAAGTGACCAATCAAACGAACGCAGACGCCCCCACGCAGCTGGTAGCACCCACCGAAGGCCTTCTGCGCTTCAGCACCGCGGGCAGCGTAGACGACGGCAAATCCACGCTGATCGGCCGCCTCCTGTACGACAGCCAGTCCGTTCTCGAAGATCAGCTGGCCTCCGTTCGGAAGAGCAACGTGAACCGTTCCGGCGGCCCCATCGACTTCGCGCTCCTCACCGACGGCCTCCGCGCCGAGCGCGAGCAAGGCATCACCATCGACGTCGCCTATCGCTATTTCTCCACTCCGCGCCGCAAGTTCATCATCGCGGACACGCCAGGTCATGAGCAGTACACGCGCAACATGGCCACCGGCGCGTCCACCGCAGACGCTTCGGTAGTTCTAATGGACGCCACCAAAGGCGTCCTGCGCCAGTCGCGCCGCCACGCCTACATCGCCAACCTTCTCGGCGTGCAGCACATCGTCGCCGCCGTCAACAAAATGGACCTCGTCGGTTTCTCGCAGGAAGTCTTCGAGCGCATCGCCGCCGAGTTCCGCGAGTTCGCCGGTCAGCTGGGAATCAAAAGCCTCTACGCAGTTCCGGTAAGCGCGCTCGATGGTGACAACGTGGTCCGCCGCAGCCCGCGCACGCCGTGGTTCGAAGGCCCCGCGCTGCTCGAACATCTGGAAGGTTTGCGCGTGAGCGACACCGCCGCCGCCGGCCCCTTGCGTCTACCCGTGCAGTACGTGATTCGTCCCGACTCCACCTTCCGCGGCTTCGCCGGCCAGATCGCCTCCGGCGTCCTGCGCTCCGGTGCCAAGGTAGTAGCCATGCCCTCCGGCATCAGCACAAAAGTGAAATCCATCGTCACCTTCGAAGATGAACTCGCGCAGGCCGGTCCGGGCGAATCGGTCAACGTAACCCTCGAAGACGAAATCGACATCAGCCGCGGCGACGTAATCGTCTCCGACGAAAACCGCCCTTCGGTCGGCACGGAATTCCAGGCCACCGTCGTCTGGATGCACGCCGATCCGCTCGACCTCCACAAAATTTACCTGCTCAAGCACACCACGCGCACCGTCCGCGCGCGCTTCAAGCAGGTGCGCCAGCGCATCGACATAAACACCCTGGAAAAATCCCCGGCCACCAGCCTGGACATGAACGATATCGCCGAGGTCGACCTGAAGACGACGCTCCCCCTCTTCTTCGATCCCTACAGCGAAAATCGCACCATGGGCAGCTTCATCGTCATCGACCAGCACACCAACGCCACCGTAGCCGCGGGAATCATCGGGCAACCGATCGCGCCAGGCCCAGCCACGCAAACATCCGCAGCCACCGCGAACACCGGACGCAGCACCAGAGAAGAGCGCGTACTCCGCTTCGGCCACCCGTCCGCGGCAGTCTGGCTTAAGGGCCGCCCGCGCGTGGCCGAAATGGTCGAGCGCCGCCTGTTCGAAGAAGGCTGGTTCGTGCAGCTAGTCGGCCCGATGGACTTCCTCTCCCACGAGCTCGTCACCGTAACAAAAGCCTATCGCCTGTCCGGCGCCATCACCGTGTTCGCGCCTCTCGACGACGGCACCAACCAGGCCCAGGCCGTCCGCGCCATCTTCGGCCCCGGCGCGTTCTTCGAAATCCAGCGCTTCGATCTCACCGACGATGAAGCCGTCTCGCAACTCGTCGACGCCCTCTACAAATGGCGCGACACGCATTCCGACCCGAACCAGAGGCGCAAATGAGCCAGCCCGTAATCGCACAGGAATTCGAAACCCTTTCCGCCGAAGCCGCCATCGACCGCATCCTAGCCGAAAATAGCGGCCTTCCCTGCTTCACCTGCAGCTTCCAGGCCGAGGACATGATCGTCCTCGACCTCCTGCGCAAGCGCCTCCCGGATATCCCGGTCCTGTTCCTCGAGACCGGCTACCACTTCGCCGAAACCTACGCCTACCGCGATCGCATGGCCCAAGCCTGGAATCTCAATCTCAAAAATCTAGCCGCGAAAAAATCCGTAGCCGAACAGGAAGCCGAGTTCGGCATCCTGAATCGCACCGATCCCGGCAAATGCTGCAATCTCCGCAAGGTCGAACCCCTCTTCGAAACCTTGCAGCAATACGACATCTGGTTCACCGGCCTGCGCCGCGAACAATCGCCCACGCGCAAGAATCTGAAAATCGTCGAGCACCACGAACTAGCCAGCGGCAAAGTACTCCTCAAAGTCAGCCCGCTAGCCGCGTGGACCTGGGGCCAGGTCTGGAAGTACACCGCCGACAACAAAATCGATTACCTCCCGCTCTACGACACAGGCTATCGCAGCATCGGTTGCGAACCTTGCACCGCCATTCCGCAGGCTGGCGCGGACCCGCGCTCCGGTCGCTGGGGCGGCACAAAGCTCGAATGCGGAATCCACACCGCCTCGAAACAGTCGGATGCAGAAGCGGCCGCCCCTGCTCAGCCGAATCAAGCTGCCCCCGAACCCGCCGCCCTAAAACGAGCGAATTGATGCAGATCGCAATCGGCTTCCTGATTGCCCTAGCCGTAGGACTAACCGGCATCGGCGGCGGCAGCTTCACTGTACCCGCGCTGATGTTGATCGTAGGCCTCCCCGCAGCGGCATCGGTAGGCACAGCCTTCGTTTTCGCCGGCGTCCTGCGCCTGATCGCCGCACCGTTCTACATGGCCGGACGCCACATCCACTGGCGCTATCTCTGGCTGCTCCTGCAAGGAGCCATCCCCGGCCTGCTGTTCGGTACGTACCTCCTGCGCCTCCTAAGCACCCACGCAGGCAGCCCCGTAGTAGTGATTCTGCTCGGCCTACTGCTCACGGCCTCCTCCAGCGTGACGTTTTTCCGCCGCGTCCAGAATCCCGGCTTCGCGCACAAAAATTCGCAATGGCTCCCATGGCTCGCATTGCCGATTGGTATAGAGTCGGGATTTTCGTCCGCAGGCGCAGGCGCGCTAGGCACAGTCTTGCTGCTGAATTATTCGGAGATGACCCCGCCGCAGGTAGTAGGCACCGACCTGCTCTTCGGCCTGGTGCTAGCGGTAATCGGCGGCGCATTCCACTGGAAATTCGGCTCGATCAGCGGCCCCGTCTTGCATCAGTTGCTTTCCGGCGGCATCCCCGGAGTCCTGGTAGGCTGTCTATTCGCCCGCCGCGTGCCCGCCCGCAAACTCAAAGTAGCCATAGCCGTAATCGCCATCTTCGCCGGCCTGCAACTAGTCTGGAGCGGCGCCCGCACCGCAGTCACGCAACCAGCAGCAGCCGCAGCAGCCTCCTCCTCCAAGCCCTGACAGCCCAGTCCGCACACCGCTGTTGTTTTCAGTCTTTCGTTGTCATCCCGACAGAGCGGAGCGACGAGGGATCTCTCTTATGCTTTGAATTCTTACGGCGAACAGCAGCTACTTAAACAAGCTCGGCGGCTCTTTGGGGCCGGGTTCGGCAAGAAAGGATTTTTCTGCCCGCGCCCAGTGCGCCATAAACAAGCCACTCGCGAAGAACACCATCGTGAGCACTACGAAAACGCTGTGCCACTTGCCGGAGAACTTAATTAGAGCTTGCATCGCGATGAGTACGAATGAACACCCAAACAGGAGCCAAGATCGGCGCCAGCGTTTTTGATTCTCCCGGAATAAATCCGCATCAGCACCCTTCTGGATTTCGCGTCGTCGCTGGTAGTACCGCTGTAACCATTCCCGCATGGCACTCTGCCGCTTAGCGGGTTACCGCCGCCACTTCCCCGCTCGCAATTTTCCGACCCACAGCCGGCGCAATCGCCCGCACCTGGTCCATCATCTGCGCGAACTGATCCGGATACAGCGACTGCACGCCATCCGACAGCGCCCGCTCCGGATCGGGATGTACCTCGATAATCAAACCGTCCGCCCCAGCCGCCACCGCCGCCCGCGCCATCGCCGCCACCTTGTCGCGCCGCCCGGTCCCATGCGAAGGATCGGCCATCATCGGCAAATGCGACAGCTGCTTCACCACCGGGATCGCCGCAATATCCAGCGTGTTCCGCGTGTACGTCTCAAACGTGCGTATCCCGCGCTCGCACAGGATCACCTGGTAGTTCCCGCCGGACATGATGTACTCCGCGCTGAGCAGCAGCTCTTCCAGCGTCGCCGACATCCCGCGCTTCAGCATCACCGGCTTGCCGATTTCGCCCAGCGCGCGCAGCAAATGGTAATTCTGCATATTCCGCGCGCCCACCTGCAGCACGTCCACGTAAGGCAGCATCACCTCGATCTGCGACGGGTCCATCACCTCGCTCACCACCAGCAGGCCATTCTTGTCCGCCGCCGCCCGCATCAGCTTCAGCCCCTCTTCGCCGAGCCCCTGAAAGCTGTAAGGCGAGCTTCGGGGTTTGAAAGCGCCTCCGCGCAGCAATTTCGCTCCCGCCCGCGCCACGCTCGCCGCCACGCTTTCGATCTGCTCGCGCGATTCCACCGCGCAAGGACCGGCCGCCACCACCACCTCCGTCCCGCCGATCGTCACACCCTTCCCCAGATCGAGGATCGAACCCTCCGGCCGGCAACTCCGCGAGGCCAGCTTGAACGGATGCGAAATCGGCACCAGGTCTTCCACTCCCGGAGCGGCACGCAGCGCCTCCAGCTCCGGCCGGTGCTTGTTGCTGTTCCCGACGATCCCGATCACCGTGCGTTCCTCGCCCTGAATCAGGTGCGCCTGAAACCCGCATTCCTTGATGCGATCGACCACGTGGTCGATCTGCGCCTTCGTTGCGTCCGCAAACATGTTGACGATCATTGACGTGTCCTTTGACCTGTTCCGTTTTCTCTCACAAAGTCCGGCTAGCGTTGCGTCCCGTTGGGCATCTGCGCCGCCGCGTACGATCCCAGTATCCTCAGCTCCACCACCTGCTTGTCGAGTTCCTCCAGCGCCGCAGCAGCCTCCGGATTGCTTCGCGCCGTCTGTAAATCCAGATAGAACCGATACTGCCACGGACGCCCGTGCACCGGCCGGCTCTCGATCTTCATCAGATTGATGTTCCGCCGAGCGAAAGGCTCCAGCGCGTGCAGCAGCGCGCCGGGACGGTGGTCCAGCTGAAAAAACAACGAAAGCTTGTCCGCGTCTTCCGGCTCGGCCTGCGAAGGCGAAAGCAGCCAGAAGCGTGTGTAATTCTCGGCGTTATCTTCCAGATGCTCGCGCAGGATCGTTCCGCCGTAAATCTCCGCCGCCCGGCGTCCCGCAATGGCCGCGCGCTGCACGTCCCCTGCCAGCATCACCGCCCGCACGCTCCCAGCGGTATCTTCGGTGGCGATGCGCTTCAGCCGCGGATGCTCCACAAAAAACTGCTCGCACTGCGCCAGCGCCACCGGATGCGATTCCACCACCCGCACCTCGTCGAACCGCGACCCGGGAGGCCCGATCAGGTTGTGCGCGATCGGAATAATTTCCTCGGCAATGATGTTCAGGTTGCTGTCGACCAGCAGATCGAACGACCGGTGAACCGACCCCGCCAGGCTGTTCTCGATCGGCGCCAGAAGATAATCCGCAAGCCCTTCGAAAATCGCCCGGAAGGCCGCCTCAAACGTCAGCCGCGGCACCAGCGTGATCTTTTCCCCGAGGAGCTTGATCGCCGCCTCTTCGCTGAAAGCGCCGCGCTCTCCCTGGAACGCGATGCGCGCATTCGGTTCGACGATCATGCCCGCGCCGGCTTCCTTTGGCTCCCGCGCCCCGCCGCGCGAGTCCCTTTCCCGTTCGCGGCCTTCCCCATTCCGTAAAGCTCCTGCGACCGCACCGACAGGTCAAAGATCACGTGGTAGATCTTCTCGAGCGACTCGTTGTCGAGCGGCCCCGTATTCAATTCTTTCAGCCGCTTCAGGATGGCCTTCTCCCGCGCCGGAACCCGCAACGCCAGTCCATTGCTGCTCTTGAACTGACCCACCTTCAGAGCAAGCTCGGTGCGCCGGTTCAGCAAACCCACCAGCTTGGTGTCAATCTCATCGATTTCGCTTCGCCAATCGTCGATCTTCATAAGACCGTGCGCCTCCCGGCAAATCCGATTCCCATCCAGCCCGGCATCAACAAAAAAGGCCGCGTCCCCCTTCGAAGGTCGCGGCCGGCTTGCGAAATTTTGTGCGGTGTCTCTACTGCGTCATTTCCGCGCGCGTTTCGCCAACCCGCCCCCCCGCAAAGGAGAAGCGGCAAGTAAAGCCATAGGCGAAGAGTGAAAATGTTTCGTTCATAGCGCGCTTCCCAAAAAATCCTTCCGCTTCACCAACGAACGTCACGGAACTCGCACTATACAAAACGCTTGCCAGCCCCGTCAATAGCCTTCGCTCAGAGGCCCAGCTTCTCACTGGCGCAGGCACTCGTGCCTACGGTCCTGTTTCGTCACCTCGCAAGTCAAGCGCCCTCGCCATTCGGCACTGGGTCAGTTTCCGGTTATCCGATTGGTTCTCTCGTAGTAGTATCACTGCATCTAACTGTCCGACGGGGTGGTTTTTCATGTTCATGCGATGGCAAAAATTGTGTGTCGCGGCAGTTGTTGTCTGTCTTATGTTCGGCCTTGGAGCAGGTTCTAGCAGCGGTGCCTTTCAGGCCAATAACATAGAAGGCGAGCCGTCGTCAGCCGGAGTCATGTCGATGCCCGCTGAATGCACCGGCGACGTCTCAGACGACACTGGAAGCCCTGTCGTATTCCGCGTGTCTAACGGTGTTTTTTGGGGTCTCTCTGCTAGATCTTCATCCTACGGCAAAAAGTTCTCGTTCTTCTTTGGATATGCAATACCACAAATGCGCCAATCCCTGTGGCTACCTGCAGCAGTATCGGCCGATTTTGGATGCAAGACGTAGACGTCTTCACTTCTGCGGGTGATCGGGTACAGAGTTTCAGCGAGGCCAGTGTACGCCGACTCCCTGATGACGGTTTGACGGGACCCGGCAACCAGTGCCTGATGGTGTGTACTTCAGATTATATGTTCATGATTCCGCCGCACCACTGCATGCACGGCAATTTCTCAAACCAGAACTATCATTTTTCAGAGGATCTAGCGACGCGCTATCCGCTTCCCACGGGTCGATATGTGATTGTTCCGAGTGAAAGAAGACAACAAGATTGCATGCCCATAAGAGAAAACATTGTCGTCCCAAAAGGGGCGCTCTCTTTCGAAGTCAAAGACGAGTGATTTTTCTTCCCGAAGTAAGTCGACTCCTGTTTGACGCGGTAACAGGAAACTGACCGATCCGCGATTCGAACATAAATCCGCTTTATAAGGTGAAAGACAAATAGTAATTTGACTTATCCAACATGCCGGTGCCTAATAAGGGCGTTGCCCCCTTTCGCTCGCCGGTTAGTCGGCGGTGTTAGCGGAAAGCAATTGTCGATTTACGGTTGAGACGGTACTCTATGACGCGACGAATTCACCCTGTAATCGTAGTAGCCATTATCCGGTCGGGGCCGCCCGTCTGAGCCGCGCTTAGACGCTCGCGCCCCGCGCCTGAAAACAGGCTGCGGGGCTTTTTTATTGCCCCAGTTTTGGTTCTGGTTCATGTCCTGCTTCTTAGTACTTGGTTTTGGTGTTGGTTTTGCGGGTGCCCCACCCTTCGCTTTTCAAGGGTGGGTCTTTAAGTTCCGGTTTTGTTGTTCGGGTTTTGTTTTTGTTTTTGTTTTTGTTTTTGTTTTTTCGCTGTCATCCTGAGCGCAGCGAAGGATCTGCTTTTGCGGTTCGTGTTTTGCTTTCGCCTTTCGTTGTCATCCCGACAGAGCGAAGCGACGAGGGATCCCTCTGTAAGCCTTGCAAGTGGCTTCTGGAATCCCGGATGAGCAGTAGACGTTCCGCGGAACAGTGAAGTCCGCGCGCAAGTATTGAGCGCCATTCGACGAAGCACCGAGGCCAACGCAACATGCACAGTGACGAAATAAAGAAAGGCATCTCCCGCGCCCCAGCCCGCGCGATGCTCAAGGCCACCGGCCTCACCGACGCCGATCTCGCCCGCCCGCTGGTCGCCATCGCCAATACCTGGACGGAAGTCACGCCCTGCAATTTCCATCTTCGCGCCCTCGCGGAAAAGGTAAAGGAAGGCGTCCGCGCCGCCGGCGGCACTCCCATTGAATTCGACACGATCACCATCTCCGACGGCATCACCATGGGCACCGAGGGCATGAAAGCCTCCCTGATCTCCCGCGAGGTCATCGCCGACTCGATCGAGCTCTTCGTGATGGCCCACGCCTTCGACGCGGTGGTCGCCCTCTGCGGCTGCGACAAAACCATCCCCGGCACGGTGATGGCTCTCGCGCGCCTCAATCTCCCGTCGCTTTCACTCTACGGCGGCTCCATCATGCCCGGCCGCTTCCACAACCGCGACGTCACCATCCAGGACGTCTTCGAAGCCGTCGGCGCCTGCGCCGCGGGAAAAATGACCGAAAAGGAAGTGGTCGAGCTCGAAGACCGCGCCTGCCCCGGCGCCGGAGCCTGCGGCGGCCAGTACACCGCCAACACCATGGCCACCGCCATCACGTTCCTCGGAATCTCTCCGATGGGCGCAAACGAAGTGCCCGCCGTCGACCCGAAAAAATCGCAGGTCGCCTTCGATTGCGGCGCCAAAGTGATGGAACTGCTCAAAAGGGACATCCGCCCGAAACAGATCATCACGCAAGCCTCGCTGCAGAATGCCATCGCATCCGTAGCGGCGACCGGTGGTTCGACAAATGCAGTGCTTCACCTGCTTGCGATCGCGCGCGACGCGGGCATTCCGTTAACCCTGGAAGAATTCGACAAAATTTTCGCCAACACTCCGATCCTCACCGACCTAAAGCCCGGCGGAAGATTCGTCGCGCCGGATATGTACCGCGCAGGCGGCATGCGCCTCCTAGGCAAGCACCTCAAAGACGCCGGCCTCCTCACCGACGGCATCACCGCCTCCGGCAAAAATCTCTTCGAGGAGCTTCAATCCGCGAAGGAAGCCCCCGGCCAGGAAGTAATCCATACCCTCGCTCAGCCAATAAAGAAGGAAGGCGGACTCGCCATCCTGCGCGGCTCGGTCGCGCCCGATGGCTGCGTCGTAAAACTCTCCGGGCACGAGCGTTTCTTCCACAAAGGGCCCGCGCGCGTCTTCGATTCCGAAGAAGCCTGCTTCGAAGCCGTGCAGCAGAAAAAGATCAAGCCCGGCGATGTAGTGGTGATCCGTTACGAAGGCCCCAAGGGCGGCCCCGGCATGCGCGAGATGCTCGCGGTCACCGGCGCGCTGGTAGGCCAGGGGATCAGCGAATCCATAGCGCTCATAACGGACGGCCGCTTCAGTGGCGCCACGCACGGCTTGATGGTCGGTCACATCGCGCCCGAAGCTGCCTCCGGCGGCCCCATCGGCCTGCTGCGCGATGGCGATATCATCACCCTCGACGTGCGCGCCCGTCGTCTCGATGTAGACGCCAATCTCGAAGAGCGCCGCGCGCAGTGGAAACCGCCCGCCCCGCGTTACAAAAGCGGCGTGATGGCCAAGTACGCAAAGTTGGTGTCTTCGGCATCGGAAGGCGCGGTAACCAGCGCCTAGATAGGCGCTGGTAAGCGTTGCAAAAATTTCGAAAAACCAAGAAAGCGACAAGGAGAAACAGATGGCGAAAATGTACTGGGAAAAACACGCAAACCCCAAGGCGCTAGCAGGCAAGCGCGTCGCAGTGCTCGGTTACGGCAGCCAGGGCCGCGCGCAAGCCCTCAACCTGCGCGACAGCGGCCTAGACGTCGTGCTCGGCCAGCGCCCCGGCGGCCCGTCCGGCAAGCTCGCGGAACAGGATGGCTGGAAATTGCTGAGCGCAGCCGAAGCCAGCAAAGGCGCGGACGTGATCGTGATGCTCACGCCGGACATGACCCAGCCCTCCGTCTTCAAAAACGACGTAGTCCCCAATCTCAAAGACGGCGCCATGCTTCTCTTCTCGCACGGTTTCAACATTCACTACGGCCAGATCGTGCCCCCAAAAACCATCGACGTCACCATGATCGCTCCCAAGAGCCCCGGTGACCTCGTCCGCCGCCAGTACGAAGCCGGCCGCGGCGTTCCCTGCCTACTCGCGATCCACCAGGACGCAACCGGCCACGCCTTCGAGCGCACTCTCGGTTACGCGAGCGCCATCGGCGGCACGCATGCCGGCGTGATCGAAACCACCTTCCAGGAGGAAACGGAAACCGACCTCTTCGGCGAGCAGGCCGTTCTCTGCGGCGGAGTCCGCGAACTAATCATGGCAGGCTTTGATACCCTGGTCGCGGCCGGATACCAGCCCGAATCCGCCTACTTCGAATGCCTCCACGAGGTGAAGCTAATCGTCGACCTGATCTACGAAGGCGGCATAGCCAAAATGCATCAGTTCGTCAGCGAAACCGCCAAGTACGGCGACCTCACCCGCGGCCCTCGCGTAATCAGCGAAGACGTGCGCAAGACCATGAAGAAGATCCTCTCGGAAATCCAAAACGGCGAGTTCGCCCGCGACTGGATCCTCGAATACATGGCCGGCCGCCCGTCCTACAACAAGATGCTCGAACGCCAGAAGACGCACCCAATCGAAAAGGTAGGCGCCGAGCTGCGCAAGCAAATGTCCTGGATCAAGCCAGAAGCCGCCAAAGCCGGCAAGTAATTGCCTTCACGGGTGCCCCACCCTTGCGCCGTTCAAGGGTGGGTTCTTCCCTCTTCGTGCACGGCTAGGAAATCATGCCCCGATAGACCCCGATAGACGATGACCACCACACTCCCCTTCCATCGCATCGCCATACTCGGCACCGGCCTGATCGGCGGCTCCTTCGCGCTAGCGATCCGCAAACAAATCCCATCCGTCGCCATAATCGGCTTCGATCGCTCCGAAGCCGCCGCCACCGCTCTCACCCGAGGCGCCATCGACAAAATCGCGCCCGACCTCGCCACCGCCGTGCAAGGCGCCGACCTCATCTACATAGCAATGCCCATCGCCGCCACAATCGAATCTCTACCGCAGATCGCCGCAGCCGCCGAGCCCGGCGCCCTGATCACCGACGCCTGCAGCACAAAAACCACCGTCTGCAAAGCTGCCGCCGAGCATTTCAAAAACTCCGCGCGCTTTCTGGGCGGTCACCCGATGGCCGGCAAAGAGCACTCCGGCATAGAAAACGCCTCCGCCGATCTCTTCCGCAACGCCCCCTACGCACTAATCGCCACGGAAGCCAACGACGATCCGCGCGTAACAGCCTTCTCAAGTCTCCTCAATGCCATCGCCGCCCAACCCATCTACACCGATCCCGAAACGCACGATTGGGCGGTCAGCATCGTCTCCCACCTGCCGCAGCTGATGTCGGTAGCGCTCGCCCGGGTAGTCCAGGACGAAACCGACGAAACCGGCCTCCCCCTCTCGCTTTCCGGCCCCGGCCTCCAGGACACGCTCCGCCTCGCCGGCAGCCCCTACGCCATCTGGCGCGACATCCTCCTCACCAACTCCACCAACATCTCCCGCGCCCTGGACCGCCTCTCCCAAGCCATCGACTACCTGCGCACGCAGCTCACAAGCAAGGAAATCCAGCACGAATTCGAAGCCGCCAACGCCCTCTACCAACTACTGCGCAAGCAAAAGTGAGTGTACTTTCAGAAAGAGGCTGTGACTTTTTCGTGCGATTCAGTTAAGCGGCTTTCCCTTTTCCTACCGTTGTGTTGCGTTGCCTGGCGTTGCCGTTGCCGTTGCCGTTGCTTTTGCTTTTGCTTTTGCTTTTGCTTTTGCCTTCGTTGTCATCCTGAGCCCATACGCGCGAAGCGCGGATGGGTGAGGGACCTGCTTCTTCCTTCGTCGTCGCGGGGGTCATCCTGAGGAGCGAAGCGACGAAGGATCTCTTCTTAGTCTTGCAGCAGTTTCATTCCGCAGGTCTTCACCAACAATCTAGCGCGGCAAGGTTTGCCTTTGCGGGTGCCCCACACTTGCGCATTACAAGGGTGGGTCTTTCTCCGACGATCACCAACGGCCCCATCTAGCTGGACTTCCCCGCCCCTCCCAAAAATTGCAGCGTATACCCCGCCCCCGGATCAAACGATTTCTCAATAACCTTCAGCTCCAGCAACTGCCGGTACATAGTCTCCCACCGCTTAGGATCCATCTGCCCCAGCTGCCCCCCGCCAGGATCCTCTCCCGCCACAAAGTGCCCGTCGCGCAAAGCCTGCCACGTAAACTGCATCCACTCCGCGTTCAACGCCGGATTCAGCTTAGCGATAGCCGCATGCGCCGCCGCCGGATCGTTCAGATACTCCCGCCACCCGCGCAGCGAAGCCCGCACAAACTTCCCCACAATCTCCGGA
>CAZRKW010000098.1:0-13122 GCA_964600355.1 uncultured Acidobacteriaceae bacterium
ACATAGCCGCCACTGGTCGTTTATCCTGATGCTGTGCTGGCCTTCACGCTTTCCGTGCAGCGGCTCAAGGCGATTGCCCGGAGGCGAGGCCAGATCGGACAGTTGTGTTGCGGCACCCAACTGCCAGAGCTTTCTAATAAGCCGTGGAACAACGAGGAGTTTCTTAGGGGGTCGGAACTTCAGTTCCGACATTCACGCCGGCGCGCAGCGCCCACCGCTCGCGGTGCCGTTACCGCGAGCCTTCCTCCTCCAGCTCCTAAAGTGCGGCCCGCTCGATGGTCCGAAAGCGCCTCACGGAACCACGCTCATGAAGTTGTCGTGTGTCCCGGTCCGCGAAGGTCTGAATCGCAGGCCGATCATAACACGTTAGGGGTATAACGGAACGCGTTACATTCTTGGCAGTAAGGTTCGCTTGTGCCTTTGCGGGTGCCCGACCCTTCGGTTTTAAGGGTCGGTCTTCACGAGAGATTGCAATACGCGTGCTGTCGCATACCAGCCTTATCTCTTGCGCTTTCCTGCTTTCTGGCTAGCTCGCTTCTCGGAACTTCCTGCGGTTCGATGCGCCGAGGGTCTCGCTGGTCCAGACGCTCGCTTGGGTTGGTGTCCACGTTCATCGAAGTTAGGGGCGGTATTTGGCGGAGCCGGAGGTGTAGCAGGAGCGTCGGAACCCGGCAGGTCGGCTTTGCCGAGATATTGCAGATGGAGGGAAGGGAGAAACTTCTTATCTTCATAGACGGGCATCAGGTCTTTCGTGCCGTCATAAAGGGTTCCGAGCCATGGCGTAGTGTCCGGCTTTCCGGCTAAAGTCCATGCCGCTTGCCAAATCGCCCCGAGAGTGACGGCACCAGCGGCGATGACTTCGATCGTTGCTTGGCCACACTGGTCCCATAGGGCAGCCAGAACCTGTTTGTCCTTGGTGGCGCTCTTGGGCGAGCCAGGGCGCGCTTGGTTGTAAACCTCGCAGATCGACTCGGGCGGCAGGGTGTTGTGGCAGAAGTTCATCAGATCCATCACGGCCATCGCCGCATCCCGTGCACTCCCAATTTCGCGTGGTTTGAACGTAAGGTTCGCAATCGCGTGGGCGAACCCCGCAGCGATTTTGTCGGCATAGGCATCGACCATGTTGTCTTCGTAAGTAGAGTGAACGCCCGTTGATGCGCCGTTGAGGCCATCGGAATGTTGCGAGGAGTGCAGCGGCTGGCAGGAATCGCCGACATAGTGGGCGAGACAACCCGCGGCCGTCAAGAAACTTGCACCATCACCGTTTTTCGCGTACTGGACGAGCTGCGCGAAGATTTGCCATACGCGAAACGGAAGGGCGCCCGAATTATTGCTCTTACTTGTGGAAGCGGAAGGAAGAGGAGCGTTCTTGTAGAACGCCGTCCAATTGGACCAGTTTAGCGAATCGTTGTTCGCGAGATAGTTTTGCAGCAGGGTCTTGCCGTTGGCGCCCGGAAGATCGATATCGGCATAGTGATTCCAGTTTTCCATCGCGCGAGTGACGCTCGGCTTAACTTTGTTTATGTTTGTTTTCCATACGACATCGGGCACGTCGCTGAGAGGCACGAAAATAGAGGCTTGCAGGTGTGTGGCGAGCTGGATTTGCTTGTCAGTGCTGAAGCTAATGTTGTTGATGTTTGCCGTGAAGAACTTCTTTAAGGCGTCGTTCTCAACCAGGAAACAGGCCTGCTGCCCGATTTTATAGTGACCCACGGGTCCCCAGTACTGCGTGCGCTCGGCGGTCGGGTCCTGGATGACGTCGAGGCTCAGTTCACGCAAGATTACCGCCATCGAAGTCGCGAGGGACAATTGCAGAAACTGGCCCGAGGCGGCGCCGCTGTCAATCCGCTGCCCGCCCCACTCCATCGCGAGCGGTGCAAGAGTATCGGCATCAAAGATACCGTCGAGGCACCAGAGTGAACCGGAGTCACCCGGCTGGGTGACAAGCGGAACAGGGTCACCTGCGCGGGAACTGATGACGAAATCGGCGACATAATCCCGCCCGCCGATGGACTTGTACCGGTAGAAAAGAGCTTTGATCTCGCCACGCATCTCCCCGCTGGCGGCGCCGTGCCCGACGACGGGTTGCCCAATCCAGCTGAGGGACGCGGTCTCGGCACTGAAATCGGCAACTTGGCCAAGGGGCTGCGGTAGGGCATTAGCATTCCAATTGTTCGCATCGCTGACGCGGACGATGGCAGCGTCAATGTTAACTACGGAATCGCGCCCGGGTAGGCTGGGGTAGATGTCCGAGAAGGTTCGTTCGGTCAGATTCCGCGTGCCTTGCGTGGTGCCAATCAATTCGGGAATGCCTTTGAGTAGAGCGCGCACTGGCCTGCCCACCTGCCCGGCGAGGTGAGTGTTGGTAAGGAGATAGAAGTCGCTGCCGTCCGACACCATGCAGGCTGCAGTCCCCATGCGGCGCATCCCTTGCGCATCGACATAGATGGGTGAACCGATGCCGAGAGCGCCTTGCGACAAACGCGATGGATCGACCGTTCGCGGCGGCAGGTTTGCGGATTCAACCAGCACTACGCAGATCGGGATGATGCGTCCATCCGGCATGTACACAAACGGGGGAATCACCAGATCGGGCTTCGAACGCAAGTCGTCCAGCGTCTGCCACTGGCTTACAAAGACCAGCACGCACGGCCAGGACCAATCCTTGACGGAGGAGTTGAGCAGTGTGCGAGGCTTGGCTCTCGCTTTACGATCGAGATGATGCTGGTGCGTGGCGTCACTCTTCGTCGCGTCAATATCCCGAATCAAGTAGCGGCCGATTGCGGTGGAAAAGACATTCGGCTTATGCGCCAAGTGGACGTGGAACTGATCGCGAGCGTCGAGGAGATCCCGGACGCTTAGGGAATGGAAGTCGTGAGCGAAAAGATTCTGCGATGCGGGCCCTAAAGAGTGCCTGGCGTTGGACATAGGTTTCCCTCATGTTTGGGGTGTTCAGGTCGGCCCGAATTCTAGTGCAAGGTGCCAGATATTCAAATGAATATTCCGTTAACATCTTCGGTTTGGGGACCAAGGAAAGGACGGACCGAACTCAGTGATCCAAAGGCGGCCACGTGGGCACTTCTGAGAAGTTTCTTCCTGGCCGAATCCTGGTCAACAGAGGGAGGTTCTATACGGGCAGCCGTGTAGATTGCCACAGCAGCCATTGCCAGTGCCCATGCACCCGCGTGTAAACCTCGGTAAAATGCTCCGGGATCACCAGGTTCCGTCCCTCCCGGACGGCGGTCAGGTCGTAGCGCCCGGTGAGCACCGCCGCGTTCCCGGAAACCCAAACCTTCACGCCGCTCATCTTCAGCGACGTGAACGCCCCCTTACCGGACTTCATCTCCCCCAGAAAATCCGCCTTGGACTCCGTAACGCCGCCCTGGTGCGTGTAGGTAAAGTCGTCGGCCATAAGCCGGTCAAGCGCCGGCACATCCTTCTTCAGAATCGCCGCAACGCGCTGCTTATCGAGCGCCCGTATCTCGCGCTCCGCGTTGGAATGCTGCGCCCCGCAAACAGCCCCCCGCGAAAGCACCATCAGCATCGCCAGAACAAACGTCTGCCTCATCGCCCAACCTCCGTGCAGCGTCATTCGTTTTCAAAGCGGAGATCATACGCGAAAGCTGGATTGTTCTGCGGAAAAGCTGGCGGGGCTTTTAATCTCAAGCAATCGCGCCCAGGCCAGGAGTGTTCAGCGAAGCGCGCCGCTCGCGGCATAAAAATACGCCGCGCAGTTGCGACACAATCTTTGCGACACGCGCCGCGGCCATCTCTCGACGAAGCCCGGCACCAAAGTCCCATATCGCCGCCCCACCGTTTTTGAGCCGCTGCGTGCGCCGGCAATGGCTGCACATGGTGACAATCCCATGCCCGTTCACATACGCGAAGGGATACGAGGGCATTCCCGGATGCTCGGGACCGTGCAGCCGTTCCACGCGGAGCGAACTCTCCACCATTAGGTACGCGTCCGCCAGCGGAAGCACGCGCATGTGAAAGAGCCGGTACAACTCGGGAGATGAACATTCGAAATCGTGCTCCCACGTCCGCAGCTTCTTTTGTGTCCAGGTGAAGGCGCGAGCGTAGAACGGTCTCAGCGGCACGGCCATCGCTTCCATCACCGACGCGCCGAGAATCGCCGCACGGTTGATTCCCACTCCGCCATTGGAAGCGGCGAAATCGTCCCACGCTTTGTTGCAGTAGACGATGCGCAGGTCGGCCCCGAGAAGGTAGACAATCGAGGGGTCTTTTTCGAGCCTCGTCAGCCGAAAGCCGGCCCCTTCCAGGCGCCGCTCGGGCGGCATTTCCAGATTGAAATCGTCAGGCATGGGTTGAAGACCGTACGCGGAAATACGCTCATAACCCGCGCTAATTGCAAGTTATACCGAGGTATGAATACGGGCAAGCGGATTATTTGTAAGCAATTGCGCGGAGCCGGACGATCCGTAGAGCTGCGCAGAAAAACTCTTTCCTTCAGCGCTTCTGCGTACGTGTATGCGTAGAGCTACGTGAAGGATTATGCGTAGAAATTGACCAGTTGCGGCGTCTCGTGCGGCCAGTTCATCCAGAATCCCGTCTCCGGAACGATCAATCCATCGCGCAGCCGGAGCTGAATATTGTGCAGAAGCCGCGCGGCGATTCCCGAACGCCCGCCGGGGAGGGAATCGACGCGCACCACTTCTGCCAGATATTCCCGAGAGAGGGAAGATGGATCCGCATGATGAGGAAAGCTAAGAAAAAGCTGTACTTTGCGCAGCAAGGTGAGGCTTTCGGCGACGAAGTAGACTCCATTGCGCGAAGAATTCGACGTGGTGCAAATCCTTTGCCCGCCAGCCAGCTGAATTTCCGGCCGCCGAACCCGTACGATGGAGGTAACCGGGGCCCGGTCGCTGTCTCTGCGCTGGATGGCTTGAGTCATCATGTCCGCCGCTCTCCTTGCTGACAGGATCATAATGCCGCCCAGCCTCGGCGGTGGCGATAAGGCGATAGGTTCAATCGAGCCGTACGGTTGGTTTGGTTAGGCCTGGGACTAGCGGGGTAGTACTTTGGCTCAGGGTAGGTCGAGGGTAATCTTGAGGGCCGCATCAATCTTCACAACGGCCGAATTCGACAGGTGCCCTAAACCCTTAGTAAGACGTGCCTTGGAGATCGCTCGCACCTGTTCGCACAGCGCCACGGAGTCTTTCTTCAGGCCCCCGTCTCCCGCGCGAATCTCAGCCTGGCTGGGATAAATCGTCTTCCTGTTTTCCTTGCCGGTGAAGGGAACCACCACTACCACGGGCGCGTTCTGATTGATGGAGTCCCGGCTCACGATTACGACGGGTCGCCGGCCACTCTGCTCCGAGCCCTTGGTGGGATCGAGAACGGCCTCATATACGTCGCCTCGTCGCATATTCATTTGGTTTCACCTCTATAGGTTTAATCCTCGAGGACGGCCTCCCATGCGTACCTCGACATGTTCATTCAGCGTACTTCTCCAGGGCTTCCCAATCGCTCTGGCTGAATTCTTCCGAGATCAGTTGGGCCTCTTTTTGATAGGTGGCGTCGTCCGCCATCGCGCGGAACTGAGCGTCGATCTGCTTTCGTTTGAGCAGCTTCACGTAAGCGCGGATGGCCGTGACGAAAAAGACATTCATCGAATCTGTCGAAGCCGCCGTTTCAGCCACAACTGAGCGGGCCTCTTCGTAAAGGGGCTTGGGCAGGCTGACCGTCGTCCTCACCTTAGGTTCCCGTTTTGCCGCCATGTCGAGCCCTCCTGATGTGCATCAATCGCGATGCATAGAATGACATCATTTTAGCATCATATTCGATGCAATAAAACGTGGCGTGAATCCATGGGTTTCCTGGCAGAGGACCGACATCATCAAAGAGGAAGATTTAGACGCGAAGCGGCGGAAGACTGGCCGAGGGTTGAAGGTTCGGCGAGTCTCCCGCAAGTCTATTGGACTGCGGTGCCGGAGGTTGTCGGGGTGCAGAAGCGGTCGAATGCTTTTGTTAGATCTTCGGTGATGGAGCGCGGGTCGCGGCCTTCGATTTCGTGGCGCTGGAGCATGAACACGATTTTGCCGTCGCGCAGTAATGCGACTGATGGCGATGACGGCGGATAGCCGGTGAAATAAGTGCGCGCGCGCTCTGTCGCTTCGCGGTCCTGCCCCGCGAATACGGTCGTGAGCACCTCGGGACGCGCGGGATTTGCCAGCGCCCTGGCTACCGCTGGACGCGCCTTGCCCGCCGCGCAGCCGCAAACGGAGTTGACTACCACGAGTACCGTGCGCTTCTCGTTTTTCAGGGTGTTGTCGACGTCCTGCGGCGTGCGCAGCTCGCTGAAACCGATGCCCGTCAATTCGTCGCGCATGGACTTCACCATTTCTTCAGGGAACATTGAGACTCCTTGGCAGATTGTAGTTTCGGAAACTTGATGGCGCGGCCGCCCGTAGACAGCGCGCCACACAACTATAACACAGTGCATTTTGGAGCATTTGCGGGATTGGACGGCCGGCTGCCGGGGCTCGGGGGAAGATGGCCGAAAACCACCAGCCGCGCTCGAAAGCGACCAGGAGGGCGATTTGATGCTGCGCGGCGCCGCGTGCTGTTGTCCGGGTAAGTGGATGGAAAACAGCCGCTTGCAAGAAGGTGCCGGACGCCTCGAGTTTGGCACTCCCCCTGCAATTATCCCGGGCGTGAGCGGCAACATACATCACAACGTTCTTCATAGGAGGAACAACACCATGTCGCGAATCTCGAAGCGAATTTCGAATATCCTGATTACCGGCGCGCTGGCAATGGCCGCGATTACGCCGATCGCATCGGCGCGGCCGCAGGTGTTCGTGCGGGGCTACGTTGGTCCGGCATATTATGGACCGGCGTACGGATGGTACGGCCCCGTCTGGCGGCCGTATGGCTACGGCTACGTGCCGGTGGCTCCTTATGGCAGCCTTAAGTTTGAGCACACGCTGAAGGTAACATCTGTGTTCGTTGACGGAGGCTTCGCCGGTACGGTGGGGCAGCTGAAGACGTTCAAGCTGCATCCCGGAACGCACAACATCGAACTGCGCACTCCCGATGGCCACACGTTTTATCAGGAACGTGTCGATATCATCGCGGGAAAGACGCTGAAGATCACGCCCTGATTTACTCAATCGGAAAAAGGGAACCCCGAATCGTGTTCAAGATTCGGGGTTTCACTTCTTCAGGCAGTGCGCCAGTTTTCGCTGCTACCCGGTCAGCTTAGAGCTCGCCTTGACGATTCCAATTCCACAGTGTCTTGCCCCACGCAAACATTTTGCCGACAACAAAAAACAGGCATAGCCCAAACATCAGAAATGCCGCCGTATCAGCCAAGGTCCATTCCAAAATGGCCAGAAGAGCCGGGCCACCCTGATGGGGATGGGTTCTCCAGTGGGGCAGGACATCACTCATGAAGAAGCAAGCGCTCAGACTTATCAAAAAGGTCCGGCGATGCTTCTTCCATGTTTCCATCATAATTACCGTCCCCTCAATCCAGTAACTATGCTGCCAACCATACCGATTGTCAAACAACGCTTTTGATATATCGTCCGCGTCGGTTGGCGAATCCAACCCAGACCGCGCGCTAATCCTCAGGGATTGTGGACCTTCACGACGTAATACCAGAATGGGGGATCAACCTGCGAAAACTGGTGCGGGACGCCGTTGGGGATAATGATCACGTCGCCTGCGGCGAGGTGGCGTGTTTCGCCGCCTACGATATTGTGGCCGCGGAGTTCGTCCTTGGGATAGGGGCGGCCGTCGGGGAAATGGGAATCGATCAGGTCGGTTATTTTTCCGCCGTAGAGTAGCGTGGCCGAGCCCTTCAGGATGTAGCAGACGTCGGTTAGGTTCATGTGCACTTCGGCCACGCCGGGATTCCTGCGGACACTGGTGGCGATTTTATAGTTTCGCGTGCCGTTCTCCCCGTCATAGAGCGTGTCGCCCCCGCCGGTCTGCTCGAAACTTGCTTCCACCTGCTCCTTGGAGTAGTAACGGACTGAAGACGCGGCGCCCGTGGCGGCAGGGGCGGCATCGCCACCAGCCTTGGTGGCGGCGTCACTCTGAGTTCCTGCTGCGGCAGGGCCGCTCTGCGCCCGCGCCGCGCCTGCGAGGCCCCACAGGGCAACCGCTGCGATGCACGCCCGGGTGGCCCTCTTGCGTCTGCCTGTAATCATTTGAAATCTCCTGGTTTATTTGCGAATTACTTGCAATTCATCACAACTCAACGGAATGCCCCGCAGCGGATTTTATTCCTTTTCGAGGACGGCTGGTCCGCGGTTGCTCTCGTCTGCGAATCCTACGCTGCTCACGCCCAGGGGTGCAATCGATTTGGCGAGGATTTGCTGTAGCGAAACAAGGCGAAGATCGCGAATGAAAATCGGCTGCCCGGATAGTCCTGAACTGGACAAAATTCGGCGGTGCGATTTTCCGGCTGGCGGTTTTGCGAGGCTCGTAGTAGTTCGCCCGCTCGAACATGCGTTTTTCAAATTTTAATTTTACTTCTCGGCGGCTGTAAGGTAGTCTCCCCTTGCTAGTCTCGGATTCGCAAGAAGTTTCCCCAGCTCACCTTGCGCCAGACACGATCGAGGGAGCGAAATGCATCGAATAGTAAGGCGGCGCGATTTTTCGGAAAAAGTATTACTCGTCTCTATCTTCGTTTTACTGATTATCGCGATTGTGCAGCACCTAAAGATTTTTTCGCATTAATTCGCCGCTTCCACTCTTGAAGTTTCCCCTGAATTTGCCACCGGCCGATAAAGCCGAAGGCGGGAATGCGCCCGGGAGCCCTTCTGTTTAGTGAAACGGGGGGCGGCGATGAGTTCTTGAATTGCGCGCATGGCCGGGGATGGGACGAAAGCTCGCGGAAAGTTCACCGCGAGCGGCAGGGCGCTGCGCGCCGGTTTTTTCGCAGGCTGAATGCTCCGACCCCCTAACAAACCTCCAAATCGCGTGGACCGCATCCCACCGGGTCGGTTGGTCGGCTTACCGAAGCCTTGGCGTACCGGATCTCCACATGTCCGGCTACCGCCGCGTTAATCGGGACTTGAGGGTTGGGGTTTTCCGCTGTTGCAGCCGCCTGAAATCATCCGTTCAATTATCGCGAGTTCGCGTGGTGACGAACGTGAGCTCCCATGGGAGATTGCTAAATGCGAACAAAACGGCCGCTCCGGGAACCGGTGCGTGAGGAAGCGGCACCGAGCCTCAAGAACTACATCACGCCCGCCGGATTGCAGCGGCTGAAAGACGAGCATCGATTCTTACTGAGTCGCGAGCGGCCCGCGGTGGTGAAGGTCGTTGCGTGGGCTGCCAGTAACGGGGACCGCAGTGAAAACGCCGACTACTTCTACGGCAAACGACGGCTACGACAGATCGATTCGCGGATTCTCTTTCTCACGAAGCGCATTAACGCGGCCGTTGTCGTCGATCCCGCCGCTCGGCGGCCGGGATCAGCCGCTACGCGAGTCTTCTTCGGCGCAACCGTGACCTACAAGAACGCCGTCGGCCTCAAACATGTCGTTTCGATCGTCGGCATTGACGAGGTGGACCTCGACCGCGGTTACATCAGCTGGCGCTCTCCTCTTGCCAATGCGCTCATGAAGGCTAGCCCCGGCGACCGCGTGGACGTGCGCGCGCCAGAAAAGACGGACCATATCGAGATCATCGATGTCGAGTACGCGCCGATTCCGATGGATCCTTTTCGCGAGCCGCCAGGCGCTCAGTCGATGCCCAAGGTCGAAAGCTCATAGCCCCAGGAGGGGAGTTTCAAGAATTGCTGCCTTTGCGCGAACAACGGCGCTGGCGCAAAACAAGCCGATCCAGCTGGTACTGGGTCGGTATATGGACGGGGACGGCGTTTATCAGGCGTTGGGTCTTCTTCTGGTATTTGGAGGTATAATCTCGCCGATCGAGGAGGCTACCAAAAGCTCGTGCAATTCGGTCTAAAGTGACAGCAAGCCTCTTCAGGCGTGTCCTTTTGCGGCTATTGGCCTTTGCGGTCTGTTGTATAGGGATCGCTTTTCTTCTGCCTCTCTATCACTCCTCACCACCACTTGATCGCCCCGGCATTCTAGACGATGTTTCACGACTCAACTCAACCCAAGTCCGCGAAATTGTCAACCCAACTAGCGAGGACGAAATTCGCAGCACTGTTCTACGGGCGGTGAAAAATGGAATGGTGATCACAGTTGCAGGCAAGCGCCACAGCATGGGGGGCCAAACGCTTTACCCCGATGCAATTGTTTTGGACATGCTGAATTTCAACAAAATCATTTCATTAGATGAGGGGAAGAAAATTCTAACGGTTCAAAGCGGAGCGACTTGGAGCGAAATACAGGAGTTCCTCAACCCCCGCGGCCTGGCCGTGCTGGCAATGCAGGGCCCGAACGTGTTCACCGTGGGTGGCTCTATGAGCGTAAATGCGCATGGCTGGGATATGCGTCACGGAACTGTTGCGGTGTCAATCGAGTGGTTTCGCATCCTTCTCGCAGACGGTTCTGTGCGGCGTTGCAGCCGCGAGGAAAATAGGGAACTTTTCCATCTGGTTCTGGGAGGGTATGGGCTATTCGGTGTAATCCTCGACGTAGGATTGCGTGTTTCCGACAACTCTGGCTACGTCGCGACGATGTCGGAGATGGATTTCTCGCAGCTTCCTGCATATTTCGACAATCAGATTCGTTCGAGCCCAGATGTAGAACTGGGAGAAGCTGACCTTTCGGTTTCTCCTTGGTCTTTGTTAGGTGAGAGCGTTGCACTTACGTACAAGAATCAAAGCGGGAATAGTAAGCGTACGGACCCGTTACAGGAAGAACAGCACATTTTCAGGGATCGATATTTTTTCGATTTGTCACGGCGATACGATTGGGGCAGGGCTTTGCGGTGGGCTTTACAGAAAAGGCTGGAATACCCTTCCGCCGGTTCCGTGCGGACCCGAAACAATATCTTTCGCTCGCCAATTCAACGCATTCAGTATTACTCGCCCAACGATACAGATATTCTGGAGGAATACTTTATCCCGGAGCAGAACTTCATAGGCTTCATAAACGACTTACGTCAGATTCTCAAAACGCGGCACGTTAATCTATTGAACGCGACGGTCCGGTACATCGAGTCAAATGATGATGCATTTTTGAACTATGCAAGCCAGCAGTCGTTTGCCGTGGTTCTCTACATCAATGTGAAAACTTCATTGTCCGGTCGCACGAATGCTTCGGAGGTGTCACGAGAAATCATCACTTTGGCACTTCGAGATGGTGGCACTTTCTATCTTCCCTATGTTCTCGACTACGACAAGTCCCAACTCTTCCGCGCGTATCCCATGGCAGATAAATTTTTCGCCGCGAAGAGGCGGTATGATCCTTCGGGGCTTTTTTCAAATGAGTTTGATTCAAAATACTCACGTTGATCTCGAAGTCGTGATAAGTCGGATTACCGGAAACTGACCCACCACCGAACCTTCCCGGACTTGATCTTTGCTGCTTCGGTCAGGGAGCGAAGACCCACCCTGGTGACACCGCAAGGGAGGCACGCCAAGAAACAAGCGAGCGAGCGGCAGCGGGTCTAGACAGGCGCGGTCAATAGCAAGAAGTTCGAACTGAGCCGCTACCGCGCGGCTGGGAGAGTTGAATCGGTGCGGCGGCATCGGGTAGGCTGTGGTTGGCCTGTGCCTATGGAACCCAAAGAGATTGCCCTGAAGTTCGTTGAAGCCTTCAACCGAAAAGATGCCGATGCGCTTGCGTCGCTCTATGAAGAGGACGCCATCAATCATCAGGTGGCGGAAAGGCCGGTGAAGGGCCGGAGCGCCATACGCGAAATGTTCCAAAATGCGTTCGCGGCGGCGGAGATGGTGTGCATCGTGGAAAATCTGTTTCAAGATGGCGAATGGGCGATTCTCGAATGGCGCGATCCGAAGGGCCTGCGCGGGTGCGGATTTTTTCACGTGCGCAACGGCAAGATCGCGTTCCAGCGCGGCTACTGGGACAAGCTCTCGTTCGCCCGATCACACGGAATTTCGCTCGATTCCTAGGCGGGCGTTGCACGGCGAGGAAGCCGCTTGAGAAGTTGATACTGGCGCTCGAGCTTCACAAGCGCGCTCTCGACTGCGATTGTCCTGCGCTCAAACTCCTGCACGTCGTAGACACTGAAGGAAAGGTGTGCCGCGTTTCGCAGCGCGGCGGCGTAGGATTTGCGCGCGCACCGGATGCTGTGTTCAAGTGAGTTCAAATCTCGAAACTGGAGGGCGTGCCGGCAGCATACCGCCAGGAGGGTTAGCAGGTTTCTTTGGCGCTCGCAGTTTGTCTCGCGGGCCATGCGCTGAGACTCTCACGAACCGGGGATTCAGGCAAGCAGGAGTGGGCCCGTTTCCGGTGATCCGACTCACCACGGGTTTGGGAGAGACGAACGAAATTCACTCGCCATTCAGTGCCGCGTGAAAAGAAAGAATTGTCTCGCGACATTCTTACTTGACCAGGAATCAGGAGTAATGCTCAGGGGTAACCCTCAAGCCTCGGCGCTCCATGCTTCCATTCCGGGGCCAGGGCGAAATGATCGCGGTTCGGCATTTGCACTTTCGGCAGAGTGTGTTCGTCCATGACCTCATCCTCTTTGATGATGCCGTTCTTGTAGAGGATAAAGGCGGTGAGTGCGTAGACCTCATTGGGTTTTAGTACGCCCTGCTTCGTGAGTGGCATGGCGCGGTTGATGTAATCCCAAATCGTTGTAGCGAACGGGGAGTGGAAGGCCATCAAGTTCGCATCGTTCACGCAAGGCGCCAGGCAGGGATTTTGGGACTTGGTGTTCCCTTCGCTCCGAATCAAAGTAGGAGCGGGGCCCCCTGAACCTGTTTCTCCGTGACACCCGAAGCAGGCCCTGCGAACAAAGACTCCGGCGCCTTCGGCGGCGGTGCCGTGTCCTGGCGGGAGCGCCTGTCCATCGGGGCCGATGGTGATATCCCACTTGCTCACTTCGTCGGGAGTGGGAGTTCTGCCTACACCATAGGTGGGCGATTGTGCCTTGCTGATCGGGCTCAAGCCGAGAATCATCAACAGCACGAACAGCAGCAGGAACAGCTTACGCGAGTCCATTGTGAACGGTCCCATCGCTGGCCACTCTCCAGGGGAA
>CAZRKW010000099.1:0-13086 GCA_964600355.1 uncultured Acidobacteriaceae bacterium
GGGTAGTCAAATAGTTGATGCGCTCGCTTAACAACGCGATCTGCACTTCCGGCGACCCCGTGTCCTTCGGATGTACCCGGAACTGCTCGATCAGTTCAACTTTAGCTTCCATCATCAACTCGCCCCTCCCCCACTGAAGCGTCCTACCCTGCTCTTCTCTTTTTGACTCTTCTTCAACCCAAAATGCTAGCACACACCCCGCGGCAATCGCTACAGGATTTTATTTGAAGAAGACAGCGATCTGAGCATTGACTTTCTTATGGTTACGTTTCCCGCCATTGCGCCGGGAGCATTCGCATCCCGTGGATTCCTACTTGCCGCTGCGAACGAGCGCGAGAAACTCGTCTCGCGTCTGCTTGCTTTCGCGGAAAGCTCCCAGCATCGCGCTCGATACCGCCATGGAGTTCTGCTTCTCCACGCCGCGCATCACCATGCACAAGTGGCGCGCTTCGATGATCACTCCCACTCCCTGCGGGGCCAGTTTCTCTTCGAGAGCCTGCGCGATCTGGCTGGTGAGGCGCTCCTGAATCTGCAGGCGCCGCGCGTACATGTTCACGAGCCGCGCGATTTTGCTGAGTCCCACCACTTTTTTGTTGGGGAGGTAGGCCACATGGCACTTCCCGAAGAAGGGCAGCAGGTGATGCTCGCAAAGACTGTAGACCTCGATATCCTTCACCACGACCATTTCGTCGTAGCAGACGCTGAACATCGCGCCGTTCAGAATGGTATCGGCATCCTGGCGGTAGCCGCTAGTGAGAAACCGGAGAGCCTTTTCAAAGCGCTCGGGCGTGCGCTGCAATCCCTCACGGTCAGGGTCCTCACCGAGCTGCACCAGTATTTTCCGCACCATTTCGGCGATGCTCTCGCCGCCGGCCACTTCCGGGGCCACAATTTCGCTCGTCTTACTCATCGTTGTCCCTGGCTCCTGGCTACGCGCCCTTGTGCTGCTGCTCATTCCTCATCGGCAACTTCGAAGCTGTTCTTGCTGGTTTCCTCGATACGCACGCGCTCCACATGCGCGTTCGGAAACGTTTGCAGGCGGAGGAAGATTTCGCGGGCAACGTTTTCGGTGGTGGGCACACAGTCGCGAAATTCGGCCACCTGCTCGTTCAGATTTTTGCAGTCAAAGGGATCGAGCACTTGGATTCGCACAAAGGGATCGAGATCGCCCAGGTTCGCAATCATCCCCGTCGACGGATCGACCGGGCCGGCGATGGTTACTTCGAGCACGTAGTTATGACCGTGCCCGTGCGGGTTGCTGCATTTGCCATACAGGCGCTGGTTCTGTTCTTCGCTGAATTTGGCGCTGTGGAGACGATGCGAGGCGGCAAAACGGTACCGGCGCGTCAACGTCAACTTCAACTGGAAAGCTTTCGATGGGGAGGGCGTTGAAGTCAACGGTCCCGCCATGCGCGCCTTCCCGCTTCCTGGGCTTTCCGGTCTGCCTCTTTTTGAACGGGTGTCGGCTCGACTGTCTCCGCCGCCGTGCAATCGGCGAACAGGTCCGGCGATTCGTACAGCCGGACGCGGTCGAGCTTTCCCTTGGTGATCCTTGGTTCGAGCAGCCGCCAGATCATCGCTGCAATGTTCTCGCAAGTGGGGATCTGCCCCGCCAGTTCGGGAACCTCGTAATTCAGGTGGCGATGGTCCATCCGCTCCATCACTTCTTTCTCCAGAATGTCCTTGAGCTCCTTGAGATCGAGCACCATGCCGGTGTCCGGATCGGGCTCGCCCGCCACCGTCACTTCCAGAACGTAATTATGCCCATGCCCCTGCGGATTATTGCACTTCCCGAAGATGCGCCGGTTCTCTTCCGCGGACAAATTCGGGTTATGGTAAAAATGCGCCGCCGAAAACTCGACCTTGCGTGTCACTCGGACCATAGCGCTCCCATGCACTGGACCTTCACGTGGATTCCCGACCTAACCGGGGCGTGCATACGCTCTTCCCTTCCAGGACACGGACCCGTGAGCCGTTTTCCACCATGACCCCACGAGCATAGCCGTATAAAGCCCCGCGCCAAGCAAATAGTATCGGATGAGCCGCGCGGGATAACGATTCCGCCGCAGCCAGGCCTCATACCACAGGCAGGGCCGCACGATAAAGACGGCCGCCACGATCGCCATCAGCCAATCCACTTGCATTCGCCCGCGCATGGCCCATTCCACCGCGAGCAAGCCAGCAAACATCAAGCCCAGCCAGGGAGTGGCCGCATCGATTTCGACGAGAATGTCGCCCACGCTTCCGCCAAACAGCGGGCATAAATTCTTCGTCCAGCCCTCCCACATCGAGGCAAACGAGCCGTACATCCGCGTTTGCACGATTCCTGTACCCGGCCCGAAGGAAATTCGCCAGCCGGCGGCTTTGGCCAGCCTCGCCAGCGCGACGTCCTCCAGAACCTCGCCCGCAACAGCCGCGTGCCCGCCGATCGACTCATAGACTTCGCGCCGCATCAGAATATATTGGCCGTTCGCGGCCGCATCGGGAGAGCCGGCGTCGTTCACCAGGTGAAACGGGTATCTTTGCGACAGTCGCCAGTAGACGAACGGAACCAGCGCCTTCTCCCAAATGGTACGCATCTCTTGCTCGGGCGAATAGGACACGAGATCGGCTCTGTGGCGTGCGGCATTGGCGAGGGCGCGCGCGGCGGAGCCCGGCGCGTGAAGCGTGTCCGCATCGGTGAAAAGCAGCCAGTCGCCTCGCGCGATGGCTGCGCCGGTCGCCACGGCGTAATTCTTGCCCGTCCAGCCCGGGGGCAACACAGCGGTTTGGAGGATCCTCAGCTGCGGCAGACGGGCGGCAAGGTCGCGCAGGATCGCAGGCGTGAGGTCGCTCGACTGGTCGTCCACCGCGATGATTTCGCCAATCTCCGGCTGGGTCGCCAGCGATTCGATGACGCGGGCGATGGAGGCTTCTTCGTTGCGGACTGGGATAATGGCGGAGATCAAGTTCTTGAATTCCTTACCCGCGGGAACTGCTAAACACTGCTAAACTACGCGGTTTGGATTACGCAAACATCCATTATAGGGCGGTTGGATAACCCATTGAAACGGAAACTCAAGACAGGCCTGGTTCTGGCATTCATCGCCGCGCTGCTATGGCTCTTTGTCCGGCCCGACTACCGCCAGGGCGAAGCCAGCATGCGCGGACGCCCCGCAAAGGATTTCCAGTTTACGATGGACGGCAAGCCCGAGACATTGGCTAACCTGCGCGGTAAAGTCGTGATCCTGAATTTCTGGGCCACGTGGTGCCCGCCCTGCGTCGACGAAACGCCCTCGCTGATTCAGCTGCAGAAGCACATCGCGCCGCTCGGGGGAACGATCCTCGGGGTGAGCCTCGACGACGACGCCAGCGCCTACGCCGAGTTCCTGAAGACCTACCACATCGATTTCCCCACTTATCGAGATCCCACAAAAAAGAGCGCGCTCGATTACGGCACCACCATGTATCCCGAAACCTACATTATCGACCGCAACGGTCGAATCGACCGCAAAATCATCGGGCCGCAGGATTGGACCGGGCCGCAGATGATGGCCTACCTCGATTCCGTTCTCGATCAGAAGTAAAGTCGCGGGAACGGCTCGTGGCTTGAACGGAGAAATCTCTCTTCCGCTGGGGAATTCAGGCTACTATTCAAGCCACAAAATCTGGCATGAAGGCGGCCGGCCTCGGAAACGGAGTGTCATGAAGAAATCGCTAAAGCAACATTGCAGGCTCGCCGCGTGGCTCTTGCTCATCGTCGCGGTATTGACCGGCGTCCTCGCGCCCGGCACGCTTGCTGCTCAATCCCAGAAATCCGCGCCATCACCCGACGATCAGTTCCCTCCGCTCATCCGGTCCACAAAGGGTGCGGACCTCTTTCGCGCCTACTGCGCTTCCTGCCACGGCACAAACGCGCAAGGACACGGTCCAGCGGCCGCGGCTCTGCGGGCAACGGTGCCGGACCTGACGCTCATCGCCAGGAGAAACGGGGGCGAGTTTCCTGTGGAGCGCGTCCGCCGCATCATCACCGGCGACCATGTGCTCGCTTCCCACGGCTCCCGCGAAATGCCCGTTTGGGGCCCGATCTTTCACCAGGTGGAAGCCGATATCGATCGCGGCAATGTACGCATGGAGAACCTGATCAAATACCTCGAGTCCATACAGGCCGGAAGCCACACGTAGCTTCAATTGAGGGCGGAAGCGGGGGGAATCAGCCGGTTTTTCCAATCATAATTTTAATCCTTTCCATACATGCTCCATTGCAACCGTTGCTGATCGCAACCCGCCAGATAGCGTGCATTCTCACTAACCCTAATGCCCACAGCATATTCCGCACGCTAACGATTCCTGGACGGCAGCGCTATCCCAAGTTTGAACCTTGCGCAAACATGGCAGAGACGCTCCGTTCTCAGTGATTTCGGGGATTGCGCGAAGCTTTGTGATAAGGTTTTCTTAGAACAACAGTCTCGGGTGCGGTTATAGGAGGTTGCATGCGACCCCTCAGGACCGTTTTGCTGATCGCTTCTTCCCTTCTTGGATCCACCTTCCTTGTGCGAGCGCAGACTGCCGGTCCCTCTCCAGCTGAATCCCCGGCGGCATCCCACGACGCCGCCCGCCTCGCGGTCGCCCGCCAAATCATGGATGACATGGCAAACGGCAAGATGGACTCCGTCTGCAAGCGTTTCAGCGTGGACCTGAGGGATTCCCTGCCGGCAGACGAACTCGAGCTGGCCTGGAATGCGCTGCTACAGAGGAGCGGCTCGTTCCAAAAGCAGATTTCCCAGGATGCGCACAACGCCCACGGCGTGTCCGTCTACGTGTCCAGAAGCCAGTTTGAGAATTCCAAGGTCGAGTTGCGGCTGATGTTCAACGATCTGGATCAGATAACGCGCATCTCCATCGTGCCGGTTTCCGACCTGAGCGCGGCCAGCATGGAAGAATCCGCCCGAGCCGTAGCTGATCTCCTGCGGCAGAAGAACTTCGATCAGGTGGTCGCGCGCTTCGACGACGATATGAAGGCGGATATGAGCCCGTATCCGCTGGATATGTCGTGGTCCCACGTCATCAGCCACCTCGGCGAGTTCAAGAGTGTGAAGCTGGCGAGCAAAGACCCGGAGTTTGACGTCGTGGATGTTACTTGTGAGTTCGAAAACGGCGAGGCGATCGTTCGCGTTTCCTTCGACCCATACGGAAAAATCAGCGGTCTCTGGCTACTGCCTTCTGACGAAGAGCCCGCTAAAAACCCCGAAATCTAAGCTTTCGACTTACGCCGCTGGTCGAATAGCTCGCGCTTGCTGCTTCGATAAGAGTTAAGTTGAACCTACGACGCTGCCAACACCTGTACATCGCTCGCCGATTGGGGCTTGTGAGCGATTGAAGCCATCGGTGACATAGGTCCGAGCACAAAACTTTTTGCTTGCCGGACTTTCTGGAAATTTCGTTTTCGAGTGCCCCGCCGTGTGCTAACCTTCGTATACGTGGAGCGGGATTACTTCTTATTACCTGAGGGCACGCCCCTAATCGAGGTGCGCGTACAAGTTCGCGCGCACAAGTACGGGAGAGTTTGAAAGCCATGGCAACCACCACCGTAAATTTTCCGGGACGCAAGCGCGAAACCGTCGATAAAGCCGTGATCCGCTTTTGCGGCGACTCCGGCGACGGGATGCAGATTACCGGCAGCCAGTTCACCAACACGGTCGCCCTTTACGGCAACGACCTTGCCACGCTTCCCGACTTCCCTGCCGAGATCCGGGCGCCTGCGGGCACGCTTCCGGGCGTGAGCGGCTTTCAGGTTCATTTCTCGTCGAACGACGTATTCACCCCCGGCGACACGGTGGACGCACTCGTCGCGATGAACCCGGCGGCGCTGAAAATGAATCTTCCGGACTTGAAGCCCAACGGAATTTTAATTGTGAATCTCAACGACTTCGGCGAGGTCGATCTGCGCAAGGCGCAGGTCGCGGTGAACCCCCTCGAAGACCACTCGCTGGACGGCTACCGGCTTTTCCCGGTCGAACTCACCCGCCTTACCCGCGCCGCGCTGAAAGACCTGGGGCTCGACAACAAGAGCGTCGACCGCTGCAAGAATTTCTTCGCGCTGGGCATGTGCTACTGGCTCTACAACCGGTCGATGGAGACCAGCCTTCACTGGATCGAAGCGAAGTTCAAGAACAAGCCGCAACTGGTGCAGGCCAATCGCATGGCGATGCAGGCGGGCTACAGCTACTGCGAGGCCACCGAAGCGTTTCAGATCAGCTACGAGATTCCGCCAGCGAAGCTCGCGCCCGGCGTCTACCGCAATATCAGCGGGAACACGGCTCTGGCCATGGGCTTCGTAGCCGCATCGCAGAAGGCGGGGCTGCCGCTGTTCCTGGGCTCATATCCGATCACACCCGCTTCCGACATTTTGCACGAACTTTCCGCGTACAAGGATTTCGGCGTGATCACGTTTCAGGCCGAGGACGAAATTGCCGCGGTCACGTCCGCGATCGGCGCAGCCTACGCGGGCGCTATCGGGATCACCACGACTTCCGGGCCGGGCATGGCGCTCAAGACGGAGGCGATGGGCCTGGCCGTCGCAGTGGAGCTACCGCTGGTCATCTGCGACATCCAACGCGGAGGCCCTTCCACCGGCCTGCCCACAAAAACAGAACAGGCCGATTTGCTGCAGGCGCTCTATGGACGCAACTCCGAAGCTCCGATCCCCGTGCTGGCCCCTTGCACTCCGGGAGATTGCTTTTGGATCGCCATGGAAGCCACACGCATCGCCATCAAGTATATGGTGCCGGTGATTATTCTTTCCGACGGCTATCTTGCGAACGGCGCCGAGCCCTGGAAAATTCCCGACATTCCCGAGCTTCCGGAGATACCTGTCCATTTTGAAACGAACCCGGAGAATTTCCAGCCATACCGCCGCGATCCGCAAACGCTCGAGCGCCCCTGGGCCGTTCCCGGAACGCCGGGACTTGAACACCGCATCGGCGGCCTGGAGAAGCAGGATGTGACCGGCAACGTGAACTACGAACCCTTGAACCACGAGCGTATGGTTCGCCTCCGTGCGGAAAAGGTGGCGGGAATCGCGCAGGACATACCTGACGTGGTTCCCGTAGGCGCTGATTCGGGCGACCTGGTGATTGTGTCGTGGGGTTCGACGAGCGGCCCGATTACGGCGGCTCTGAAGTCGGACAAGTTCAACGGCCGCCGCATCGGTCACGTCCACCTGCGCCATTTGAACCCGTTGCCCAAGAACCTGGGCGACGTGCTGATGCGCTACGACAAAGTACTGGTTCCGGAAATGAACATGGGGCAACTGGTCATGGTGCTGCGCGCGAAGTATCTGGTCGACGCCGAAGGGTTCAACAAAATCCAGGGCAAGCCATTCAAGACTTCGGAGATCGAGCGCAAAATCGAGCAGGTGCTGGCACGGGCGTAGTCCTCGTTAATTTTTCGTTGCTTGTTCTGACTGGGCTGAAGAATTTATAGGAGCGCAGTGATGGCCACCGAAACATTGCCTGTTTATACCAAAAAGGATTTTCAGACCGACCAGGAAATCCGCTGGTGCCCGGGCTGCGGCGACTACGCCATTCTCTCCGCCGTCCAGTCGGTGTTTGCGGAGCTGGGCGTGCGCCGTGAGAATTTCGTGTTCATTTCCGGCATCGGCTGCTCGAGCCGCTTCCCTTATTACATGAAGACGTTCGGCTTCCACACCATCCATGGCCGCGCACCGGCCATCGCAACGGGGCTTAAAATCGTGCGTCCCGATCTCGATGTCTGGGTGGTCACCGGCGACGGCGACTCGCTTTCCATCGGCGGCAATCACACGATCCACATGCTGCGGCGCAACGTCGGGCTCAAAGTGCTGCTCTTCAACAACAAGATTTACGGGCTCACCAAGGGCCAGTATTCGCCCACATCCGAAATCGGCAAGAAAACGAAATCCACACCGTTTGGCACCACGGACCGGCCGTTCAATCCCCTCTCGCTCGCACTCGGCGCGGGAGCCACCTTCGTTGCGCGTTCGGTCGACGTGTTTCAGCAACACCTGAAAGAAACCCTGAAGAAAGCGGCGGCGCATAAGGGCTCGGCATACGTGGAGATTCTGCAGAACTGCAACATCTTCAACGACGGCGCGTGGTTCGATCTCACCGAGAAGGATGCGCGCAGCGAACACGTGGTGCAGCTGGAGCAAGGAAAGCCTCTAATTTTCGGCAAGAATCGCGACAAAGGCATCCGCCTGAACGGGATCGAACTGGAAATGGTTCAGCTGGGCAATGGCATCACTGAGAAGGATTTACTCGTCCACGATGAGAGCGATCCGCGATCCGCGTACGCGTTCCTTCTCGCGCAAATGGCGGATCGACCGGGCTTTCCCACACCGATCGGCGTGCTCCGCGGCTGGGAAGATTCCCCGCGCTACGAAGACCTCATCGCTAACCAGATTCGCGAGGTGCAGGCGAAACGCGGCAAGGGCGATCTTGCAAAACTCCTGCGCGCGGGCGATACCTGGGAAGTCCGGGCGTAACTTCATTCGATTGGGCGTACCTCCGGGGCGTGCTTTCGGGCGCACTACGTTGTTCAACGCGAACCGCTACGGTAGGCAAGCCACCAGCTGAAGCCGGCTATGGGAAGGGTGGCCAGCATCGCCCACCAGAAGGGCAACGCCAAGTCGGCGACCAGACCCAGCGCCATGAAGGTAACCCAGAAGATTTTCCGCTCCATCCCTGCATTCTAGAGCCGGACTCGCCTCCCACCGGAACAAATGATGCCCTGGTTGCCAAACAACCGTAAATCGCAATAAAGTTCAACCGCAGCGCCAGGCAATCAGTAAGCTCATTGATCCTGCTGCCAGAAACCGTACAGTAATATTGCGGCCGAGCACGTAGAGAAAGGCGGCCGCCCCGGTACTGTCGATGCTGAGAAAGTCGGCACAGGTTCCATTGGGATATTGCGGCATCACAGTGAACGGCCATTGTACTTGGTGAGATCGCCGGGGTTGGTTGCAACCGTTCGACGGAATCGCCTCCCGGCTCGCTACCAGCATTTCCCTGCGATGGTCAGCTCAATCCGGTAGCCGCAACCGCCGTTCGAACCGCTACTATCTAAGGGAATGTCGTTCAACCTCACGAACTTCTTCGCGCTGCTCGGCGCACTGCTCGTGCTGGCGTTCGTAGCCAATCGCCTCTCGCGCTGGACGCGCGTGCCCGATGTAATGGTGCTGCTCGCCACCGGCATTCTGCTCGGCCCCGTTCTGCATTGGATTGACGTGGCGCACTTCGGCCCGGTCACGCGTGGCTTTGGCACTCTGGCGCTGATCCTGATTCTCTTCGCGGCGGGCTTGGAGCTCGATCTGCGCCATGCGCTCAAGCAGTTCTGGGGCGCGATGGTGCTCTCCCTGTTGAGCTACGGCCTTACGCTCGCTGGAATCACCTGGTTCTGCATCTACGCGCTCAAGATGGAGAAAATGCCCGCCCTGCTGGTGGCGGCGCCGCTGGGGTGCATCAGCGGCTCGATTGTGCTGCCCGTGCTCGATCAGCTTGACCTCCGCAAAGCGCTCAAAACCATCCTGGTCGTCGAAGCCTCCTTTGGAGACGGAATCGGCGCCCTCGGCGTGGGCGTGCTGCTCGATATCGCCTCCGGAAACGGCGCCACCACGAGCGGCGCGCTACCTGCCATCCTCAAACATCTGGGACTTTCGCCCGGAACCCGGGGAGCTGTCGCGGGCAGCGTCGCGGTTCTCTTTCTGTTCAAGTTTTTACTGGCGCTGGCCCTGGCGGTGTTGGCCGGTTTCGTGTGGGTCCGCCTGCTGCCGCTGATTTCCGACAAGCAATACTGGCAGGTGCTAACGTTCGCGGCCGTGTTATTGCTCTATTCGGGGATCCACGCGCTCGGAGGCAGCGAGCTCTTCGGCGTGATGGTATTCGGGGCCACGCTCGCGAACATGCCCGACCCGCTGAACCGCCGCTCCGAATTTGGCTTTGCCATCCTCGCGCCCGATCCCAGTCGCGAGATTCACTCCTTCCACTCGGAGCTGGCCTTCCTGGTGCGAAGTTTCTTCTTCGTGCTGCTCGGCGCGATCATCGAATTTGGCGGCTTGCGCAAGCAACTGTTTCCCTCGCTCGGAATACTCGGCGTGCTTTTCGTGGCTCGGGCCATCTCGGTTCAAATGAGCCGGGTCGCGTGGCGCGGGGCTACGCCGCGAGAGCGCGAATTCGCCGTTCTGCTGATTCCCCGCGGCCTGATTACGGCCGTACTGGCGCTGGAAGTCGTTGAATCGAAGCCAAATGAACTCGTCTTCCTTACATCGCTCACGTTTGCCGTGATTCTCTTCACCAATATCCTGGTTTTGCTCGCGGCCATTCGCGCCCGCGGCATCGCACCCGAGTCAGTTCCCCTCCCTGCCGAAACTCAAGCGGCACCTGTGCCTTGACGCCGTCTCCAAAGTGGGACAGCTACCTAATTGGAAACACGGCAGTTGCACAAACTGGAAATCGCCCTTGCACGGTGCTACAAAAAGGAGGCTCGTCCAGGTAGGTTCGTGGCTGACAACTGCAGCTCAAAAGGATGTAAGGCCCCCGTCCCAGCGGGACTTGCCGCTGAGCAGATGTGTATTCTTCACTTCACCCTCCATATTGAAAATGAAGCCGCTGAGATGCGCCGCGAAACGGCCCTCGGCAAGGTCGTCCACGAACGCCAGGCCGAATTATTCAAGAAGATTGCCGCCCGCGGCGACACGCTCGTCACCGTAGCCACCAGCGGCTTCCCCATGTCCGACGAAATCAAGGCCCGTATCCTCAGCACCCTTCTCACGCTGATGAACTGCCGCGAGAGCATGGACCGTGCCGCGATGCGGCAGTCCGCCCTCAAGCGCTTTGCCGGATAACATCTGGATAAAGCCCATCGTTTTCTGGAAGTTGGAGCATTGCCGATAGCCCGGAGGCCTGTGGACGTTCTTGAGCACATTGCCCCAACTTCGTTATGTACTCCCGCCTTCCCTTTGATATAGTCCTTCGCGTACTCGCGTTCCTCCCTGTGGGCACCGCGCGACAGCGCCCGCGCCACCCACGTTCGTGAGCCGGTGTGTGCCATTGGCCCGCAAAGTAGCTCCGGAAGATTCCTTTTCAAAAAAGGTTCGACCACGGCCAACACTCCCACAGGCTTCCAGCGGGAGCCTTCCCCTTACAAAAATTCAGCCCGTGCCGAAAGCGAAGCTAGCGGCATTTGAGGCGATAATACAAACAAGGTAGACTCAACGAACGCCGCAGGGGCGTTCGTCTGGGTAAGGAGACGTCGTGCGCATCCTTTCACCAACCGAAAACAAGCGCTTTAACGAGATGATCGGGTTTGTCGGCCTGAGCATGGCCGTCCTGCTGGCTCTGAGCCTGCTCTCGTACTCCCCGCACGACGCATCCTTCAACGTGTCCTCCCCCATGGTCTCAGGCCAGGCACGCAACTGGATCGGCCCGGTCGGCGCGCACCTCGCGGACCTGTTCTTCCAGTTCTGCGGCTTCTCGGCGTTCTTGTTCCCAGTGGGAATGTTCATGGTGGCGATGCGCTGGTTCCGCAGCCAGGAGATCGAGGCTCCGGTGGCGCGTTTGATCGGCGCCGCGATGTCCCTCGTGTCCCTTTCCGCGGAACTCTCTCTCATTCACATGCCGGGAGTGCGTGGCGCCCTGCCCGCAGGCGGGTTGCTTGGCACCGTGGCTGCCGAAGGCCTGCGCGCCGCGTTTAATACGGTGGGAGCGAATCTCGTCTCGCTCATGCTGCTTACCACCTCCGTGCTTCTCACCACCAGCTTCTCCTTCCGCGCGATGGTTGACTGGATGAAGAAGCCCATGACCTCCGAGGGCTACATTGGAAAGATGATCGCGCGCGCCAGGGAATGGCGCGAAGAGCGCGAATCCGAACAGCTTCGCAAGCGGGTTGAGGAAATTAAGATCGCCGGTCGTCCGCCCGTGAAGCAGCAGCGCGTTTCCGGGGCCAAGGCGGGCGTAGAGGACGACGAAGAAGAGGAAGAGCCGCCAGTTCCGGCCGAACCGCACCTTGCCGAACAAGGCCCGGCGGTGATCCAGTTCCACGAGCCGGAAATCCGCCAGAATCCGAAGAAGGCGATCCCCAAGCCGCCCCAGGGCAAGACCAACTTCAAGCTGCCTTCCACCGACCTTCTGCGCGTAGCCGAGCGCGGCGAAAAGATGGACGAAAGCGAACTCAAGGAGTGCGCCCGCGCCATCGAACAGAAGTCCGCGGAATTCGGCGTAGCGGGCCGCATCACGCAGATCAATCCGGGCCCCGTAGTCACTACCTTCGAATTCAAGCCCGAAGCCGGAATCAAATACAGCCGCATCACCGGCCTGGCCGACGATCTCTGCCTAGCCCTGCGCGCCGAATCGATCCTGATCGAACGCATCCCCGGCAAGTCCACGGTAGGAATCGAAGTTCCCAACGCGCGCCGCGAGACGATTGCCCTGCGCGACGTGATCGAGTCGCCCGAATTCGCCCATTCGTCCTCGAAACTGATTCTGCCGCTGGGCAAAGACCTCATCGGCCGCATTCGCGCCGCTGACCTGACCCAGATGCCGCACCTGCTGATCGCGGGATCCACGGGCACCGGCAAGAGCGTCTTCATCAACTCCATGCTGATGGGCATGCTCTATAGAGCCACTCCGGACGAAATGAAACTGGTGCTTATCGACCCGAAGCGCCTCGAACTCGGCCTCTACGCCGACATCCCGCACCTCTTCACGCCGGTAGTCACCGACGCGAAGGTCGCGGCCAACGTTCTGCGCAACGCCACGCGCGAAATGGAGCGCCGCCTGAAAATCCTGGCGCAGCGCGGCGTCCGCAACATCGAGCAGTACAACAAAACGTTCGACAAGCCGCAGTCCCTCTCGCTTTTTGAGAACACCGACGAGGAAGAGCATCGTCCGCTTCCCTACCTGGTGATCGTGATCGACGAGCTGGCCGACCTGATGATGGTCGATACCAACGGCGTGGAAGAATCGATCACCCGCCTCGCGCAGATGGCCCGCGCGGTAGGCATCCACCTGATCCTAGCCACGCAGCGGCCCTCGGTGGACGTGATCACCGGCCTGATCAAGGCCAACTTCC
>CAZRKW010000100.1:0-13084 GCA_964600355.1 uncultured Acidobacteriaceae bacterium
CGTCGCCGTTGTAGTCGATGATTGGAGCGCACCAGCCTTGTGCCTTTGCGTCGTCATGCGTTTCGTCCCACAGGCGCGTATTGAACCAGCCCAGGCCGCCGAGACGCAGCGAGAAGTACAGCGTCTCGTCCTTGTCATCGGAGAATGCCGCGTGGCCTTGCCCGAAGCAAAGAGTCACAGGATCGAACTTCAGCGTCTTGGGATCGTAAACCTGCAAGCCCCATCCCGGAGGACTTTCCCACGGCATGCGCTTGGTACCGCTCACTTCCACAATAGACGGATTGCCCGCCATCCACGCCTTGGCGTACACATTGCCGTTGCTCGCCTTGCAGAAATCCGGCGCAGCGGCGGGGCGAGTCTCCACGCTCACCCACACGCGGCCCTTGTGGTCGATCTGCGCGTTCTTCGGATTGATGGGATCGTCCCATATAATCTCGTTGCCCCAATAAGGCGACGGCGCCGTCACCTGCTGCGGAGACCATCGCGGCATCGCGCTCACATCCTTGGGCACCGGAATCTTGATCGTGGTGGCTGTATTCTCCTGCGGGTCGACCACCACCAGCGTGCCCCCCTCCCAGTCACCGTTGTACACCGGGCCGTTCGGATTGACCTGGGGATTGTACCGGTTGGTGGAGGCCTCGGAATGAAGGAAGGATTTTGGCCCGGCGAAAGCCCACAGCGTGAGCACCACGTTCCGCTCCAGCCCTGCAGGGCGCGGCGGCTCCGGCGGCACTTCTCCGCTGTTGATGCGCTGCGTCCAATCCGCGAACATCGCGATGCCGCGATCGTGCCCGAAATCGTTCATGCGGGTGATCATTTCCCCGCCGACCTGGCTGGAAAGTATCCGCCGCTCCCACGCCGCCGTGGGTGTGGGGAAGGCACCCAGATTTTGCGGCATTTCGCGGGTCATCTTGTCGCCCATCTGATGGCAGCTCTGGCAACCCGATTTCAGCGAGTTGATCCAGTCGCCCTGCGTCGCGATGGGCTTGCCGCCGCCACTGGGGGCTTGCATCGGGAACGCGTCCTTCGGAGGGATTTTCACCATCGAGAGCCAATAGTTCGGCGGATACACCTGGGCGGCCGCGCGAGGGTTGGGAGCAACCACCGCCGTCAACGCCAGCGTTTTACCGGGCCCTGAGTTCACGGGAGTGGAATCCACCAGGCCGTAGCCGCGTACCCACACCTTGTAGTTTGCCTTCGGCAGGTCGGGCAAAAGGAACCTGCCATGATCGTCGGTGACCACGATCTTGCGGAACTTGGTCTGCAAGTCGCTTGTTTCCGCGATCACCCAAACACCCGCTTCCGGCCCTTTCGAACTGGTAACAACGCCGCCGATATCGTCGGCATTCACCGCGACCCGGCTCGCTTCAGCTTGCGCCGCGGCATTCCCACGCGGCGCCGCTTCGATCCGCGCCATGGAAAGAAAAAGAACGGCGCCGAGAATCATGCACGCCGCCATCGCAACCATCGACGACTTCGAACTTTGTGTCTTCATCGCAATTCCCCTTCGCTGCTGCGGCAGCGAACCGTGCGGCGACTGCAATCCTCACGAATTGCATCGCCGCACGGCGTGCCCGCGACTTTAAAATATGTACTTCAGCGCAAATTGAATGACCCGCGGATTCACCGACGTGCTGGTAATCTGCCCAAAGGTGCTCTTGGAGTCATCTAAAGTCGCCGTGTTGTTAAACTGCGGGTGGTTGAACACGTTGAAAAATTCCGCACGGAATACCAGCACGGCATTTTCCCGGAGTCCTCCCACCTGCGTCGTCTTAATCAAGGACATATCCCAGTTGAATTGCCCGGGGCCCAAAATGATCCCCACGCCGCTATCTCCAAAGCCGGTTCCATTGCCGATCACAGGGGTGGGGCAAAAGGCCGCCGCGTTGAAATATCCCGGGCCGCCGAGAATACTTCCCCCCAGCCTCTGCTGGACGCCTCCCGGAGTCGCCACGTTCGCCGGGCCCATCCCGGTGCAGAATTGCGCACGGGACGTTACCGGGCCCGCGCCGAAACCATAAATCGTTCCGCCCCGTGTGTCGGTAATCGAAAGAGGCGTACCGTCTTGGACGATGGTTACCCCGGACAGGTTCCAGCCATTCGCCAACTTGCCGACCAATCCCTCCGTGTGACCCAGGGGAAGATCCCAGCTGTAATTGAGGGCCAAGCGCTGGGGATGGTAGTTAGGATTCGGCCCGTACTGCTGTCTGAAATTATTGGGGTCGCCGCTGTTGGCCGAGTTGTTTGACGCGTTGGTGAAGTCGTTCAAGGACTTGCTCCAGGTATAGGCGGCTTGGAGCGTCAAGCCATGTGTCATCTGCTTCCGCAGCATCGCCTGGAGACTGTTGAACTTCACATCTCCCTTGGTTTCAGCTGTGCTCATGCCGGCGGGGGAAAAGCCGAGGTACGGCACACGCAGAGATGCGTTGGCAACCGTGTTCGTGGTGATGCCATTGATCGGGTTCGCCAGACTCGCAAGACCGGCCTCGTTGATTTGCCGGCTGCCGCTGTATTGATGGATGCCGTGCGTTCCCACGTAACCCAGCTCGAGCACCCAGCTGTTGGCAAATTCGTACTGCGTATTGAGGTTCCACTGATATATCAGCGGGGTAACGATCTGCTGCTCCACCAGCACCTGGGACAGGTTCGAACTGGTTCCCGTCTGTGTCGTAGTATTGATGTTTACCCAGCGGGGTGTCCACGCCAAGGCAGGCGAGGGATTTCCATAGGGAAACGCCTCTGTCGAGTAGTAGTTGGCCGCTCCGGATTGCACGACCGTGATAGCGTACGGTTCGCCTTGTGTCGCGGCAGCGGAGATCGTGTTCAGTCCCAGCCGGTCGTAGAAATACCCAAACCCGCCGCGCAGCACCAACCGGTTGCTTGCAAGAGGCTGCCAGGCAAAGCCGACGCGCGGAGCGAAATCGTCGATCGGAGGTTTATTTTGATAGAAGATCTTGTGGTTGCTTTGGAAAAGACCTCCCACCGGAGCCGCTGCGTTCGCCGCAAAGTTGTAATTGGAAGGCACCACGAACCCCGCCAGCGTGCCGGTGGCGTTCGAAGTACCCAGCAGAGCGGGCGTATTGACGGTGTTGATTAGGCTCGGCCAGATATTGGTCATATCTCCATACTTGTCGGACACGGCCCCGTCCCACTCCCACCGCAAACCCAGGTTCACGGTCAACCGCGGACTGAGCTTCATGTCGTCCTGAACGAAGGCGTTCGCCGAACCCCACCGGAACGCATGAATCAGGCCGTTGGGTCCTGTGACCGAACCGGTGGTTCCTGTATTCACGATGTTGCTGGTGCTGGTCCCGTTTGTCTGCCCTGGGAGCGGAGCGCTCGTGCTGCTCGCCTGGGTAAGCGCACATTGCGCGGCGTTCAGGCTGCCGGAACATCCGGGGAGGCCCAGCAGGAAATCCTGGAAGCTGTTGAACGTCTCCTGCCCCAGCGCGATGCTGTAGAAGTTCCAATCGGTCCGGTCGCGCTCGGACTCGAAGCCCGCCCGAATCGTGTGCTTCCCGTGCGACCAGGAAATCTGGTCCGCCGCCTCCCACTGCGTGGTGTATTTGTTTTGCCCGTTGCCGAAATAAGATCCGGCGGTGAACGAAGCGTTTCCTTGAAGCAGTATTTCATCCAGCTGATTGTACTTGGGGTTCGGATTGAGCGACGCAATGCCCACCTGGTTATTCGTGAACGGCACTGTATTGGTCGGATTCGCGGCGGGGCGCTGAATCGAGAACCGAGCTTCGTTCACCAGGTTGTTCGTCAGAATCGACGTCAGCTTCACAACGGTGTCCGTGACGCTATAGTTGGCGAGCGACCCGGTGCTCGGAAGGCAGGTGCCGGGGACCGTTCCCCCGACCACGGTTGTGCCGCACCAAAAGCTGTAGGTCGTTGGACCGTCTGTATAGAACCAGCGGCCCGATAATGTGTTCTTGCTGTTGATCACATAATCCACGTTGCCCACGGCCTGATGCTCCTCGAATCGTGCCGGAATACTGAAGGTGGCCGTGGTGTATGCCCCGGTGCCCGAACCGGGCAGGTAGTAGGTCCCATTCGGATTCTTGAGGTTTAGAAAACTCAGGGCCACCGGGTTGATGTTGGACCCATTGCACGCCACCTGCGTCCCACCATTGGAGGTCATGTTCTTCGAGCCTGTTCCGGCTGGCCCGCCCGGGCAGAAAGTGGCGCCCAGGGCCATCTGGAAGGCCGGTGTTGAGCGATCCCCCGCCGGGATCGGAGGCAAAGTCGGAGCGGAAGCGCCCCCGGACGAGATCCCGTTCTTCTGCTGGCTCTCCTGGTAGGCCACAAAGAAGAAAAGCTTGTCTTTCCTGGCAGGGCCTCCAAACACGCCGCCGTACTGGTTCGCGTTCAGCACCTCTTTTCCGTTATTCGGCACACCGTTGACCGGAGGGCTGATCTTGCGGAAAAAATCGTTGGCATTGAAAGCCGTGTTGCGAAGGAACTCAAATGCCGTTCCGTGGAAATCGTTGGTGCCGGACTTGGTGACTACGTTCACGTTGGCGCCCGGATTGCGCCCGTAGCCTGCGTCGTAGAGCGATGTTTGAATCTTGAATTCCTGAACCGCGTCGGGATTCACGATTCCAATTCCCGACGTGCCGCCGTTATCCAGCGCGCTCCCGCTGCCGGTGATGGAAACAACCGACGCTCCATCCATCTGGAAATTGTTCTGGTTGGGAGAGGAGCCGTTCACGGAAATGTCCTGCGTGCCGCGGCCGATCGTGGCGGCGTTGAAAACGCCGACACTGGCTCCGGCAGTCAATCCCAGAAGATTCGTATAGTTTCGCGTGGTCAAAGGCAACGACGTGACGGTCTGCGAAGTGATCACCGTGCCGACCGTCGCGTTCGAGGTCTGTACGGTTTCTACTTCCCCTTCCACCGTGACCTTCTCGGATTGCGCTCCCACCTGGAGCGACTGGTTGAGCGTCGCCGTCTCCGTCACGACGATCGTTGCGGAAGGAACCTCCGCTTCCTTGAATCCGGCTGCGTCAAATCTCACCTGGTACGAACCTGGTGGAAGCAGTCCCACGTTGTAGGAGCCATTCGCGCTGGTCGTGGTCGTCCGCACCTGGCCGGTGTCTGTGCTGGTCACCGTCACGGTCACATTCGGCACCACGGCGCCACTGGCATCGGTCACCGTGCCGGTAAGGGCGCCCGTGGACGTCGACTGCGCCACGAGCGATGGAGCCAATCCCAAAAACACCAGCAGAGCCACAACCAACCAAGCGTGCCGCGAGCTTTTGTACATGATCACCTGGTACCCCTCTTTCGATTTTTGTAGTTCCCGTGCGTGGCCCCACCGCTACATATTTTCCTGACGCGCCACCACGCGCCTTCCTGCTTCTAGTCCAGCGGTTCTACCTTTACGATCGCGGCGCCGTGCGTGCTGCCCGCCCAGAAAGTAACCGGCGTGGTCGAGCTATCCACGAACACGCGGCGCATGTTCGTGTCTTTCGGCATGAGATATTCGACGAACTCACCCGTCTTAGGATTGAGGCGCGTAACGCGATCACTGGTCATGCCGCCAGTCCACAACTCGCCGTTTTTATCGCGGGTCACGTAATAGGGCCCGCTCCACGGCGTGGGCGCGTCCCATTCGGTGAACTTCTCCGTCTTGGTATCGAACAAGCCGATCCGATTGCCCGTGTACTCGCCGAACCAGAGGCGGTCCTGGTCATCCATCTGAACGCGCCGCGGGTAGGAATGCGGAAAGGGCGTTCGAAAGAACTTCACCTCTCCGGTCTTGGCGTCGATGCGGCCAATGAAGCTGTGGACGTTCTCCGCGAAGTAGAGATTGTTCTGCGAATCCGCGGCGATGCCGTAAATCGTATAGGGCGGGGGCTCCGCGAAATTCTTGAGCGGCTGGAACCGTTCATACTTGCCGGTGCTCAAATCGACGCGCTCGATTTCGCCGTTGTCCTCGGTGGTCCATACCTTGCCGTCCACGCGGTACTGCAGGGTTACCTCGCGCTGCCGCTCCTGCGATTTCGGCATGCCGTTTTCGTTGAGCACTTCGGGGGCGCTGTAAGTCTTGAACTTTTCGCTCCTGGGATCGAAACGCGCAATCGCCGCCTGAAACATCATCCCCAGCCAGATTTCGCCGTCCCGATCCTCCTCGATACCGAGCATGCCCTTGGGATGATCGGGCTGGAGCACCGGCACGGGCCATTCCCGCACCTTGCCCGTCTTCGGATCGAGCTCGCCTACAATTTCCTCGCCGAAATCGGAGTACCAGGCGCTGCCGTGCTCGTCGACGATCACGTCGTGCGGCATGGCCCTCTCCCGCGGCAGGTCGTAGGAGGTGATAATCACGCGCGTCGCACGGCCGCTGGGGCGAGGAAGCGTTTTCAGCGAATAGGCCCACTCGGGTCCCTTGCTCAGGTTGACGGAGGCGATGTATTCGGCGAGCTTGCGGTACTTCTCGGGACTTCCGGCCTGCGCGTCGGCGTTCACGCGGCGCTGCGCCTTTCCGGGCTCGCTGCCCGAGGAGTAGCCGTACATGCGGTGAATCACATTGGTGAGCTGGTCTGCCGTATAGGTCGAAGCGACGGGCCGCTGCAGCGTGTGGCAGTTCACGCAGCCCATCAGCGAACTCTTCTGCTCGTCGGTGCCGGGCATGCTCATCAGCCATTCCGCATTGGTAAGCTGCGAGGCGAGATTGGTGGTCTTGCGGAGCGCAAGATTCAGAGCTGTGGCGTGGACGGCGCTCACATCCGCAGTCGCCGGACCGTCGAGGTCGTACCCCACGGCCCGAATTGCGAGCGAATAATGGCCGGGCGAGAGGCGATTCGAGGGAAATCCGAAATGGCCCTGTTTGTCGCTGATCACGCTGACTGTGGTCGTAGACCCATCCTTACGGGCGCTGACCACCACGCCTTCCATCGCGCCTTCTTCTTGCGATCTGACTGTTCCGCCCAACGCTTCGGGGAGATGATTTTGAGCAAGCGTCACCCGGTCGCCTGGGGAAAATAGGGTAAGCAGGCAAATCAATCCTGGTAGAAGCGCGACTCGAATCTGCATGCGGCGCTAGTCAGCCCCCTGTTCGGCCTGCCCGGCTACTCCTGAACGAACCACACCAACCCATTCCCGTGGCGGACTCATATCACTTCGCGAACATCGTTGTCAATAAAGTAAAAATGATTTTTAGGTACAAGGTCGATGGATTGCAGGGATTTCCCGCTGGTGGAAGAGCAATTATGCAAAGATGGCGGCTTCTGCGGTAGGCCATGATTCGATAAAATAGGGGGAGGGGCGGCCCGAATGGCTCACAAAATCCTGGTGATCGACGTCGGCGGAACGCACATCAAGATCCTGGCGAGCGGCCAGCGGACCCCGCGCAAGGTCGATTCCGGCCCGAAAATGACCGCGAAGAAAATGGCGGCGTGGGTAAAAGCGGCCGCAAAGAACTGGCCGCATGACGTTGCCTCCATAGGCTACCCCGGGCCCGTCGTGCACGGCAGACCATTGCGTGAACCCTACAATCTGGGCGCGGGCTGGGTCTGTTTTAACTATTCCAAGGCACTGGGCTGCCCCGTAAAAATCATCAATGACGCCGCCATGCAGGCCCTGGGCGACTACGAAGGCGGCCGGATGCTTTTTCTAGGCCTCGGCACCGGACTCGGCTCCGCGATGATCGTTGACGGCGTAGTCGAGCCCATGGAACTTGCCCATCTTCCTTACAAGCACGGCAAGACATATGAGGATTACGCCGGTTTGCGCGGCCTGAAACGCCTGGGCAAGAAGAAGTGGAGGCGCCACATCGCCGACATCGTGCAGGAACTCTCCGCAGCAACGAACCCTGACTATGTAGTCCTCGGAGGAGGAAACGCCAAGAAACTCAAGAAGCTCCCTCCGAAAACCCGCCTGGCCGCCAACAGCAATGCCTTCCGCGGCGGCTACCGTCTTTGGGCAAAATAGAAGGAATCGTGCATCACATTCTTAATTCTTCGAGGAAATCGGAGGGAACTTCTTGCGCGCGACTTCGAACAGCCTCGGATCGGTGCACACTTCATAATAAGCTTTGTTGCCCGCCTGGCCGATTTTTGCGCCGGGTAGCAACTGCCGGATGAAGCCTTTGCGGACGATAATGGGCTCAAGCGATCCGCCCAGCGGAACCTCACCGAAATAAAGCTGCACGCGCTCTTTGCCCCAGGGCATGGGAAAATTTCCCGCCATCGGAGCCAGCGCGATTTCGCTGCCGAGCTTCTCGAATCCTTCTTCATTCAGCTCGATGCCGTTGAGGTTGTAACGAATCAGAGGAATCTCGCCTTCGTCTCCGGCCGCTTCGTCCATCAAGGCCTGTAGCTGAAACAGATTGAACGGCGATTCATTCGCCTGGAACATGCGCTTGGCCATGTTGGAGCAGCCGGAAAGCCGGTCGGACAAGTTCAGCGCGCGCGAAATCATGATCTTCGAATCGCCGTCCATCCAGAGCGCCGGCGCGGAATCCTGAAATGCCACTCCGATTCCGAGTTCCAGCGGGGGCAGACCGGTCGTTTTCGCACGCACGTTGTAATGGTTCGTGACGGCCAGAATTTCACGGGCCAGCACGCACGCCCGGGCGACCGCGCGCCGCGTCGACCGCGTCGATTCGTGCTCGTAGATCGCGAGAATGATCGCGTCGCCCTCGATGAATACCTTGGCGGCCCCGTAACTTTCGAGCATCCTTTTCACGGGTTCGTGCAGGTGCATGCTGAAGTGCGACGCTGGATTCATACCGCGGTCCAGAAGGTCCTTGGTGAGCTCCGTCGATCCGCGCACATCGGCTTTGATCACCACGTGATTGATCACCAGGTCCTGTTCGGGGCGGCCCTCTTCCGGATGCAGGAATTCGTAGAGGCTTTTGTTCGCCTGCGAGAGCTCCCGCGAGTGCTCCGACCGCACCAGGTTGATGCGGTCCATCCAGCCGACCACCTGGTGGTAATTGCGCCGGTCGCGCCGCAGCCGCATCAGGTCTTCCGCAAACTGCAGGCCCACCGGGAGCGTTTCTTCGTGCGTCCGCCGCCGGATGGCGCGAGAAACGTCGTCCAGCCTCTTCATGGAAATTTTTCGCGCGGGAAATTGCTCGAGGATCTGCTCCACGCGCTTCGCCTCGTCGCGGTTCACCAGGGCCTTTTTCAGCTGCTGTAGGTGGATCGGCGGGCAATATTCGCCATGGATCTTGCGGATTTCATAGCCCGCCAGCATGTGATAGACGAGATCGCGCTCTTCCAGCCGGTGGACCCATTCCTCCAGCAGCCCTTGCCGTGTTTCCGCCGACGCGTCGTTCTCACCAAACGAAGCGGACGCATCAAACAACCGCCGCGCGTTGGCGGGCTGGTTCAGATAATCGCCCAGCCGGTTCTTGTGCTCGTCGGCGAGAAACTCCAACCGCTGCCTGGCAGCGTCGACCTCCGGAGCCAGTTCCGCGAGCTTCTTCTCCTGCGCAACAGTCTTTTGCCGGAGTTCGTCGAGATCGCCCTGCCCTTCCGGCGAGCCGCTGCCCCGGAGCCGGAAAATTTGCGTGAACCGGTCGTCCGCTTCTCCGATGCGCGCCGCGACCTCATCATGCTCCCGCTCGATCCTCGCGAGTTCCGACCGCAGCAGGCGAGCCTGTTCGAGAAGGCGTTCGTAGCCTTTGCGCGCCTTGCTCAGCTCCTCGGAGTTGTCTTCGTCCGAAACGATGTCGCGCACGAAATCGAGCAATACCGCCTCGAAAACGGCGAACCGGTCCGGATCGTTCATGAAGTTGCCGAGAAGAACGTAGTGCTCAAGAAACAGGTATTCGTCGTTCCCGCCCTCCACGAAAAGGAAGCGGTTCTGCAGCAACTCGTAGGTTTCGCGAAAGTCTTCGCCGAAAATCGCCCGGCGCGATTTCCACAGCGTGCCTTCCTCCACTTCCCGCCACACATGCCCGATCGTTTCCCCGACTTTGCGGAAAATGTTCTTCCGGTCCGCCTGAATATCGGAAATCTTCGACCGCATCACGTGAGCCTGCTCGCTGTGCTCGAACAGTTCGCCGCGCGAGCGGATCCAGTCTTTGCACTCCACCAGAGTGCTCGAAAACTGGTTCCCCAGCTCCATGTTGATGAATTTCAGCAGTGCCAGCCGGTGCAGCACATCCGGCTCGATTGAGCCTAGGGCCTTGGCCTGGGTCGTTGACGCCTCCAGTACCTCGGTGAGCAGCTTGCGGAAGGTCGCGTGCTCGGGCGGCGTGGTTTTCTTTAGATTCTTGCCGTAGACCAGCGTCACGTTCACCGTCTGCCGGATGAGGTCCAGCAGATACTGCCGCGTAAATTCCACAAATAGCGGGCTCAGGAAAACGTCATAATGGATGTTGTCGATGCCCAGCGTGAGGCTGCTCAGACGGATGTCGGCGGAGTACGGCTCAAGCTTCATCCGTGCCGGATGGGCGGGAGCAGTCATAGTTCGGGTGTCGGACATCAATCGCTGCTGTTAGATTATCCCCACCGAGGCGAGCCACTGTGGCGAGACCCATCGAAGGGAGCGTAAACGTTAACGCCGGAACGCCGTCCGGCGAGATTCCTGATGATCTCCCAGACGCCGCGCCGGAAGACGTCTTCGATGAAACTCCTCAAGCCATTTCTGGCGCCGGCGACCTGGGACCATGCCTGTATCTGGGACCTTCCGGCCAGCGCTGCAATCGCCGCGCTGTCGAAGGCGGCTTCTGCGCGCGCCATCAGCCGGACGCCGGCCGGTTCCAGGGCCTGTCGATTCCGCAGGTCTCCCGGCGCGGCGTTGCGGTGATCGGGCTTCTCGCCGTGCTCTGGCCGGTGCTCGCCGACATCGTTCGGGAATTGATCCGCCTTCTGCGCTGATCCGATTTTTGCCGCGTTGCCCCGCAAACCCTGTCGCGAAATTCAAATTTCCGGATAGAATGGCAAGCCATGTCAAAAATAATGGAAGGCAAAACAGCAATCGTCCTCGGCGTATGGAACAAGTGGAGCATCGCCTATGCGATCTCTCAGGCCTATGTTCGCGAAGGCGCGAAGCTGGTGCTCACCTATCAGAATGAACGCGCCAAGCCGGCCGTCGAGGAACTCGGGCGCGAACTCGGCGCCGTGGACTTCTTTCCTTGCGACGTGCAGACACCCGGTGATATCGACAAACTAGCCGAATCCCTCGGCGCGGCCGGGCACAAACTCGACGTAGTGGTTCACAGCATCGCCTCCGCAAACCACGAAGACCTGAACCGGCCGTTTCTCGATACCTCGCGCGACGGCTTCACCTTTGCCCTCGGAGTAAGCGCCTACTCGCTCGTCGCCCTGTCGAAAGCGCTCTCACCGCTAATGACATCGGGCGGCTCGATTATGACGCTCACCTATCTCGGGTCCACGCGCGTGGTCACAAATTACAACGTGATGGGAGTGGCAAAAGCGGCCCTCGAGGCCGAAGTGCGTTACCTGGCAGGTGAGCTGGGGCAAAAAAACATTCGCGTAAACGCCATCTCGGCGGGCCCGATCAAAACCATTTCCGCCCGCGGCATCAAGGATTTCTCAAAGGTTCTCGACTTCGTCGCGCAGCACGCGCCCCTCCGGCGCAACACGGACCCGGCCGAAGTAGCCGACACCGCCGTTTTCCTCGGAAGCGACCTTGGCCGGGGCGTCACCGGAAATATAATATTTGTCGATGCGGGATTTCAGATCGTAGGGCTGTAATTCTCAGGAATTCTCGCGGCTCGCCGGAACCTCAAAAGCATCGTCGATGGAAATGCGCCGCGTGTCTTCCGCCACATGTTCCAAGTGGATGCGAACCACCGGCCAGTCCATGCGCAGCGCGAATTTCTCCGACCACTCCACGATCACAATCGCCCGCTCGCTGAAGACATCTTCCAGCCCCAGCGTTTCGAAATCGTGGAAGCTCACCACGCGGTAGAGGTCCACGTGGTAGACGCGCGTGCCATTCTCGTATTTATGCACCAGGGTAAACGTAGGGCTGGTCACATCTTCTTCGCGCGCCGCACCCAGCCCGCTGACAATTCCCTTCGTCAGCGTAGTTTTCCCCGCCCCAAGGTCGCCTGAAAGCAGAATAAGCGCCGGCGCCTTCAGCGCGGCGCCAATTTCCCGGCCCCGTTCGATCGTCTGCTCCGACGAGTGCGTGACCATTTCGCGCTTAGCCACGGCCCATCTCGCTGTAAAAATGCTTGTACGCGCGCGGAATACATCGAATCAGGTCGCTCGCCATCAGCGGCGCTTCCCCGGAATCGGCATAGGCGAGGTCGCCGGCCAGTCCGTGCAGATACACGCCGAAGCCGAGCACCTTGCTCCACTCCACATCCGCGTATTGCGCGGTAAGTCCCGCGAGCATGCCGGTAAGCACGTCGCCCGTGCCGCCAGTGCCCATCCCGGGATTCCCGGTGGAATTGATCCGAAGCGAACCCGCGGGAGTCGCCGTGATCGTCTGGTGCCCCTTGAGGATCACCACGCAGTTCCAATCGGCCGCCGTCTTCCGCGCGATTTCCATCCGCCGCGACTGCACGTCGCCGCTGCTGCTGCCGAGCAGTCGCGCCATTTCGCCCGGGTGCGGCGTGATCGCGAGCCTAGACCGCGGATCGTTCAGCTCCGCCGCGCGCCCGGCATAGGCGTTGAGTCCATCCGCGTCCAGCACGATTGGAACGGCTCTCTTGCCAACCACAGCCCGCACGAATTCCTGAGTTTCCGTGTGCGTCGAAAGGCCCGGTCCGATCGCGAGCGCTCGCTTGCCCTTCACCACGGAATCAAAATAACCGTGATCGAGACTGCGCATCGAAATGCTTCCCGCTTCCGTTGCGGCCAGCGGCTCCGTCATCACTTCCGGTGTGTGTACGGCCACCAACGGCAGCGCGGGTTCGGGTGTGGCAACAGTCACCAACCCCGCGCCCACTCGCAGCGCCGACCACGAAGCCATCACCGCCGCCCCGCTCTTCCCTACCGACCCGGCCACGACCAGCGCATGGCCGTAATCGCCTTTGTTCCCCTGCGGCTTGCGCGGAATCGCGAACTCCGAAAATTCGCGCGGCTCGCTCCACCGCACGTCGCCTTTGCCAATTTCCTCCACCAATTCCCAGGGCGAGCCGATATCGCGC
>CAZRKW010000101.1:0-13075 GCA_964600355.1 uncultured Acidobacteriaceae bacterium
AGCACGATATCGGGACGCAAGGTCTTCGCGAGCTCAATGGCGGCTGCCCCGTCGGATACCGGCGTGGCGTCAAAACCTTGATCATTCAAGATTTCGGCGACTGTCTCGGCGATCAACACTTCGTCGTCAATTACGATGATCCGCTGATTTTTCGTTTCATCGACGAATCCCCGTTCATCCGGATTGTGCTTTGCGCCGTTTGGGAGCCACTTTGGATCTCCGAAAGTGGGCCAGAGGGGAGCACTCGCAGCTTGCCAGTTTACGATCATCAGTCCTCGCGACGATTTATTTACGGTGACTAGAGTTTAGTTCTTCGGAGGCCGCTCCGGCAAGAACACAGAGAATGCCGTCCAGGTGCGTCCCGGCTGAACGCTGCTGCGAACGTGCAGCGAGCCATGATGCTTCGCCACCAGATTCTGAGTCAGCCACAGCCCCAGCCCCGTGCCCACATCTTTTTTTGTGGTATAGAAAGGCTCAAAGATTTTCTTCCGGTGCGCGGGGGCGATACCGCTCCCATTGTCCAGAAAAGTGACGCGCACGCCCGGCGGCCCGTCGCCGTTCAGCATGCAGGCTTTCGACGCCCGAATCGCGAGACAGCCTTCGTCAGGAAGCGCTTCGATGGCGTTGGCAATCAGATTGGCAAAAATCTGCCGTATCTCGCCGGGGTATCCCACCACCTTGAGTCCGTTGCCATATTCGGGCCGCAGCGTAATTCGCTTGAATTGAATCTTCCTCGCATAGAGGGACAACACTTCTTCAAGAGTCGTCGAAATGTCCACTTCCGCCGGAGACGTACTGTCGCGATAGAAGCCCAGAGTATTCTTCGTGATTTGTGCAATCCGGTCGAGCTCCTGGTCCGCCAGCTTCAAATATTTTTCCACGTTCAGGGGCTGCCTGCGCGCCAGATAAACCAGATTGGTGACTGCCTCCAAAGGATTATTGATTTCATGCGCGATGCTTGCGGCAAGCCTGCCCGTTGCGGCCAGCTTTTCGGTTTGGCGCAGGGCTTCCTCGGAGCGGCGCTGTTCCGTAATGTCCGTATTGGTTCCAAACCATCGCACGACTTTGCCTTCCGCGTCCCGTACCGGCATCGCCAGCGTCAAAAATTGGCGGAACGTACCATCCGCGCCGCGGAGGGGAAAAATCATTTCAAATGGCTGGCCGGTCGCAAGCGACGCTCGCCATTTACTCAGAACCTCCTGAAGTGTCTCGGGGGCATGTACCGATTGCCAGCCCCAACCGGCCATTTCTTCAGCGGAGGTTCCCGTGTATTCGTACCAGCGATGGTTGTACCAGAAGAGGCCGCCCTCGGGCCCCGCCATCCAGGCCAGTTGTGGGATGGAGTCGGCCAGAGTCCTGAATTGCTGTTCGCTCTCCTGCAACGCCTGATCGCGCTTGTGAATCTCGACGAGCATTCCATTGAAGGCATCCACCAGAAACGCCACCTCGTCGCGGTCGCCGGTCGCTTGCGCGCGCACCGAATAATCCTTGTCCCGCGATACGCGCCGCGCCGTCTCCGCCAGGCGAAGAATCGGCTGCGAGACCACCCGCTGCAGAATCCGGGAAAGGGCCAGGGCAGCGACCAGTGAGGCGACAAGAATCACGAGCAGGATAATGGTGTAGCTTCGGAGCCGGTCATACAGCGCGCCCAGGTCGGATCGGATGTAAACGATCCCGGCGGGCTTTCCCTGAAAGACAATGGTGTGCACCAAACCGAATTCTCCGCGTCTAAAGGCATAGCTGGAGTCTTGACCGTACGCGAACGCGGGCAGATCGACCGTAGAAACATACGGCTGGCGCGAGTAAACCGCGAATAGCCTGCCTTTCGGGGTATAGATGCCGGCATAGATGATGTGCGGAGATGCGCGCAGCGCGGATAGTGTGCTCTCGGCTGACTTGGGATCGTTGAAGATCAACGGCGAAACCGCGTTGGAGCCGATGATCTGCGCCTGGGTCGACGTGTTGTTGATCAGGTTGGCCCGGAAGGTAATCACGTCGTAGGCAAAAAACGCAGTTGACGCCAGAATCAGCGCGCCGCCGCTTACCAGCAGATTCATGGCGGTCAGCTTTTTAGAAAGCGAATCGCGAAGCGTGCTCATGGATGTCCGCTCGTGCCGGACGGCTCTTTTCGGATGTCGGTGGCGACCTTCAATAATTGCGAACTCAACGTCAGCCCGGCTTTTTCGGCCGCTGTGAGATTCACCTCAAAGCGAACCTTGTTTTCCTTGAGAACGAATTGGATCATGCCGCCGTTGCTCGTGAAAGCGGGCATGTCGCTGACGGTGAGGACGGCGGAGCTCCCCACCGCTGCGAGGATCTCCTTGATCCGGGGCGCCTCTGACGAGCTGATAAATAGAATCTGGCAGTTGGTTGCCTCGCGCGGGATGGCGATCCGCCGCGCAGCGAGCTTCCGGTTGTTGATCGTTTCACCGGCAAGCGTGGCGTCCAGGGCGCTTCCGAACGGATCGCGTCCCATCACGCACACATCGAAGGTTCCCTGAGCTGCTGTGGCTGCGCCGGGCCATACGACAAATCTTCCGAAGTTATAAAGATAGACAGCCTTTACCTGGTATTCCTCTGGCTTGGACTGTTGAGCGACATCAGGGGGACAAAGGCCTAGGGATACTAGAAATATCGCCGCGAGCAATGCCAGTCGCCGCCGAAGGAGGCAATTTCGGCGGGAGAAACGGAAACCAACGAAGCGGGAAGCAGGAGTCACTTGGGTCAGTTTTCCTTGCTTGTCCAGACCAGCTTCCCGTAAAAACTTCTCTTGATTGCGACGTTAGGGCCCGGATCGCTGGCGAACTCAAAGTGACCGGGCTGCAAGAGATTGCGGCCGACGGCCGAGAGTTCCCAGTGGTTCCAGAAGGTCCATGCGAGGCGGGCATCGGCGGTCGAATAAGCCGGTATCGAAATCCCCGCCAACTTGCTCACATAGCGGTAGTCGAAATCGAAAGTAACGCTCTTCGGTAAGTCGAACGACGATTGCAGCAGGACCTGATGTTGCGGGCTTTCCCCGTCGGTGGCCGGCGCGCTCCCGATATCGAGCGAGTTCGGTCCTCTTCTAATCGACATATGCAGGAAGGAATACGATCCACGCAGCCGCCAGAAGGAAGTGGGCTTCCATTCCGGGGCGATTTCCGCGCCTGCCGATGTTCCGTCCAGGCCGTTTCCGAACTCCGCCGGAAGCAGGATGTGCGTCGGAGGAGGGGCAGTCTCTACGAAGGGGGAGCCGGTGATATCCTCGCTGAACAAATCGGAGTACTGGTTAAAGAATCCCGCCAGATCGAAGTAGACATTACGGCCCAGTAATCTGCGATACCCCGCTTCGTAACTATCGAGTTTTTCCGACTGGAAGTTACGATTGGCGTTGAAGCGCGCGAAGAACGGCAATCCGGTGGCCGAAGTTCCGATGTATCCCGAGAGAAAAAAGTCGTCCTCGCCGTCCGACGGCGTCCGCACGGCCCGGGTGAAGGCTGTCCAAAAGGTTTGGGTGTCGGTGGGGGTCCAGAGGAAGCGGGCGCTCGGTTCCGGTTCGACGCCGGTGTAATTGGTGAGCAGGAGTTTTGTGCCCACCTCGAAGGTCAAGCGGTTGGGCACGAGCGTCATGTCGTCCTGGATAAAAGCGGAATAGAGCTCATCGGTTCGCGAGTTCGGCTGGAAATACAGGCCCGTGGTGACTGCCGGCTCGTGCCCGTGGCTCGCGCGGGCGCCCAGACCGTAGGAGAGGTGGTTGCGCGATCCAAGGTAGGAGCGTTCCAGATAATCGACATCGACCGTGTTGCGAATATCGTCGAAGTTCGGTTCATAGCGATTGGTTCGATCGTAGTAGATCTGCAGCTGGATATCTTCCCCATCGCGAAACGTTCTCGTCCAGCGGCCCAGAATGTTTCCGCCGGAAAGGACCGCATTCCCCGTCAGGATTTGCGAAAAGGGAGGGGCGTAATTGACAGCCTGAACGGTCTCACCGGCGCGCTGATCGTACAGATCGCCTTGCAGCGTGAAGGAATCGCGCTCGTTTTTCCTCCAATCGGCCCGGAAGCCGCCCTGCATCGAGCGCCAGTGGTCATACCTGTTGAAATCCGAGTGAATCTCCGGGCTGCCATTGAATGCCTTCGCATAGAAGCGATAGCTGAGGCCATTCGGATCGCCCCCGCCGTAGCGAGCGGCCAGAAATCCTTGCTCTTCGTTGCCGCCGCCGGTGCTTACCAACGCTCCTTGAGTATCCTTGCTGCTCTTAGTGATGATGTTGATCACGCCCTGCACCGCATTGGGCCCCCACACCGTGCCGCCCGGGCCGCGGATCACTTCGATGCGGTCGATATCTTCCATCAGGGTGTCCTGCACCTCCCAGTAAGTGCCCGCGATCAAGGTGGTATAGACGCTACGTCCGTCGATGAGCACCAGCACGGAACGGTTCAGACGGCTGTCAAAGCCGCGGATTCCGATGGACCACTTATCGCCGTCGATGCGCTCGACTTCTACTCCGGGCGCGAGTCGCAGCGCTTCGGGTATGCTGGTTGCGCCTGAGCGGCGGATGTCGTCCTGGGTGATCACATAGACCGCAGCCGCGGTCTTCCAGACTTGTTCGGGCGCCTTGGATTTCGTGGTTACCTCGACGTCCCCGAGTTGTTGCAGGTCGAGCTGTTTCAGTTGCTGTTGCGAAGGGTTGCTCGCCTGCGGTCGCGCGGTGAATTCGAAAGCCCCCAACAAAATAAACACGGCGGCAATTTTACGCGAACATATCCAGGGGCGATGGGGTTGCATTCGGAGTTCTCCAATGGATTGAAGCTCAGGCTGGGCCGGCGCGTCCGGGAAGCCCATCCAGCGATCGCGCGCCACAGCCCGCGTGAAACGGCTTGCAGTTAATGAACCACCACTCAGACAGGCCGGCGATCGAGCAGCGCCACGATGGAATCGAGCAACTGTTCCGCCCGGAAGCTTCCCTTGACGATCCACTGATCCACGATGCCCGAGGCTTCGCCCGGCAAATCCGACATTCCCGAAAGAACCACGACCGGAACAGCCGGGTTGATCCGCTTCAACTCGGCCGCCACGGCGGTTCCCTTCATTCCAGACATCCAGTAATCCAGGATCACGGCGTCGACCTTTTCGGACCGGAAGATTTGAAGGCCCTGCGCTCCCGAGTGCGCGGCGATCACGCGGTACCCGGCGGACTCGAGCAACAGCTTTCGCGGCAACAATCCTGCGGCTTCGTCATCAATCAAGAGAATGGTGGTCGTATCCTGATCGCTCTTCGTGAAGGAGGTCTGCTTGGTCGCATCGCCATCCGTCTGGAACTCTTCCTGCCCGCCCTCAGGCTCGCTGGGGACCGGCAGAACCACGACGATTCGCGTTCCGCCGGGGTCGGAGCAAATGTCCATTCGGCCTCCAAACTGGCGGATCCTTTCGCGCATCCCGCGCAACCCGACGCCGAAGCTCGTTCCCGAGGAAATCTTTGACTGAGTTTCAAGCGGGATGCCTTTGCCCTCATCCTGGACTATGAGGGTGATCTCGCGGGAGGAACGGCTTATCCGCACCTGTGCGGTCGAGCTTCCTGAGTGACGATGAACATTTGTGAGGCATTCCTGAACGGTTCGAAAAAGAGACAGCGCCAGATCACGCGGCAGCCCGTCGCTGAAGCCCGAAGCGAGGTCCATGGACACCGAGATATTGCTGCGCTCCGCAAATCCCTCGCAGTACCAGCGAAGCGCGGATTCCAGCCCCATTTCATCCAGCAGCGGCGGATGCAGGAGGTGAGACATCGTGCGGATTTCTTGAAGAGCCTGCTCGGTTAACCTGGTGTTCTCGGCGAGGGACTGCCGCGCCGTTGGGCTGAGCTTATCTTTTTCGTCGTTCAGTTTCGAAAGGTTGAGATTCAACGCGACGATCAGTTGCCCGACTCCGTCATGCAATTCGCGAGCGATGCGACGCCGTTCTTCATCCTGGATTTGCAGCAATTTCCCCGAGAGTTCCCGGAGCTTGCTGGTGGAATTTTCCAGTTCCTGCCGCAGCGCCTCCTCCGCCTGTCTGCGCATGCTGTCATCGCGAAAACAAACCACCACACCCACCGTCCTGCCATCGCCTCTTAACGGCGAGGAGCTGAACACTACGGGGAAGAAGGTGCCGTCTTTGCGGATAAAGACGTCTTTATGGTCCTGGAGTTGGATCCCTTTCTCCAGAACCTGCAAACCGGGGCACTCGGAGGCGGGGAAGGGAGTGCCGTCCGGGTGCTGGTAGTGCGTGACATCGTGCATCTTTTTCCCCAGCAATTCGGCGGAAGTCCACCCGAACATCGCCTCCGCCGCGGAATTGACGTAGGTGACCTTCCCCTGAGTATCGATGGTGTAGATCCCCTCCGCCGTGCTATTCATGGCACAGCGGAACCGCTCTTCACTCTCGTGAAGAGTGTTCTCATGCGCAGAGCTTCTCTGAAGGATTTCCCGAGGATCCAGATTTTGGCTTCGATTAGCCAGGCCCGCAACCTGAAGGAAACGCTCGTCGCGGGTAATCCTCGCGATAGCCGGGAGTAGGTCGGTGGGGACGCTCGATTTGAAGATATAGTCGCGTGCGCCTGCCTGAAACGCCTGCCGGACCATTTGCGGATTCCCGCCCGGCCCCACGATCACGATTTCGGCTTCGGGAACCAGGCGCTTGATCTCGCTGGCAGCTTCCAGGCTGTTCAGGTCAGGCGTGCCAATGTCGATAATCACGATGTCGGGGCGCAGCGACGACCCCTTTTCCACGGCCTCCCGGCCGTTCATGGCCTCCCCGCAAATGGTTAGTTGGGGATCTGTCCCGAGAACCGAGCAGATGCCCTTTCTCTCGACTTCTTGACCGAAGACCACCAGAATCCGCATCGCCTGCCTAGGCAGAACGCCCTCTTCGTACGATCCACGTAATACGGTAGCTGCCAATGATATCCACGCACTCGGGTCGGTCCAATACTGTGTTCTCTGTAGAAAACCGTACTCGGTTCAAGGCATGACTGCCGGTCGATTCAATCGTTGCCCGCTGTGTCTGGACGACGCGTTTTATGAGGCATAGCCGGAACTGGACCGAAATCACGGCTATCAACTGTTCAGGCTTCATCGGTTTGGCAAGCATGTCGAATCGATGGCCCTGCTGGCGGGCCTGTGCCAGCAAATCGACCGTGGCTGCCTGGCCGGAAAAAAGGATGAGCCGGCAGTCCGGAACGATCTCCCGGATCCTGTAATTGCGTGCCGCCTTCTTCATGACAGCCCTCCTTTTCCCCCTTGTGGAAGCGAGAAAAGCGGCACATCTGCAGCGGTGTTACCCACTCGCGCACGCAAGTGACGATACCGACAGCAATCAAATCACCCTAGCCTGAGGAAGATTTTCACTGACCGGGAAAAACGTCGTCACCACTGCCACATGACCAGACAAGAATTTAATCCGGTGGCTAAAGCCGCTGTCGAAGCCGTGACCTACAAAGAATTGCTCGCTGCACCGCAGGTTCCATTTCCCCAAATTCCAGATTCCTATCTAAGAGCATAAAAATTAGGGTAGTATTCCGCTGCCGAGTGTCCGCATATGCAGTCAATTAGAAGCTGAAATTCACGGGCTGATCGTCGTTGGCTGTGCCGCAGCGGGAGAAGAAAAAATGTCCAGATTTTTCCGTTCGTTTCTCGCGATTGTTTTGATTTTTTGCATGGCAGGGATTATTCCCGCAGCCTACTCGCAGTCGGGCACGAAGGATGGCGAGTGGCGCACCTACGGGGGCGACCTCGGGTACACGCGATACGCGCCGCTCGATCAGATCGACGCTTCGAACTTCAACCGGCTGGAAGTTGCGTGGCGCGTTAAGACGGACATCTTTGGCCCGCGGCCGGAATATCAATATGAAGGCACGCCGCTGATGGTGAAAGGGAAGCTCTATGTCACGGCTGGATCGCGCCGCGCGGTCGTCTGCCTCGACGCGGCGACGGGCGAGCTGATCTGGATGCACAGCGAGAACGAAGGCGTGCGCGCTGAAAATGCTCCGCGGCAGTTTTCCGGTCATGGTGTGTCGTACTGGACCGACGGCAAGGACGAGAGAATTCTCTACGTGACCATTGGATACCGGCTGATTTCGCTGGATGCAAAAACCGGAATCCCGGTGAGCACATTCGGCACCGGCGGCGCGGTTGACCTGAAAAAAGACGACGATCAGGTGATGGACCCGGACACCGCGCCCATTGGGCTGCATTCAACTCCGACCGTCGCGAAGAACGTGGTTATCGTGGGCGCCGCCATGCTCGACGGCAACGTGCCCAAGAGCAAGACTGCCGTGAAGGGTTATGTCCGCGCCTTTGACGTGCGCACCGGAAAGCGCCTCTGGATTTTCCACACGATTCCGCGACCCGGCGAATTTGGTTTCGACACCTGGGAGAAGGATTCCTGGTCCTACACCGGAAACACGGGAGCGTGGGGGCAGATCTCGGTGGACGAAGACCTGAACATGGCCTACCTGCCCGTCGAGCTTCCCACGGGAGATCGATACGGAGGCCATCGGCCCGGCGCCGGACTTTTCGGCGAAAGCATTGTCGCCGTCGACCTCTATACCGGAAAGCGCATCTGGCACTATCAATTGGTTCACCACGGCTTGTGGGATATGGACATTCCTTGCGCGCCGATGCTGGTGGATTTCAATCTGGATGGGAAAGTCGTCAAGGCGGTGGCACAGCCGACCAAGCAGGCGTACCTCTATGTTCTGGATCGCAAAACCGGCAAGCCTATCTGGCCCATCGAAGAAAAACCGGTCCCGCAGGGCAGCGTTCCGGGCGAATGGTATTCGCCGACGCAGCCGATTCCCAGCAAGCCGCCCGCTTACGGGCATCAGGGCGTCACGGTAGATGACTTGATCGATTTCACGCCTGAGTTGCGTGCCGAAGCCCTTCAGATGCTTAAGGACAATAAGTACGAGATTGGGCCGCTGTTCACGCCTCCGGTCGTCAGCAAGGCGGAAGGCCCGCTCGGCGTCATCATCTCACCGGCCGGACAAGGCGGAACCAACTGGCCGGGAGGAGCCTACGATCCCGAGACGCACCTGCTGTACGTCTTTTCGGAGACCACCAGCCAGGTCTCGAGCCTGATTCATCCTCCGCCGGAAGTTTCTGACATGGACTATGTCACGGGACGCGCGGGACAGATTCCATCTTCAGCGCGCCCCATGGGCGCTGTCGTGGCTCCGCCTCCCCGCGCCGTCGCGGCCCAACCCGCCGGTGGCGGAGGACCTCTTACCGTGCGCGGCTTGCCGCTGCTGAAGCCTCCTTACGGAATTCTGACGGCCATCAATCTGGACAAGGGTGATCTCGCGTGGGAAATTGCTCACGGCGAAACGCCGGATAATGTCCGCAACAGCCCGGCGCTGAAAGGCCTGAATATTCCGCGCACCGGACGCACCGGCCTGCTCGGTCCGCTGGTGACGAAGACCCTGGTCATCATCGGCGAAGCGGGCTTTTTCACCGCTCCTAACGGACAGCGCGGCGCGATGCTGCGCGCGTACGACAAAGCCACCGGCAAGGAAGTCGGCGCAATCTTCATGCCGGCCCCGCAGAGCGGCTCGCCGATGACGTACATGCTCAACGGCCAGCAGTATCTGGCGGTTGCGATCAGCGGGGGAAATTATTCCGCCGAGCTGGTGGTATACAAGCTGCCGTCCGGCAATTCCGGATCGCCCGCGATACAATCGCGAGAAATGCAACCGGCACAGCCCGCGGCGGCGCAGGTGGCGGCCTCCAGCGCGCCGCTCTACACCGCGGCACAAGCCGATCGAGGCCACGCTCAATATGCACAGCAATGCGCCTCGTGCCATGGACAGGGCCTGGAGGGCATCGAAATTGCCCCGCCCCTCGCCGGTCCCGATTTCATCGACAAGTGGACGGGCCAGTCGATGGGCGACTTGTTCGAACGCATCCGCACCACCATGCCCAAAAACAAACCCGGCAGCCTCACGCGCGAGGCGGTCTCCGACATCACCGCCTACATACTCAGCGTTAACCAGTACCCGGCCGGCTCAACAGATTTGCCTGCCGACACGCAGCCGTTGAGGAGAATTCGAATCGATGCGGCAAAACCACGGTGATCTATACCCACCGTCTAGAGGTCTTGGTTGGATTCCCGGGGTCGCGTCTCAGTTACGCGGAAGATATCGACGGGCACTCAATCGGGTGGTTGATTCCCGTGAGGGCGTAAATCCCGTCCTTCTTACAAATAGGCGGTCCACGCTGCCGAGCTGTGCTACCGAGCGAATCTGGTCCCCGCTGGCGCAGGATGTCATGTTTTACTAGCGCTTGGGCAAACGACTGCGACCGCGGAGGTCCGAAGTGATTTGAGTCGAGTTTACCAGACGCGTCTTACGGGTTCGGGATGGACGTTCACGACGTTCACCACGTTCACTCGGCGCGGACGGAGTCTTTTCCGTCTTTGCGGCCTCCGTCTTGGCGACTTGGGGGGCAGCACTGTTCACTGATACGTCGGTCGGGGAGCAGATCTTGCAATCTTCGACCGGGTCTTCTGTCCTGTGATCGCGGGTGTTTGCGTGTATTCGCTCCCGAGTGGAGGAGTCAAGCAACAGGATGTAGCCCGTATTCGTCCGCTGGCGATTCGTCAGCGACAAGGAGGTCAAAATATTCCCCATTTTGCGCTCGTTCACAATCGACTCGCCTCGCTTGGTAAGCTCCGAATTCACCACGGCGGTCAACCCACGGAGCCCGACTGCGGGTGCTTTCGGTTTCTCATGAATCCACGAATACAGGACATGCAGCACCGTCGCCTGCGCTGGTGATAGCACCGCCGTCTGCAGCTCGTTTTGTTGCTCGATCAAACGCGCCAGGATTTCGCACAACTTCTCATCCTGTGTAACAGGAAGCGCGACCGCCCGATAGAGGTCGAGTTGCCGACCCGACAGTTTTACGTCGGCGGGAATTTTCGGCGCCGGGAATCCGTTGAAATGTTCAAATCGGAACTGCTGGAGTTGCATCCGGACCTTCTTCGCGGACGCCAGGATGGTTGGATGGTTCGGGCTCTTCAAGTCCGTGCGGCCGGTTTTGTGCATCGGCACAATCAGGCAGCGACTATTGAGCGCCGCGTCATCCGGCAGTTCGAGCCATGAAAACGCCTTGGGGCCGAATGCCAACCGGGCCTTGCCTTTTCGGAGAGAAACAAATCCAGTTGTGCTAGTTGCTCTCAGCAGATGCATAAGCTCGCGTGGGTGGCCCGCCGTCAGCGTTTCGTCGAGCAAGATCGTCGGCCGGATCCGATCAGAAATCTCGTAAAAGGCAGCCGAGGTAATATCGGTGATCAGCAGGCTGCGGTAGCACAAGAGGTTCAGAACCCGCAGCGCCGTCGTCTTGCCCGAGCCGGGGGGGCCGACTAGGGCGACGTAGGGGGCAGCTTGTAACTGTTCGGGGAACCAGGTGCTCATGACGTACGCGGTGAGCAGGATGCGCCACGGCATCTCAAGGTCAAGGCACACGTCGAAGAATCTGGCGACAGCGCCAACAAGGTCGAGCAGGGCTCCGTGTGCTTCCACACCTTGGGCAAGGCACACGTGCTGGAGAATGCGGTCGGTGCGCGGCAGCGGCACAAGATTCCTGGTTCCATCCTCGAACCTTTCCGCCAGGCTGACGGTTCGCTCCCGGTACACTGCGAGGATAGACCTCCCCGGATTGGCCGGATCTTCAATCATCTCGATGAGCGTTCCGTCCGGAAGTTGCGCAAAATCGATTTCTACGACGTTGGAGCTCTCCATAATTTCCCCCAGCAGTGCGTCGTACCGACGACTGGCTTGATCTCGATGTGGTTGATAAAGCCAGCCAAAATGTTCTGGCCAAAAAAAAAGACGAAGATACGCGGCGCCACTGCCGCTGCTCTTCGTCCTGTCCGTCAACACATTACCAACGGAAAACCCACTCTAAAGCACGTCGCCGGGATTGTCAAACGACCTGGCAAAGTGATCCTCCCGGGCGGCGGGGGGCAAGTCCCTCTCAGTTGGGGGCTTCTGAGGGCTCCATGGCGAAACCCGTAGCAACACTCGATCGGCGGCGATTACGGGTAGTAACGTACGTAAAGGCATTAGATGCAATAAGATTGCAACGTCTCTCTGCTTTTGGTATGCTGGTAGATATACTATGGTAGAAAGGTATATTTGTGGCGCTTAATATTAAGAATGAAGAAACCTATAAGTTGGCCCAGGAATTAGCAAGGCTGACTGGCGAAAGTATGACCGCTGCAATCACCGAAGCCGTCCGGGAACGCTTGGACAGAGTACGCGGGGAGCACGGCGATGGCCTCGAGGACCGTTTGGTCAAGATCGGCAAGGAGTGCGCAGCACATCTACGGGAGCCCTACCGGCTTGTCGATCATGGCGAGATGCTATACGACGAACGCGGGTTGCCGCGATGATTATCGATGCATCGGCTCTCATCGCAATTCTTCGCGATGAGCCGGAAGCACGGACATTCGCGAAGGCCATAGCCGGTACGAACATGCGGCGAGTTTCGGCCGTCAATTACGTCGAAGCAGCAGCCGTCATCGATGCGAGCCGAAACCCCGTGGCCAGTCGACGATTTGACGATCTGTTCCGCGAGGCAGATCTCATCATTGAGCAGGTTACGGAGGCGCAAGCCCGCATTGCCCGCGAAGCCTATCGCGATTTCGGCAAGGGCAGTGGTCATCCTGCGAATCTGAATTTCGGGGACTGCTTCGCCTATGCCCTAGCCAAGACAACGGGCGAACCGATTCTGTTCAAGGGGGATGATTTCTCACGCACTGATCTCTCGCCCGCCCTCACGTGACACCGTGTTCTCGACCCAACTGGACCGGAATCCTGTCAGTTGCTTCAGCGTATTCCCTTCCCCAAACTGCTCGAATCGGTGGCGGCATTTCAATTCGCGGCTTGCCGCAATTAATCATTAAGGCCGCCAACAAGGGAGACCTTGCCACATGGAGAGAGATTCGCGAAATAATCGAGGACAAGACACGGATCGACGCGAGCCGACTTTTTAATTCTTAGCGGAGCCCCGAGCCATGCCGACTCCAATGTGATCTACGGCGCGAATCGGTTTTCCAT
>CAZRKW010000102.1:0-13010 GCA_964600355.1 uncultured Acidobacteriaceae bacterium
GCAAAAACTCAAAAGGGGACATTTCTAACGAGGTTTGACACAGCAGTCGGTAGTGACTCATTTTGAGTGACCCGCCCAGTTGAAAGCCCCTTGTGACCGTGGCAGATGTTTATATGCCAAAGCGTATTAGCAAGAAGCTGAAAGACCCCAACCAAATCGCAGCCGCAGTTGTAGCTCTATCCACCGCAGAGGAACCGCCTACCGATGCCGCATTACTCTCTAAGGTTATGGCTGAGATGGGCCGGAAGGGTGGGAAGATTGGCGGAAAGATTAGCTCGTCCAATCTAACTCCCGCGCAGCGTAAGAAGCGTGCCCAAAACGCTGCTAGGGCTAGGTGGAGCCCATGTGGAGCGCCAGAACCTAACGATGCGAATGAAAATGCGCCGCTTTACCCGGTTGACGAACGCATTCTCTAAGAAGCTGGATAATCACATCGCGGCAATCGCGCTTCACTACATGCACTATAATTTTTGTCGAGTGCATCAAACCTTGAGGGTTACGCCCGCGATGGAAGCGGGCATTGCAGACCACGTATGGTCCATTGGGCAGGTTGCGGACTTGCTACACACACACGTACGACAGGCCGCCTAGGATGCGCTATGCGCCGGAGGGGCGTGGTGATCGTTACCGGCTGGAGGATCATTTTGGTAGCCTTGGATGTCCAGTCGGCGTTTAATCCACCTGCGATATTTGCTCCATAGGATAGCGCCCAAAAAGACGACGAGCGTTACGCCGCTATATGCGGCCAATGCAAAATATTCTGCGTACTTTGCGTCTGTCATTTTACTTACCTCTCATCTTTTCCAATACGATTCCCATTAGCAATAAAACGATGCATCCGACGCCAACGAGGAACGTGAACAGGAGAGGAAGGTTGCCATTTCGTGCCATCTCCAAGGGGTAAAAGATGAGCACTAGAACTGCTGCTTCTCGGAAGAAATCTCCGAGCATTTCTAAAACATCCTTAGTTTTTTTACTCCCCGCCACCAGAATCAGCCTCTAGTGATAAGTCAGTTTAGTGGCTAGGGTTGTACCGCACCCAGGCTTTATTGTAAAGGCTTTTGTATTACAAGCAAGTTATTAGACGCGGCTCATGCTTATTTGGCTCGTCCCAGTAGTTCTGTTACTGATAAACGAGTCCCTTAAAAGGGCCTTAAAAAATCAAAATGAGTCACTACCCAGCAGTCCGCAAACTTGACACGGAAGACTCCGATGCGATAAGAGCTAACCGCGTTCGGCCGCATTCGATTGAACTTCTGAAGCCGCTCCACACGAAGCATAGAAAGCAAAGGATACTCATGAATCGACGAACTCTTCGCTTGGGTTGTTACCGGACGTTTTTGTGCGCGATGGCAGTGGCCTGCTTGCTGCTGTGCGGATTCGGCGCAGGGCAAATTTCCAGGGCGGCGGACGGCGCGCCTGCGTTCCAGGTGGATGCGTCATGGCCGCAGCCGCTTCCGAACAAGTGGGCTCTCGGGCAGGTCGCGGGCATTGCGATGGGGCCGCAGGACCATGTGTGGATTCTTCACCGGCCGTCCACACTCGCCAAGGACGAGATTTTTGCGGCGGAGAATCCTCCTTCCGCCGAGTGCTGCATTGCCGCGCCGCCGGTGATCGAATTCGACGCGGCGGGCAAGGTGGTGCGCGCATGGGGCGGGCCAGGCCAGGGATATGATTGGCCGATCCTGGAGCACGGCTTGTTCGTGGACTACAAGGGCAATGTCTGGATCAGCGGCAATGCCGGGAAAGGGTGGGGCCGGATTTTGAAGTTCACCCCCGAAGGCAAGTTTATTATGTCGATCGGCGAACCGCTGGCGGCGGGCGAGGAACCGAGCAACAACAGCACGACCCACCTGGGCAACCAGCCCGCGGATATGTTCGTCGATCCGAAAACCAACGATCTCTATCTCGCCGACGGCGACGGCGGAGACCGGCGCGTGATCGTGTTTGACGCCGAAACGGGGGCGTTCCGGAGAATCTGGGGCGGCTATGGCGAGAAGCCGGCCGAGGGCCGGGCCGCGAAATACGATCCCAGCCTGCCGCCTTCGCGATCGTTTTCCGCGGGCGTGCACTGCGTGCTGGTGGGGAATGACGGGCTCGTCTACGTCTGCGATAGAAACGCGGATCGCATCCAGATTTTTCATCCGGATGGGACCTTCGTGAAGGAAGCCTTTGTTTCGCCCAAGACGTTCGGCAACGGAACCGTCTTCGATCTGGCGTTCAGCCCAACGGAAAAATTCATGTACGTCGCAGACGGCGCCAACCAGAAGATCTGGATCATGCAGCGGGACACGCTCGAGATCGTAGGGTCGTTCGGTCAGCTCGGGCACAGCGCCGGGGAATTCCGTAACCTGCATGAGCTAACGGTGGATTCGAAGGGCAACATCTATACGGCGGAAGTCAGCGAAGGGAAGCGCGTTCAGAAGTTCGTCTTGAAGGGGGCTGGAACCAAGGTCTCAGGCCGCAAGGTCGCAGCCAGCCAGTAGCCAGGGCGCCGCGGTACGCCAGTTGGTGAGGACGTTTTAGCCCAACATCAGGGCTGGATGAGGAGCCGGTTCCACCGCCCGCTGGGGAGGCCGAATCTGCACGAAGCGCGCGGTCGAGCGGTCAAGACTCTCCTGCAGGTTCATCAGCGTCAGCATCGTGGTCAGGACGCGCTTCTTCATGTCGTCGGACAGCCGGGCGCTGCCCGTGGCGACGTCGGAAAGCTTCAGCGCCGTCGTCTTGATGTAGCTCTCAATCTCGCGCCTTCGGGCGATATTCGCGCCTTCCATGGCCGCTTCGCGACGCATAACGCTGCACTCATTCTCGATCCCGATAATGTAGTGCTGGACGCAGATCTGCTCGGTCGCGAGCTCGCGCGGAATCGATGCTTTGCATCCCAGAAGGCAGCTCCGAGTGGAATTCGTTGAAGTCATCGCCTAGGTCCCTCTGCCACCCTTGGAAGCACGCGATGTACCAAAAAAGCCTTAGCCCATTTGTGGCAGTCGATGCCCGCGCCGACCCTTTCTGTCTCCCCGATTTGCTAAGTCGAAGGCAGGCAAAGAGCCGCAAAAGTGGCTACCAGCAGCTGAGCCGGGGACTTCTCGGGGCCGGGGGCAAGCCTCCCTTGAGAGTCCGCATTTCTACTAACTTTCTCGGTTTCTGCTGCTTGGGAGGTGCGGGCGGTCGTGACTTTCCCCATCGTTGTGGAAAAGGCGGATGTTCCGGGTGGCGATCCTGGACTTCGCCGCCGCCCGCTCTTCGCCTGCTGGCGTCCGAAGCGCCGGAGGAGGCTGGGGATAGCCTGTCCCCACAGGGAGCACCCTTCGCCCATCTGTGGAAATCTTTTGCATACATAGGAAAACTTTTTGCGTCACCTCTAAGTTACTAAAAACACGGAATTAGTGGCGACTTTGCAAACATCGCGTGTTTCGCGGCTCGCCCGAGACGGCCCACCTGTCCAGTGGGCGGATTGCGATTCTTGTGGCGGAATTGGAAACAGACGCGGCTGTGAGGCCGCTTGTCACTAGACCGGAATGTTATGATTGAACGATTCCTCACCCTTTCAATCTCAGATTCGGGGCATAACACGAGATGCGTATAGAAGACTTCAACGAGCGCCTGAAGCAGGGAATTCTGGTGTGCGATGGCGCCATGGGCTCGCTGCTGTATGACGCGGTGGGCCAGCAGCGTTCGGTTGACGAGCTGAATTCATCGCATTCGGAGGCGGTCTTTCGAATCCACCAGGCGTACATTGAGGCAGGCGCGCAGCTGATTGAAACGAATACCTTTGGGGCGAACCGCCACAAGCTTGCCACCCTGGGCTTGGAAGAGCGCGTAGCCGAACTGAACCATCGGGGGGTGAAAATCGCACGCGAAGCCCGGGAGGCGGCCAAGCACGAGGTGCTGATCGCCGGCTCTATTGGCCCGGTAGGGATGGTGCGCCAGTTGGAGGAGCTGCCGGCAGACCAGGTATTGGATATCTTCCGGGAGCAGGCCGGGGCGCTCGAGGAGCGCGGTGTTGATTTATTCATCCTGGAGACCTTCAGCGATGTGGAAGAACTCGTGATCGCCATCGATGCGATCCGCTCCTTCTCGCGGTTGCCGGTGGTCGCGCAGATTACCTATTCCGGCGAAGGCACCACGTTCTCGGGGAAGCGGCCGCAGGAAGCCTGGGAGCAGTTGAAGGGGAAGAATATCCAGGCGGTGGGGACCAATTGCACGGTCGGACCGCAGTTGCTGCTCCCGGTCGTGCGCGAACTGGCAGCTTGCTCCTCGCTTCCACTCTCGGCCATGCCGAACGCGGGCTTTCCGCAGCGCATCGGCGACCGCACGGTCTATCCAAAATCTTCTCCGGAATATTTTGCGCTGTTTGCCGCGGAAGCCGCGGAATTGGGCGCGCGCATCCTGGGAGGCTGCTGCGGCACAACTCCTGAACACATTCACGCCATGGCTGAGGCGGTGAAGAAACTGCAGCCGGCAAAGTCTGGCGGCGCGAAGGCGGCCGGCAGCACGGTAACGGTGATTGACCGGGAGGAGCGCGTCCGTCGCGTGGCCGCGCGTGAGCCCGAGAGCCGCCTGTGGGGGAATATCCAGGCCGAAAAATTTGTGGTCTCCGTGGAGATTGACCCGCCGAAGGGCGTCACCATCGATCGCATCGTCGAGCAGGTGGGCCGGGTGATGGCATCGGGCCAGGTGGACTCGATCGATATCAATAGCGGAACCCTGGCGCGGGTGGGCATGGACGCGCTGGTGCTTGCGGGGGCGCTCGAGGCGCACGGATTCGAGACCGTGCCGCACCTCACTACACGTGACGCCAATCTGATCGGGCTGCAGGCGATGCTCCTGGGCGCTTGGGCGGTGGGCGGCGTGCGCAACGTGCTGGCGATTACGGGCGATCCGCCTTCGATTGGCGACTACCCGGAGACTAGCGGCGTTTACGAGCTGGATTCGATCGGGCTGGTGAAAGTGCTGGCGCGGCTGAACCAGGGAACCGACTGGGCCGGGAAGAATCTGGGCGGGGCCACCAATTTTACCATCGGGGTCGCGGTGAATCCCGTGGCGGACGATCCGGACGAAGAACTGCGGCGCTTTGAGGCGAAGATCGAGGCGGGCGCGCACTTCGCGATGACCCAGCCGATCTTCGATCCGGAGCACTGGCACGCATTCCTGCAGAAGCTGGGAGGTAAGTGTCCCATTCCGGTGATCGTAGGTCTGTGGCCGCTGACCAGTTACAAGCAGGCGTTGCGCCTGAACAATGAAGTGCCGGGCATCGTGATTCCCAAGCCGGTGCTGGTGGAAATGGAAAAAGCCGGTGAACGGGCGCGCGAGTGCGGCTTCAAGCTCGCTCGAAATATGCTCGATTGGGCGCGCACGGCTCGCAGCTACGGAATCGCCGGGGGCTATCTGATTCCGCCCTTCAAGCGCTACGAAGAGATTCTAGAAATCTTCCAATAGAAATCTTCGAATAGAAGTCCACAGTCACTCCGAGCGCGAAGAAGAATCCCTACTGCTTTAGGACGACCGGAGCAATCAGAAAAACCAGAAGCGCTTTTTCCTCTTCGTCCAGGACGCGGCATTCGTGGCCGTGGCCTCGTCGGATATTTCAGGCACATGGGGCAGCGGATTTCCCTCAAAAACAGCCAGGGGATTATCGACCAGAAGGGCCTGGGCCACCTCTTCGCCGCGCGTTTTGGCGAGTTCGTCGAATGCTTCCTTCAGACGCAAAGGCCGCGACGTGACGTTGTGTGCGTCGCTCGCAAGAAAATGAACGGCTCCGGCGTCCAGCCAATCGTGAGTTACCGCTTGGGCGGCCTTTCCGAATCGGCCGAGCAGCGACTGCGCCGTCACCTGCACGTAGCAGCCCTGCTGCAGCCACCTGAACAGGCGCTCGGGTTGGGCGCGGATCAGCGGATTGCGCTCGGGATGGGTGATGATGGGGTTGATGCCCGCCAACTGAAGTTCGTGCAGCGACTGATCGAGCGCGGGGGGAATCGAGAAATCCGCGAATTCCACGAGCAGGTAGTTTTTCTGGTTGAGGGTAAAGCGCTCCGGATTCAGGCGGATTTCCTGCAGATTTTCAAAGCTGAGGTGAAAGTCGCAGCCCGTTCCGAAGATCAGGCGGCCTTCGAACCGGGCCTGCATTTCGTCGCAGCGCTGCCGCACTAAGTTGGGAATGAAAGGATGATTCTGGGTGGCGTGCGGCGTCGCGATGACGTGCGTGACGCCTTCGGCAATCGCCGCCTCCGCCATCTCGCAGGACATTTCAAAGGATTCCGGGCCGTCGTCCATGCCCGGCAGGATGTGGCAGTGAATGTCGATCACGGGTAGCCAGAATAGCGCAGCGTCTTCGAGTAGATCAATGAGCCGGAGGTACCGGTGTTGGCAGAAGCGCACGCCGCGGAATGCCGAGACGATCGCTGGGATTCGCTCTGCGGAGAATATCGGCTGGAAGGGGATGACGGCAGGTCTCAGATAACAAGCATGTTGCGGTGTTCCGTTGGCTATTTGCGCGGTTGGCGGGGAAGGCTGACGGAAGCGCAAATAGGATGTCAGCTCGTCCGGAGGCCCTTGCAATTCTCGCACATCCGGCCAACCCCTTCGTTCAGACGCATCGGGAAACTTGCTATAGTTGCTTTTCTGCTCAATCAGTCCCGCCGCTGTGGGCGGCGAAAATCAAAAATAAACGTGATTGCAATGGAGGCAGGATGCCCGGGGATCGAAAGCCGGAGTTTTTCGCAGGCAAAGACGTCAAGATTGGAATTATCGGCTGCGGCTACGTAGGGCTGCCGCTGGCGCTGCGTTTTGCCGATGTGGGCCAGCGCGTCACCGGGTTCGATACGGACCAGGTGAAGGTCGACAAACTGAACGCGGGCGAGTCGTACATCCAGCACATTCCCGCGGCAAAAATTTGCCAGCACGTGAAGGGCAAGCGCCTCGACGCGACCACCGACTTCAAGCGCCTGCGCGACATGGACGCCGTGCTCATCTGCGTTCCCACGCCGCTTGATGAACGGCGCGAGCCGGACCTGAGTTACGTGGAGCAGACGGCGCTCTCGATCGCCCCGAATCTGCAGCGGAACCAGCTGATCGTGCTCGAAAGCACCACCTACCCCGGCACCACCGAAGAGCTTGTGCTCCCGATTCTCGAAAAAGGCGGCCTCAAGTGCCCGGTGAGCCGCGAGGCGTCCGACATCGCCACCGACTTCTACCTGGCGTTCTCACCCGAACGCGAAGATCCCGGCAACAAGCAGTTTGGACTGGCGCAGATTCCCAAAGTGGTGGGCGGCACGAATCATCCTAGCGGTCGCGCGGCCGCTGCGATGTACGCGCAGATTGTCTCGAAGGTTGTGCCGGTGAGCTGCACGCAGGCGGCGGAAATGGTGAAGCTCCTCGAAAACATTTTCCGCTGCGTCAACATCGCCCTGGTGAACGAACTCAAGCAGCTCTGCCTCCGAATGAATCTGGACATCTGGGAGATCATCGACGGAGCCGCTACCAAGCCCTTCGGCTTTATGCCGTTTTATCCCGGGCCGGGGCTGGGCGGGCATTGCATCCCCGTCGACCCGTATTACCTTTCCTGGAAAGCGCGCGAATATGATTTTGCCACGCGGTTCATCGAGCTCGCCGGCGAGATCAACACGGCCATGCCTTATCACGTGGTGGACGCGGTTGCCAGCGCCCTCAACGAGCGCCAGAAGAGCCTGAAAGGTTCCAAGGTGCTTTTGATGGGGGTGGCGTACAAGAAGGATGTGGACGATTTGCGCGAGTCGCCTTCCCTGAAACTCCTCGAATTGCTCACGGCGCGCGGCGCGGTGCTCGATTACAACGATCCCTATTTTCCGGCGCTGCATAAAATGCGGCATTACGATTTTTCGAACATGCGCTCGGTGGAAGTCAGCCCGGAGCGGCTGGCCGGTTACGACTGCGTGCTGATCGCCACCGATCATTCGAGCTACGATTACGACGCCATCGTGCGCGGCGCGAAACTCGTGGTGGATACGCGCAACGCGACGCGGCGCGTGAAGCAGGATCGCGGCAAGATCGTCAACTGCTGAGGCTTCCCGCGCGCGCGGGGGCGATTCCGCCGCGTAATTCGCGGAAACTGTTTCGGGCGAACAGGGTGTTTACTGTCAGCCATACCTGTCCGGCAGGTCCATTGCACCCGTCACCGGCGGCGGCTAGTTTGGTTCATCATGTCCCCGCGTTTATCGTCTCAAGCCGATAAGCAAGTCCGCCCGTCCGAGGCGGGGGGACGGCGCAGCATGCGCGTCCTGCTCAGTGTGCCGATTCTCGTGAGCGGCAAGGGTTCTGACGGAGCGGAATTCAAGGAAGACGCGCGGACGCTGGTGGTGAACGCTCATGGCGCGCTGATTTCGCTCGATGCCCCGGTTGTGACGGGCCAGCAAGTGACGGTGGCCAACAAATCCACGCAAAAAGCCCAGGAGTGCCGCATTGTCCATCTGGGCAACGGACAGGGCGGCAAGACGCAGGCGGGCATCGAATTCGTGAGTCCCTCCGCGACCTTCTGGCAGATCGACTTCCCACCCGACGACTGGGTCGTTCCCGAAAATTAAATCTCCGGCACAAAAATCAAAGAAAAATTGCTTCGTACGCGGCGCTTCGAATTTCGAACCTCCAGCATCCGGCCTCTAGTTGGAAAGTTCGGCACGCACGCTGCCGAAGGGAAGCACGGATTGGAACTGCACGGGCGTACGCGCCGGAGTATTCGCCAGCCAAACCTGGAAATTAATATCCCCTGCCTGCGTATTGGGCTGCGATAACTTCACGGCGATTCTCGAGGCGGAAAAATTTCCCGCGGCAACCGTGACCGCATCGCTTTTCGCTTCCAGCCGCGCGCTCACCTCGTAGATGTTGTGGCCGTCGTAAAGTGGCGCGCGGAATTCAGGCGTTCGCTGCCAATCGACGGCGCGCAGCGCGTAGAGGATTCCCACCGGATCGCGCGTGCCAGGCAGAACCCTCACGTCCAGCCCCGGGGCACGTGGCGCCTGCCCGACCGGCAGGAAGTGCTGCACGAACTCGTCTTTGCGGCCCAGTTCGCTCAGGTAGCCCTCGTACTGATGGGTTTCGAGCGTCGCGGCATCGGCGTAGGAATCGAATTCGTCGTCGATGGTGAACAGCGTCCGCACCGGGGTCTGCGTGTGCAGGCTCGCGCGAAAGTGCCAGGTGGTCCATCCGAACAGATTCCGCCGCTCCGGGACGCTCACCTGCAGGGATGCGGCGGTCGCGAACGAGGCCCACGTGACGCGGTAATTCAGCGTTTCCGCCACGTGAAACGGCACCGCCAGCTCTTTCACGGGTGGGGGCATGTTTTTCGCGGCGTTCTTTTGAGCGCTGGCGGAATGCTGCTCGATTCGCGGCGCCGCGAAGAGCGACCCAGTGCGAGCGGCCGGCATCGCCAGCCAAAGCAGGACCGCGAAACATGCTGCAATAACCGCTATTTTCAAGGGAGAGAGCCGCTCAGACATCAATTCGATTAGACGTCCTGCGGCGCGCAAAGTATTGCGTACGAGGGACATTCGCGTTCCATGATTGTTGATGGCCACCGCCCGCCAAGCTATATTCAAGCGTACCCGAAAGGCGGAGCGCACACCATAGATTCCCGGCGCGTTGCTACGCGATTGTTCCGCGTCCGGTCCTCTCGCTCTCCCAGAAAAGGAATCGACGAATGCGCTATCTGGTTACCGGCGGTGCGGGTTTTATCGGCTCGAATATCGTGGATGAACTGATTCGCCGCGGCCACCAGGTGGTCGTGCTGGACGATCTTTCCACGGGCAAAGAAGAGAATCTGGCGGGAGTCCGCAGCAAGATCGACTTTCGCGCCGGCACCATCACCGATCTGGGCCACGTGCAGTCCGCCTGCAAGGGCGTGGACTACGTGATCCACCTGGCGGCGCGCACATCGGTGCCGAAGTCGGTGAAGGACCCGATCGAGTCCAATTTCGTGAATATCGACGGCACTCTGAACGTGCTGGTGGCCGCGCGCGACGCCCAGGCGCGCCGTTTCGTCTTCGCCGCATCTTCTTCCGCGTACGGAGAAACGCCCACGCTGCCGAAGGTCGAGACCATGCAGCCCGATCCGATTTCTCCCTATGGCGTCACGAAATTCGTGGGGGAGCTCTACGCCCAGGTTTTTGGCCGCGTCTACGGGCTCGAAAACGCGTGCCTGCGCTACTTCAATGTTTTCGGCCCGCGCCAGGACCCCACGTCGCAATATTCCGGAGTGCTGTCGCGCTTCATGCTGGCGATTATCAAGGGCGAGCCGCCCACCATCTATGGCGACGGCGAGCAGACGCGCGATTTCACCTACATCGATAACATTGTCGACGTGACCCTTCGCGCCTGCGAGGGCCAGGGAGCCTCCGGCAAAGTGTTCAACGGCGGCACCGGCATCCGAATCAGCCTGAACGAAGTGGTCAAGCTGCTGGGGAAAATCACCGGCAAGAAGATCGAGCCGAAATACGATCCCCCGCGGAACGGCGACATCCGCGATTCCCAGGCCGACATTTCCCTCGCGCGCAAGGGATTGGGCTACGAACCGCTCGTTTATTTCGAAGAAGGTCTCAAGCGCACCTGGGATTGGTATAAATCCACGTACGCCGCGGGCTGAACGCCAAAGCGCCGATTCCACCCGCTAAGAGCTGGATTGTTGCAGGCGCGCGTGGTTGAGGTAGTCGTGCAGTTCCACCAGCGAGTCAACCATCAGGTCGGGCGGCGTGGCGCGCATCCCTTCGACGCCGAGTCCATAGCTCACTCCGCACGCCCAGATGCCTGAATTCCGCGCGGTCCGCACATCGACGTCCGAGTCCCCTACCATCATGGTTTCCGGCTGGGAAACCTGCAGATCGCGCCGCAGCACCTCGACGCCGATCGGGTCCGGCTTCTTCCTCTCGAAGCTGTTGCCGCCATACACGTACCGGAAATACTGCGACAGCCCGAGCCCTTCCAGTATCCACGTGCTGAAACGAACGGGTTTGTTCGTCAATACGGCCATAAGCCGGCCTTCCAGGAGCTTCAACCCCTCCTGCACGCCGGGATAGGGGACCGTGTTATCCAGCATGTGCTCGCGGTAGTAGGAGAGGAAATAGGCCAGTCCGGTCGCCGCATCTCCCTCCGTGGCGTCTGACCCCAGGGCCCGCTGCACCAGCGTCTGCGCACCGTTGCCCACATATCCGTAGATAGTCTCGTGCGGGAGTGGCGGCCTGCCCATGTGGCCGAGCATGGCATTCACGGAAAGGGCGAGGTCCAGCTTGGAATCAATCAGCGTGCCATCCAGATCGAAGATCAGGCATCGAATGGTTGGGAGTGGGTTTTTGCTTGGATGCATACGGTTTGCGGGCATACGAAGGCGCCGGATGACCGTCTAAGTCTAGAGCGCGGGCGGACCTTGGACAAGGTAAACGTCCACGATACCATCCGTTGCGCGGGGTTACAGATTCATGTATTATCGATGGGTTTTGTATGAAACGAGCCGCCCGTCTGCTGCATCATATAGAAGTGTCAACGGGCGCTGGGCGAGCGGGCACGGGCGGCCAGAACCTGGCGAAGGGTTCTAAGATCGTCTTATTTCATCCGTTTAAAGGCGTCACTTCCATAGCGCGTCGGGGTGTCTCACCTCGGCCCGATTTTTATTTGGGGCATTCTTTCTTAGTTTGCGGCACCTCATCAGGGGGAAATTAGCGTGACGGTTGCTCTTGAGGAAAAATACGACCAGGTAAGGCAGCTCATCGCGATGGGCAAGGAGCGCGGCTACCTGCTCTACGATGAGGTCAACGACATTCTGCCGCCCGAGGTTCATTCCTCGGAAGAAATCGACGATCTTCTTTCCACCTTCGAGCGGTATGGCATCGACGTGTATGAGGACCTTTCCAGCGCCAAGGCCGCCCTCGCGGCTTCCGATTCCGCCGAGCCGCTCGAAGTAAAGGACGAGCCCAGCAGTTCCTCGGAAGACGGCGAGCTGGACCTTACGCCGGGAACCCTCGAAAAGACCAACGATCCCGTGCGCATGTACCTGCGCGAAATGGGAACCGTGCCGCTGCTCACGCGCGAAGGCGAAGTGGCCATCGCGAAGCGCATCGAGCGCGGGCAGTTGCTTGTGCTCAAGACCATCACGCGCGCTCCGCTGATCCTCAAGGAACTTCTTCAGGTCGGCGAGGACCTGCGCAACGGCTCGCGGTCCATCAAGGAAATCGTCCAGTTCGACGACGAAGAGCTCACCGAAGAAAAAGTTGAAGCCAAGACGCGCGACACCCTCAAGCAGATCGACAAGGTCGCCAAGCTTTACCTGACCGCCATGAAGCTGGCGGCCAAGCTGCAGAAAATTCCGCGCGCGAAGAAGAAGCCCTATCTGCACGGCCGCTACGAGCTTTCGCGCACCCGCGTGCAGATGTCGCAGCTCGTCCGCGAGCTCGATTTCAACCTGCTCGAAAAAAAGCGCCTGATCGACAAGATTCACCAGACCGTCGAACGCGTCTATTTCCTGGAGCGCGAAATCGGAAAGCTCGAGCGCCGCGTCGAAGCCTCCAAGGCCGACGTCCAGGCCGAGGCACGCAAGGACCTGCGCGCCCGCAAGCAGGAACTCGAAGAGATCGAAGTCGCCACCGAAGTAAGCCCCACCGAGCTGAAGCGCGCCATTCAGGTGATTCTTCGGGGCGAAGCCGAAGCGGAACAAGCGAAAAAAGAGCTGATCGAAGCGAACCTCCGGCTGGTCGTCTCCATCGCCAAGAAATATACCAACCGCGGCTTGCAGTTCCTCGATCTGATCCAGGAAGGCAACATCGGCTTGATGAAGGCCGTCGACAAGTTCGAATGGCGCCGCGGCTACAAATTCTCCACCTACGCCACGTGGTGGATTCGCCAGGCCATCACCCGCGCCATCGCCGACCAGGCCCGCACCATTCGCATCCCCGTGCACATGATCGAGACGATCAACAAGCTCGTGCGCACCCAGCGCCAGCTCGTTCAGGAACTGGGCCGGGAGCCGACCTCCGAAGAAATCGCCAAGCGCA
>CAZRKW010000103.1:0-12884 GCA_964600355.1 uncultured Acidobacteriaceae bacterium
CGGCTAAAGAAAAGCATGCTTGTAAGGGCCAGAACTCGTGCAAGGGCAAGGGCGGTTGCAAGTCCAGCGACAATGGCTGCAAGGGCAAGAATTCCTGCAAAGGCAAAGGCGGCTGCTCAACCGACGGCAGCCCGATGCCCAAGGGCTAACACGAACCTCGCAAGTATCCGCTGTTGGGAGGGCTGGTGGGATCACCGGCCCTCCGGCAGCGCTTCAGACGGGTATTAGAAAATGCCAGCGAATCGATTCAACGGATTCACCGACTATGGGATCGGCATCGGCCTCCGGGCTCCGCACTACCACCACATCCTGACGCGCAAGCCGGTCTGCGACTGGTTTGAGATCATCTCCGAAAATTTCATGATCGACGGCGGCCGCCCGCTGAAGGTTCTCGACAGCATCCTCGACCAGTACAAAGTCGTTCAGCACGGCGTTTCCATGTATTTTGGCTCCGCGGAGAAACCCAATCGCGAGCACCTGCGGCGGTTGAAAGAACTCGTCAAGCGCACCAAGACACCGTGGGTTTCCGACCACCTCTGCTGGGGCAGCATCGACGGGCGTTACACGCACGATCTTCTGCCCATGCCTTACACCTTCGAAGCAGCCAGGCTGACGGCGCAAAAAGTCCGGGAAGTGCGTGATTTTCTCGAAGTGCCTGTCGCGGTGGAAAACGTAAGCAGCTACGCCGAGTTCCACGTATCCGAAATGAACGAATGGGAGTTCCTGAACGAAGTCGTGGAACGGGCCGATTGCGGCATTCTGCTGGACGTCAACAATATTTACGTTTCGTCGCAGAACCACAGTTTCGATCCATTCACCTACGTCAACAGCGTTCGGGCCGAGCGCGTCGCTCAGATTCACATCGCCGGGCACTCGAAGTACCGCAAATACATTCTGGACACGCACGACCATCCGGTGATAGATCCGGTCTGGAAGCTCTACCAGCGCGCCATTCAGCGGGTGGGCCACACCGCCACGCTTCTGGAATGGGACGACAGCATCCCCTCCTTCCAGGAAGTCCATAACGAAGCGCTCAAGGCCAACCGATTCCTGTCGTCCACGCTGCTTGCGACCGCAGTATGAAGCCCCGGCAATGAAACTCCTCCAACTCCAGCGTACGATGGCGCGCGCGGTGATGCAGCCTCTCACGCCGTCCGAGCGCATGCAGCGAAAAGCGCCTGACGGCAAATCGATGCGGGAGTATGCCGGTCGCTTCATCAAACCGAATGACCGGCTGACTTCGTTCGAGCGACTGGAAATTTACAACCGCCAATACTGGCTGCGCCTGTTCTCGAGCATGATCGAGGATTTCCCCGGGCTGCGCTCGGTGCTGGGCGGCAGGCGCTTCGACGCGATGTGCAATGCATATTTGGTGGATTGCCCGTCCAGGTCCTTTACGTTGCGCAACCTTGGTTCACGGCTCGAATCCTGGCTGGGCAAGCATCCCGAGTGGGCAGGCAGCAAGCAGGCGCTGGCCTTGGACATCGTGCGCCTCGAATGGGCGGAAATCGAAGCTTTCGACGGCAAGGCGGAGCCCGCGCTGCGCCCCGAGGACCTGAACACGCTCGATCCTTCGAGTCTTCGTTTGGAACTGCAGCCGCACATCCGGCTCTTGAGTCTCCACTACCCCGTGGACGACCTCTTGCTCGAGGTTCGCAAGGATGACAGCGACACCGATTTCGCGAGCAACACGTTCCAGGAGCGCCGGAAGCGCAAGCGCGTGCAAGCCGTCGCCAAACTCAAGCCGGCAGATATCTTTCTGGCCGTCCACCGATTCGACGATTCGGTTTACTTCCGGCGCATCGAACCGGAAGAATTCGCGATTCTGAGCGCGCTCCGCAAAGGCAAGCCGCTGAATAAGGCGATCGAGACCGCGCTGCGAAACACCTCGATGCCGCTGGAAGAACGGCCTGCCGCGGTTCAGGGTTGGTTCAAGAACTGGGCGGCGCTGGGCTGGTTTTGCAAACCGGATAAAAAAGCGGCCGTTTCATAAAACCTTTCGGAGGCGGGTAGCGTACTTCCATCATGCGAGATCTGCTGAACGGGGCTATCCGCCTTTACGATAAGTTTTTCAAAGTGGTCGGCTGGCTGAAGTGTCCGTTTCTGCTGTTCGTCCGCCTTTACTGGGGATGGCAGCTGATCGAGAGCGGCTGGGGGAAGCTCCATCACCTGCCGATGGTGACGCAATTCTTCACGAGCCTGGGCCTGCCGGCTCCGGGCCCGATGGCGTTTTTCATCTCCTGCCTGGAGTTTTTCGGCGGAATTTTCCTGGCGGCTGGGCTGCTGACGCGTCTTACAGCGCTGGCGCTTACCATCAACATGATCATGGCTTACGTCACCGCCGATCGCGAGGCGCTGTTCTCGATCTTTTCCGACCCTGACAAGTTCTATGCTGCGGCTCCCTATACGTTCCTCATCGCGTCGCTCATCATCCTGATCTTCGGCCCCGGCAAGATTGCCCTCGACACGCTTCTCCGGCGGGTGATCGGCGCTCCGGCCACCAACGAGTCGCGGTAGCCGGAAGGCTGAACAGGCCGGTTGTGACCGGCCATTAAGGCGTCCCATGACTAGCGCCCGGTTTTCGTTGCTCTCGCGAAGCTTTCCAAAATTGTGTGCGACTGTGCTGCTGTTGGCGTGCTTCCCTGCCAGGGCGGGCGATATGACTTCGACACTTCTCATGGGCGCTTCGCGAATCGATGTGGTGATCGATTCGGGCGACCTGAAGGTTTCGCAAGCGGACCTGATGCGCTGGGTGCAGCGGGCCGCCGAAGCGGTATCCACGTATTACGGCCGCTACCCTGTCCCTCACGCCGGCATCCGCATCAGCCCCGTTGACGGGAACGGCATCCGCCACGGCCAGACGTTCCCCTATAACGGAGGCTTCATCAAGATCCGGGTGGGCGCAGAGACATTGGTTCCCGAACTCGACGGCGACTGGATGCTCACGCACGAAATGGTGCACCTCGCTTTCCCATCGGTGGAAGACAATCACCACTGGATGGAAGAGGGCATTTCGGTATACGTCGAGCCCATCGCACGCATCCAGGCGGGGCAGTTCACCGCCTCGCAAATGTGGTCGGACCTCGTGCGCGATATGCCCAAGGGCGTCCCGCACCCTGACGACACCGGCCTGGACCACACGCACACCTGGGCGAGCACGTATTGGGGAGGCGCGCTCTATTGCTTTCTCGCCGACGTCGAAATCCGCCGCGAAACCCAAAACAAAAAAGGCTTGCAGGACGCCCTTCGCGGAATCCTCAATGCCGGAGGCGACATCCGCCAGGATTGGAAACTGGTCGACGCACTGCAAGCCGGAGATCGCGCCACAGGCGTCACTGCGATGGAAGACCTTTACGCGAAGATGAAGGACCAGCCCATGCAGGTGGATCTTCCAGGACTGTGGAAGGAACTCGGAATCGAACGTGATGGCGGCGGTATTCGCTTGATCGACGACGCGCCTCTTGCTGCGATTCGCCGCGCCATTACAGACCCTCAAACAGCGAAGGCCGCCCAGCCCGCCGCGAGTTCGCAATCGTTGGCCGTTTTCGCAGGCCGCTCGGCGGGTGCTTCGCGGCAAATTGACGAACCGTGATTTCTTCCTAACCGACTCATGAACCGCTATCTCCGACGAAGTCTGATAGGCGCTTTGGCTGGGGGTGTCGCCAGTTTCGTTCTGGTGGCTACGATGAGCCAGCCTTTCCTGGGCGTGCTGCTGGGCGTAGTGGTCGGGATCGGCTATGCCGCAGCGCTGGAGCCGACTCCGGGAGCATACGTCGACAACCTGATGGCGGGAGGTGCTTTGGGAATTCCCCTTTGGGGCTTGATCAGCGTCATCGCCATTCCTCTATTTTCGAGCCGGATGCCCGAATGGACCGCGGAGCAAATGCGCACTCACTTTCCAGCGCTCGTTGGCTGGGTTATTTACGGCGCGCTGCTCGGTCTGGTAACCCAGGGCTTAAGTGACCTCGCTGCGGCAACGCTGGAGGCGGAATCGGAGCCGTCGTTAGCGCCGGTGAAAAAGACGCGCGTCGTGATCCTGGGCGGAGGCTTCGCCGGAATGCGCACGGCGGAATGCCTGGAGCGGCAATTTCGCGCGAGGGCGTCGCCTTCGGTCACGCTGGTGAGCGAGACCAATGCGCTTCTGTTCACTCCGATGCTCGCGGAGGTCGCGGGCAGCAGTCTCGAGCCGAGTCACATCAGCACGCCCCTGCGCAGCAGCCTGCATCAGACCGAGTTCATTCGCGGCTCGGTGGCCGAAATCGACCTTGCGGGACGCCGCGTGATTCTGCAAAACGATTCCGCGGCGGGTGACGCGGGTCAGCGGCAGGAAGTTCCCTACGATCACCTCGTCTTCGCGCTCGGTGCGGTGTCGAACTATCTGGGCATGGCCAATCTGGAAAAATATTCCTTCAACTTTAAGAGCCTGCTCGACGCGATTCGCATTCGCAATCACGTCATCGAAATGTTCGAACGCGCCGACCGCGAGGAGGACGCTTCACGGCGCCGCGCGTTGCTCACGTTCGTCGTGGCAGGCGGAGGCTTTGCCGGCGTCGAACTCGCCGGCGCGTTGAATGATTATGCACGCGGCGTCGTGGTGGATTACCCCAGGCTGCAGCGCGACGACCTCAGCATCGTGCTGGTGCATTCGCGCGACCGCATCCTGCCCGAATTGAGCGAGACGCTCGGCCGCTATGCACAAGGAAAAATGGAAGAGCGCGGCGTCACCTTTCGTCTGAACACCCGGCTGACGGATGCCGCGCCAGGTGTGGTGACCTTAAGCGATGGCGCCATTCACGCCGAAACGCTGGTGTGGACCGCCGGCACGGCTCCCAACCCGCTGACGAAGTCCCTTCCGCTCCCCAAGGACAAGCGCGGCGCACTGATCGTGGACAAACACCTCCAGGTGCAGGACCAGCCTGGCCTTTGGGCGGTCGGCGATTGCGCAGCCGTGGTCGACGCGAAAACAGGCCAACCGTGCCCTCCCACTGCGCAATTCGCGCTGCGCGAGGCGCAAACGCTGGCGGCAAACATACGCGCGCAGGCCGATGGCCGCAGCCTGCGGGCATTTCATTTTGATTCGCTGGGCGCTCTCTGCGTGGTTGGATATCAAACCGCCTGCGCGGAGCTCACGGTGCCATTTGCGCGCGGCCGGACCATGCGATTTTCGGGCCTGCTGGCATGGCTGATGTGGCGCGGAATCTATCTCGCGAAGCTTCCTGGCTCGGAGCGCAAAATTCGCGTGCTGATGGATTGGACAGTCGAGCTGTTTTTCCCGCGGGATATTGTCCAGACCATCGAGTTGAAGTAGGAGACGGAGTGGCTCAATCAACCCCCATGACTGTTCCGCCGGCTGCACGAGCCCGGGACTCTGCCTGGGTCGATCCGCTTCTCGGGCTGTGCGTGGGAGCCCTCGGCGGCGCACTGCAAGGGGTGCTTCTGGCAATCCCGCTCGCTCAAAGCCTCTCTCTCGGCTGCCTCTTCGGATTGATCTTTGGGTTGTTTTTCGCGAAGCGCGCCACCAGTCCTGGCGCGGGACTGATCTGGGCCCTGGCGTTCGCGCTCCTCGCGTGGATTGTATTCCCGGCCGGACTCCTGCCGCTATTCCGCGGCGCCCATTCCTTTCCTCATTCTCAGGCCATGCTCAGCGACGCCCGCAGCCAATTCCCTCTTCTCGTGGCATTTGTGATTTGCCTGGGAATGCCGGTGGGACTGGCCCTGGGAGTCCGCGGCGTATTGCAATCGAGAGACACCGCAGCGAAGTTTCGCTGGGGGCGGGCAATTGTCGCGGGAGGGTTTGCGGGGACGCTCGGCGGCATCATTTTTGGAAGATGGGTTGCGTCCGGCGACTACTTTCCCCTTCTCGCGGGATATGGCGATCTGGCGGTCTCGCGCCACACGACGATCCTTCTTCATTTCGGCGTGGCGCTGCTGATCGGCGCGACGTTTGGCATTCTTTTCCAGCACGATGTTCGCGGTTACGGCTCGTGCATGGGCTGGGGGCTGGGATACGCGATCTTCTGGTGGTTTCTGGGGCAACTCACTCTTCTCCCCTGGGCCGCTCATCAACCGCTCGATTGGTCGGCGGAGCATGCCGCTGCCGTGTTCGGCTCTCTCATAGGCCACATTCTCTACGGCCTCATTCTGGGCGTAGCGTACGCCACTCTCGATCGCTTCTGGATCCGCTTGTTCGTCCAGAGCGATCCGCTCAATCGCGAAGTGGAAGGCGCCGGCATTCATATTTTGCGCTCGCTCGCCTGGGGCGCCTTGGCGGGATTCGCCGGAGGCATCGTCGCAAGCCCTCTGCTGTTCGCCACCGGCATTCTGCCCAAGGTCGCGGGGCTAGACACAAGCTTCTCCGGTATTCGCGGGATTCTGATCCACTTGCTGGTCAGCACGCTGATCGGCGTGACGTACGGCCTGTTGTTCCGCAACGAGGCGTCGAGCCTCGGCCTCGGTCTGCCGTGGGGCTGGCTGTTCGGCCTGATCTGGTGGTACGCCGGACCTTTAACGCTGCTTCCTCTGCTGCTCACAGGCGTATGTGACTGGAGCACCGATGCTGCTTCGGCGCTGCTGCCCTCCTTGATGGGACATCTGATTTATGGCGCCGTTACCGCGCTCACCTTCCTGCTTCTCGAACGCCGCTACACCCGCTGGCTCCTGCTCGATCTCCGAATTGCCGCACGCGAGGCGCGCAAAGTGCGTCCCGTGGGAACGCCCGCACCCGCTCTCTGGTTCTTCGCCCTGGGCCTCGGGGTACTCCTGCCCATCCTGCTTGGCTAGACCAGCTGGTTTTCAAATGTTGAACCGGCTACGCTAGATATCGGCCTTACTAAGCTATCGGGTCGGCCGGAGGAGTCCGTTATGGGGCATCTAGGCTCTGTTATCGACGAGAAGATTCGGCAATTCATCGCGGCACAGCACGTGTTCTTTGTCGCCTCCGCCCCGCTCGATCCGCATGGCCACGTGAATCTTTCGCCCAAAGGCCTCAATACGTTTCGCATTCTCGGCCCAAGCACCGTTGCCTACCTGGACCTGACCGGCAGCGGCGTCGAAACCATCGCTCATCTTCGCGAGAACGGACGAATCGTTCTAATGTTCTGCGCCTTCCAGGGCCCGCCTAAAATCGTCCGGTTCCACGGACGCGGGCGCGTGGTGGAAATTCACAAGCCCGAATTCGCCTCGCTGAAAATTCATTTCGAAGAAATGGAAGGCGCTCGCGCGATTATCGTGGTGGACGTCTCGCGCGTAAGCGACTCCTGCGGCTTCAGCGTTCCGCTCCTTAAATACGAGGACGATCGTCAGCAGCTCGGGGCTTGGATCCAGAAAAAAGGCCCCGAGGGCCTGGCGAAATATCGCCACGAGAAGAACAAGACGAGTCTAGACGGATTGCCAGGCATCTCCGACTGACCGCCCGCTTTGTTGACATCCACGAAGACCCGCCGGTAACATTCCCTCGCGGTTGGCGGCCAGTTTGGTATCCTCTGAGGCATCCGAGCAGGGAGAAAACTCATGAAGAAAATCGTTTGGTACGCGCTGGTTCTAGGAACACTTCTTATCACGGGATCCAGCAGCGCTCGCCCCCAAGCCCCGGCGGCCCCTGGAGCTGCGGCGCCATCGGCTGCCCCCGCGCCGCCCCAAGGACGCAAGAAGCGCGTCGCGATCTTCGATTTTGACTATGCCACGGTGCAGAGCAGCACATCCGCGCTCTTTGGTACCAACGTGGACGTCGGCAAAGGCATCTCCGACTTGCTCGTAAAATTCCTCGTTCAGGACGGCACCTACTCGGTGATTGAGCGCAAAGCCATGGACAGGATTATCGCCGAGCAGAATTTCTCCAACAGCGACCGCGCGAATCCAAATTCCGCGGCCAAGATCGGCAAGCTGCTCGGAGTGGACGCGATTATCGTAGGAAGCATCACGCAGTTCGGGAATGACACGAAAAACACGAACATCGGCGGCGCGGGTGGCAACTGGGGCGGCTTCGGTGTCGGCGGCTTTGGACACAAGAAGAGCAAAGCGATCGTCGCGGTCGACGCCCGCCTCGTGGACATTGACACGGCTGAAATCCTCGGCGTCGCTTCCGGAAAGGGCGAGTCGGAACGCGACAGCACCTCCCTGCTCGGCGGCGGAGGCAACTGGCACGGATTTGGCGGCGGTAACGTGGACTTCGGAAGCAGCGACTTCCAGCAAACGATCATCGGCGAAGCGGTGAATAAGGCCGTCCAGCAGATGAGCGGAGAAGTGATCGCTGACAACCTGAAGCTTCAGACCCGGACGGTCAACGTCGAAGGCCTCGTGGCCGCCGTGGACGGCGGGCAAATCGTTCTGAACGTCGGCGCAAAGGTTGGCCTGAAGGTTGGCGACCAGCTGAACGTGGAGCGCGTCACTCGCGAGATCAAAGATCCAGCCACCGGCCAGACGATTCGCCGCATGACTTCTCCCGTGGGAGTCATCCGCCTCACCGACGTGGACGATATTTCCGCGGTCGGCACACCCGTTTCGGGCTCCGGTTTTAAGGTCGGGGATTCCGCGAAAACGGTCACTCAATAGCAAACTCGGGCGCCCGTTGTTTTGAGGATCGCGTCCTCGCCAGATACATGAATCGTGTGCCGGTTTGGTGAAGGCTGCACTGCACTTGTACCAGTCCAGTACGCCCGCTTCCCACCGCGCTCATAGCCGTCCTATCCAGTTGCCTGTGTTAGTCATCAAGCTTTCTGTGGCGTGGCCGATTAAATCAAAGAATGGCGTCAGGCGACGTTCCAAGCAGGTAATGAGTGCGCTCGGGCGTACTCATATCGCGCGTATTACCGCCTAAATCACCTATAGTCTTGCCGAGGTAAACGATGTCAATCACGAGCGTTACAAGCAGCACCCTTCTCACCCAGATTTACGCGACACAAAGCACGCAAAACAATCAGAGCCAGTTCCAGCAAATCCAAACGGATTTCCAGCAGCTTGGCCAGGATCTGCAATCGGGTAATCTGACGGGGGCGCAGCAGGACTTCGCCACCCTGCAGCAAGCCCTTCCCACCGGACAATCGCAGTCGCAGCAGAACACAGCCAGCCCGATCGCGCAGGCATTTACGGCGTTGTCGCAGGCGCTGCAGTCGGGGAATCTTCAGGACGCCCAGACGGCCTTCTCCACGTTGCAGGGGGATATTCAGCAGCAGCAAGGGTCCGGGCAGGTGCAACACCACCATCACCACGGCGGCGGCAACAGTTCGCAGAGCACCGCTTCCGCTGCCAGTCAGCAGACCAACCCGGTAGCCACAGCCTTTGGCGCGCTTTCGCAGGCTCTCCAGTCCGGCAACCTCTCCGCGGCGCAGACCGCCTTTGCCACGCTTCAGCAGGACCTGACGCAGCAGTTCGCGGGAGACCTGGCCTCCTATACCGGGAGCACTGGAAGTTCTTCGGCGGCTGCGGGAGCCAATCTGAACGTAACTGCCTGAAGATATACAGTGTTTTCGCGCTTCTGGATTTAGCATAAAAAGCATCTTCGTGATCGCCCCGGGCATCTCTCAGACAGGGGGTTACGAAGATGCTCAAGTCCGCTCGCCTGCTCGCCGGCCTGATCGCTGTTGGTGCCCTTCTGTGCATTCCTGCTGTTCGGGCTCAGGGGCAGAATTCTTCCCGGATTCCACTCACGACAACCGTCACCGTCCTCGGCCCGAAATTCACGGCCCCGCCGCCTCTGACCAGGCAGGATTTGCTTGTATTTTCCAGGAAAACACGCCTGGACGTGATTAACTGGACTCCCGCCCAAGGCCAGAGAGCGCCACTCCAGCTCGCGATCGTGATCGACAACTCCGCCAGCCAATTGGGTGTCGGCAGTCAGCTGCAGGACATTGCCGGCTTCATCAGCCTCCAGTCGAGGAGTACGGCGGTTGGCGTTTTTTACGCCGTCAATGGAACAGTCCAAACAGCCGCGAACTTCACTACGAACCATGACGTCGCGGCAAAAGCTTTGCGGCTGACTCTGGGACCGCGCGCGGGCGATTCGCCTAGCATCTACCTCTCCGTCAGCGACCTGATAAAGAACCGCTGGCCCAAAACGGGCGCGCGCCGCGAAATCCTGCTGATTTCGAGTGGGATCGACCGGCTGGATCAAGGGCCCCAAAGTCCGTATGTAGCGGCTGCGATCGAGGACGTGCAGAAAGGAGGCGTGGTCGTGCACGCAATCTACACCGGAGGAGACCGCCTCTCGAACTCGTTCCGCGGGCAATTCGCACAGAGCAATCTGGTCATGCTCACCGAGGGAAGCGGCGGTTACAATTTTTACGAGGGTATTGGCGCACCCGTATCCTTCGCTCCCTACCTGAAGCAATTGGATATGGTGCTTCACAATCAGTATGTCCTCACTTTTGCAATCGCTCCGAGCGGAAAGTCAAAAGGAGAACTCAAGCCCATCGAGATCCGCACCGAGCAACACAACGTCGACTTGAAATATCCCAAACAAGTGCTCGTCCCGGGGCAACCGAAGTAAGAAACGAACCGCGCTTCTGCCGCCGTTACAACTCGGACAAGCTCCAGCTGCGCCCGCATGTGCGGCCGCCAATCCTTCTGCTAGCATTTGCTTGAGACATTTCACCCTTCGATGACGACCATCCTGGCGGCCTTTGTTCTCATCCTTGTATCCTTGGTTCTTTGGGGAGTCGGCGCGGCAATCCAACGCCTGGCGGGGGGCCCCCCGGGGCGCTGGCCCGTCTCAATTGGTGTTGGCATCGCCGCGACGGTTGCGGCCGGCGGCATCCTCAATGCCGCGCACATCGCCTACAGGCCGGCGCTGTGGACGCTGGCGGGAATCGAACTCGCCGTGAGTGCCCTTGAGCTTCGCCGTATCCAACGCTGGAAACTCGATTACCACGGGAAAGCAGCGGTAGAAATCATTTCAGCCGCTCTGGTGATCGGCATGGCGACGCTCTTTGCGATCGTCACTCAGCTGCCGCCGCTGGCGTTCAATTCTCACGATGACTTTGAGAAGTATCTGGCTTATCCGGTCAGAATGCTTGCCACCGGCACGCTCACCGGGAGTCCGCTCAGCGCGTTGGGGTCGGAAACCCTCGGCGGCCAGACCTTCCTGCACGGCCTCGTGCTGTCGTTTTTGCCGGTCAGCCATATCGGCTACATCAACGGCGTGGATGCGGTCTTCTGCTTCGCGGCCTTGATGTTGCTCACGGCCGCCGCAGGCTGGAACAAATTTTCGTGGTTCCCTGGCGCAGTCGTTGGGCCTCTTCTGATCGCTGCGATCAATCCGCAATATGTGAACGTATCGTCGTTGTATTCAGGGGCTCTGCTGATGGCCACGGCAATCATGCTGACTGCCCAGTCGGGAGAAATTCCGTTTCCCTCCGCCGTTCCCCTGGGTTTAGTCTACGGGTCACTCGTGGCCCTCAAACCAAGTTTTGTGATCTTCCCGGCGTTTCACCTCGCTTTCCTGTTGCTCGCGCCTCGCAAAGAGAACATTCCATGGAAATCGGAACTGGCGTGGTGCGCAAAGGTCGTTTCCTTTGCCGCGCTCTTTCTCTTTCCGTGGATTTTGCTGCACCTTCACAACTACGGCGCTCGCGGCGCAATGGTGAATGCGCCGGTTCCCGTCGGCGCGGATGACCAGCTCCATCTACTCTCGCCGGGCAGACTGTTTTATGGAGCTACTTTTCTGCATTACACAGCGATTGCCGTGCTGACGGGCCTGATAGCCGCGCTTGCTTTGCTGGCCCTGGACTCGCGGGTCGAGCGAGACGAGAGCGCGTCATCCCTTGCGCTTCTTGCAGGCGCAGGCAGCGGCGCGATTTGCTATTTCGCTACCGTAATCGTCCTGGGCAAGGCTTTCGGATACGCGCAGAGTCTGCGGCTGGCAATCCCATTTATTTTAGGCGCCTGCGTCACTTCCATCGTGATGTCCCCCGGACTCCGCGGAAGATGGAAGCCTGAGCTCTTCTTCTACTTCCCTCTGCTCGCATCGCTCGCGATCTGCGCATCCTTTGCGCCGTCGATGGTGGAGCGCTACCGCCAGGCCGCGCGCTCCGGATCGATCCTCGCCTTCGCCGATCTCGCACAGTCTCCCGCGTACGCAAACTACAACACCTACTGGCTCTCAGCGGCGGGAAAAGATCACATCGAAGCGCTCCAGGAAAAAGTTCCCCCGGGTGAGCCTTTGCTGGCCTGGATCAACGCACCTTTCCTGCTCGACTATCGAAGAAATCGCATCATCGACGCCGACACCGTGGGTCTGGCCTCGCCGTGGGCTCACGTCCCGGAGAACGTTCGCTATGTGCTCTGGCAATACCAGGGACCCGAAGTGCGCAAGCAAGGAGACTATGTGCGCGTCATGCAAGGGCCGGGATACCGCGAGCGCCTGGTGGCTACCCGCTCTCTGAACTTTGCGGCCTACCTGTCGCAAATCGCGCGGAATTCCGACGTCATCGCAGCCGACGGCCAGTTCGTCCTCTTCAAGACACACAGCAAGCTATAGCCCCTCGGTATAAACCCCAGCCTGCGGAATCACATTCTTCTGGCCAGGCTCGGCTCGATCATCATTCGCGCATGACAAGCACAAAAAAATCCTGAAAACTTTTTGGTTTGTGGAGTTGTGGAGGATCGAGCGGCGCTGCGTCTCTAGACGTCCCGGCGTGAACCTCGGGAGGGCATTCTCGCACGCGCAAATAAAAAAGCCCGATCCGATTTTCATCGGACCGGGCCAGGTTCGTCTGATGGCTCTTTGATTTATCGGATGAGACTCACCAGAACCCGTTCGGCTGAGAAGCACCGAACGAACCCGGATCGTGAGAACCGGGATGGAGAGTCGTACCTGCGAGTTAAACAGGTCGTGCTCCCTTTTCTTTTAGAAAGGAGGTGATCCAGCCGCAGGTTCTCCTACGGCTACC